>ONDB01000090.1 GCA_900316485.1 uncultured Eubacteriales bacterium
ATGCTCCGTCACGCTTGTCAAAGATAACGCCGCTGCCGCCGTTAGCGTATGAGGTCTGGCTGTCGGTTTCCGTTTTTGAGAATAATCCGATGTTTGCCGAAAGCATGCCTGATTTTTCAAAAGCTGTTTTCATATCTTCATAGACTATATTGCGGTTGTCATTCTCACTTTTGCAGCCGGTAATAATAATCGGGATAAACACTGCAATTATCATCAGGGCTGCGATTTTAACCGTGCTTTTTTTGCTTTTCATTCAGCTTGTGCTCCTTTGCGTTACTGATCCTGTTTGTCAGATTATCTTTCCTCTGAATTTTTTTGCATTTTCCATCTTTTAATCCTCTGGCTCCCTTCTATCATTTGAATAAATATTGTATCATATCCTTCCGCTTTTTGCTGTGACGTGAACCCTTTTTCTAATTTACTAATATCATTCGTTTTCCCTGAGTTGTATGGCAGATGCTGTTTATTTAAGCTTTTTCTGCACTGAACGGTCGATGCGCTCGTATACCGGCTTCATTGTCATTCCCTGTATAACCGTTGTAAAGAATACAATTGCATAGGTTCCGCCGAGAATGATGTAGTATATTTTCTCAGGCACCATTTCCTTTGTGCTTATGGCAAGGGCTACGGATAATCCGCCCCTCAGTCCGCCCCAGGTCAGAAGCTTGATAAAGTTGAATTTATCATATCCGTCGGGTATCTTTCCTATGAAGATTGACGACAGGGAAAGACTGCTTATCCGTGCTATGAAGTTTGCCGCAATAGCTATCAGCGAAAGGATGATTACGTGCTCCATCTGCAGGATATGTACAAATGTTAGTCCCAGCATTACATAAAGCAGGGAATTCAGCATTACATCAAGTGTTTCCCAGAATGTATCAAAGGTATGCACCTTTTCTGGTTCGTCATTTTCACAGAACCGTGAGCGCAGGGTAGAGAAGAGTATTCCGCATACAACGGATGCAATAGCTCCGGAAAAGCCCAGCCATTCACAGAGAACATAGGACAGGGATACTGTCATAAGACTGACGAAAATTCCCATGGTATTGCTTTTTGTAAAACGATAGAGCAAAAAGCAGACTATTGTAACAACAGCACCTACGGCAACTGCTCCGAGTATTTCCTTCAGCATTACTGTAAAGAAGCCAGCCGATGATTCAGCCGTAACGAGGCCTGAAAAGCATACGAACAGGGCAACTCCTACTCCGTCATTGAAAAGGGATTCGCCCTGGATAAGGAAGGAAATGTTTTTAGGAAGCCCGAATTTTCCCAGAATGCTTGTTGCCGCAATCGGGTCAGTGGGGGCAACAATGCTGCCGAACATAAGACATACCGGCAGTGAAATGGGCAGCCCAAGAAGCATACCTGCTCCGTAGAACAGCATGCCGTAAAAACCTGCTCCCAGCAGGGTGCATACAAATGCAAGCACCGAAATCTGTCTTGAAAAAATCCTGAAATCGGACAGCTTCATATGACAGGCGCCGGCAAACAGCATAAAGCACAGCACTCCGTCAACAAGAAAGCCTTCTATATTCAGGAAATTCGCTTTTCCCAGTACATCAGCAATCGTTGTGCCCTTAGCAATCGTTACTACAACGAGCATAATAATACCTATCACTACAGAGAAAAGCATAAGGGAAATTTCATGAGTAAATCTGGTTACCTTTTCGTTAAAGAAACCCAGCAGGCAAACAAGGGAGATAAGTACTACGAATAATACAAGAAAGTTTTCCATGTTTCTTTACATTCCTTTCTGCTGTGATAATTATATGAAATATTTCCAGCACAGCAAATTAATTAATATATGCATACAGGCGAAACAGACTGCCTGCATTTGTTTCTATTATACCACAACTGCCAGCGGAAGAGAAAGGGGATGGAGAATTAAATTATGTATAAAAAAGTCAAGTGAGCTAAGGGTACAGCGGCTCGCCGTCGGGGAGCTGGTTTTATTATGTTCCTGTAGTATGATTCGGAGAGCAGGCTTTATGCAAAGCGTGCCTTGCGGCACGGGAGAAAGGAGGAAAACCCTTTTCCTTAACTCACCCCTCCACAGGGCGGTTTTAAAACGCTTTACTCTGTTGCTGAACGTCAATTTTAGTTTGTGTTCGTAAGACAGTTGCTGACTTCCTGTTCTGACTAGCAGCGTAAATAAAAGTAAACCAAGCAATTACAGCAGCACCGCGGGCAGCCAATCAGTCAGGTGCATTAAGAGCGTAACGTAAGTGAAGCGATGCCATCGCGTTGCGGCACCGGCGGCTCGCCGGGGGTTTGATTTTTGTGTATTTGTGTGGTATAATGATACGAGGATTATGCAAATATCATGTTAATAAAGGAGTTTCGTGATGATATATAACAATATTCTTGAAGCAATGGGACATACTCCTATGATAAGGCTTAATCGTATGAATAAGCCTGGAAATGCTGAGATACTTGTGAAATTTGAAGGTCTTAATGTGGGCGGCTCAATAAAGACAAGGACTGCATATAATATGATAAAGAATGCGGAAAAAGAAGGTAAAATCCGTCCCGATACAATAATTGTTGAACCTACAAGCGGAAACCAGGGAATAGGTCTTTCTCTGGTGGGAGCAGTGCGCGGATATAAGACAATAATCATTATGCCCGATTCTGTCAGCGAAGAAAGAAGAAAGCTTGTCCGACATTACGGTGCAGAGGTGATTCTAATACATGATGACGGGGATATAGGCAAATGCATACAGAAATGCCTTGATACAGCAATGGAAATGGCTGCAAAGGATCCGAGAGTGTTTGTTCCTCAGCAGTTTGAGAATGAAAACAATACCTTTGCACATAAATATTATACCGCTCTTGAAATACTGGAGCAGACCGCAGGAAAAATCGACGGTTTCTGCTCAGGTATCGGAACCGGCGGCACAATTACCGGAATAGGTGAAACGCTTAAAAAGCAGTATCCTGACATGGAGATATGGGCAGTTGAGCCGGAACACGCTGCTATACTTGCAGGCGGAACCATTGGAACTCATCTGCAGATGGGAATAGGCGACGGTATTATCCCTACTATACTCAACAGAGAAATATATGACCATATTCACATAGTTACGGACGAGGATGCAATAAATACAGCTAAACAGCTTGCAAGTCTGGAAGGCATTATGTGCGGTATTTCAAGCGGAACCAATGTAGCCGCTGCTCTGAAGCTGGCGGAAAAATTAGGCGAGGGCAAAACGGTAGTAACCATACTGCCGGATACAGCTGAAAGGTATTTTTCAACTCCCCTGTTTGAGTGAGTCTGAAATAATATCATCATAAGCATATATATATATTAAATAATAAAAAGCCGATGAACCAAACTATTCATCGGCTTGCTTTTTAATTTTATTATCATGTATAATTCATTATCTTAACGGTAAATTCCCGTTTTCTGTATTTTTTTCCGTGTTTTCCTGTAATTCTTCTGACGGGTGGTAATATCTGACTACCTTCTTTGATATAAGGGTGCTGTCGTATTTCCTTTTTATTGATGCACTGCCGATAAATTCATATCCGCAGTGCCTGCATACAAAGGGTGCACCAAAGCCCTTGAATTTTTCTTTCCACTTTCCTTTGCGCCGTGCTCTGCCGCCGCATTCGGGACAATTAAAGAAAATGCCTCTGAGGTTTGTGTACTCGCTGTCCAGTTTTTCGATAGTCATAGTGCGGAAGAAAAGCTTTTTGTAAAATTCGCTGCCGCAGTTTTCTGTGTATGATTCAAGTGCAGCCCGGTGAAAAAGTCTTTGCAGACACATGGCCGTAATGATACTGTCCCCCAGCGCGCGGTGATGGGGGATATTATCTGTATCAAGTCCCAGGATATCTGCAGCGGTCTGCAGTCCAAGCGCATTCTTTCCGCTTAATCCCAGCATATCATGACAATAAAGCTGCAAATCAACATATTTTTTCATAAAGGGTATGGTTTCAAGTCGTTTGTGATATCTCAGATTGTTCACAAGAGTATCAATATCCGTGGTGCTCCAGGTCATGAGTACACAGCCTTCGGCAAATTTACGGAATTTGTTGAGTCCGTATTCAAACGGTACACCCTTTTTTATCTGCTCATATGAAAGGGAAGTCAGTGTCCTTACTGTAGAAGCAAGTCTTGTGGATATCACAGGACGGATAAGACAGCTGAATCTGCCTGTAATCTCCATGCTTTCATTGAGCTTTACTGCACCGAATTCGATTATTTCATTGATATGTGAATGAAGCCTGCTTGAAAAGCAGCCGTTCCATTCCAGGTCGAAAACTACGTAATTCATTATCAGCCGCCTTTGCTCTGAGCTTTCATGCGCTGTTCCTTATTGAGTATAGTCTTACGCATTCGTACTGAAAGGGGAGTAACCTCTACAAGCTCGTCATCAGCAATGAATTCAAGTGACTGCTCAAGGCTGAGGGTAGTGGGCGGAGTAAGCTTCAGAGCTTCGTCTGAGCCTGAAGCACGGGTATTAGTAATATGCTTCTTTTTGCATACATTGACTGTCATATCCTCATTCTTGGGGTTGGAGCCGACTATCATACCCTCGTATACTTCAACGCCGGGACCGATAAAGAGTCTGCCTCTGTCCTGTGCGGCGAAAAGACCGTATCCGGTTGCAGTACCTGTTTCATGGGCAATAAGACTGCCCTGTGTTCTTGTGGCGATATCGCCCTTATACGGCTCGTATCCGTCAAAAATGCTGTTCATAATACCGTTGCCGTTGGTGTCTGTAAGGAATTCTGGACGATAGCCCATAAGACCTCTTGCAGGAATTCTGAATTCTATCTGAGTAGTTCCTGATTCCTTGGGAGTCATATTTACAAGCTCAGCTTTTCTTGAGCCCAGCTTTTCCATTACTGCGCCGACATAATTATCCGGCACCTCAACAGCCAGAAGCTCCATAGGCTCCATAGTAACGCCGTCAATTTCCTTGAGGATTACCTTGGGGCGTGATACCTGGAATTCATAGTTCTGTCTGCGCATTGTTTCGATAAGAATAGAAAGATGAAGTTCGCCTCTGCCTGAAACCTTGAATGTATCAGCAGAATCTGTTTCCTCAACTCTCATGGCAACATTTGTTTCTACCTCTTTGAAAAGGCGCTCACGGATATTTCTTGATGTAACGTATTTGCCTTCCTTGCCTGCAAAGGGGCTGTTATTTACCATAAACAGCATAGAAACCGTAGGATCGTCTATCTTTACAAAGGGAAGCGGCTCCGGATGCTCAATATCACAGGCTGTTTCGCCGATATTGAGGTCAGTGATACCTGATACAGCAACGATATCGCCAAGCTCAGCCTTTTCAGCGTCAACTCTTTTAAGGCCTTCAAACTGGTAAAGCTTAGTTATCTTTGCATTTTTGCAGGTACCGTCATTATGACAGAGAATAACATTCTGACCTGCCTTACAGCTTCCTCTTTCGACTCTGCCGATACCGATTCTGCCTACATAATCATCATAGTCGATATTGGAGAAAAGAAGCTGAAGGGGACCGTCTGTATCTCCCTCGGGAGCAGGTATCTCTTCAAGTATTTTTTCAAAAAGAGGCTGCATATCTGTTCCGGGAGTGTGGGGGTCAAGGCTTGCGTAGCCGTCCCTTCCGGATGCATATACAACGGGGAATTCAAGCTGGTCATCATCTGCACCAAGCTCGATAAAGAGGTCAAGCACCTCATCAACGACTTCCTCTGGACGTGCGCCGGGACGGTCGATTTTATTTACAACGACAAGGGGCTTCTTTCCAAGGCCGAGAGCCTTTTTGAGAACAAATCTTGTCTGGGGCATACAGCCCTCGAAGGCATCTACAAGAAGAAGAACACCGTCAACCATCATAAGAATACGCTCAACCTCGCCGCCGAAATCAGCATGGCCGGGGGTATCAACAATATTGATTTTCGTATCCTTATACATAACGGCAGTGTTTTTTGAAAGAATAGTAATTCCTCGTTCTCTTTCCAGGTCATTGGAATCCATTACTCTTTCGGCAACAGCTTCGTTCTGTCTGAAAATACCGCTCTGGAGAAGGAGCTGATCCACGAGTGTTGTCTTGCCGTGGTCAACGTGAGCAATGATAGCGATATTTCTCAAGTTTTCTCTTTTTGCCATAAATTAACCTCTTTTACATATAAACTTAGCTGATAAAGGCTGTCCCTCAGACTGCTTCTTTTTTCAGCCGGATAAACAATTTCTGCAGGAATGCAAAGGACAGACCTTCGCATTCTTTGACAAAAATCATTATAACATACTTCAAAAACTGATACAATCAGCTTTTGCAATTTCTTCCATATGCTGTAAAATACGAATCCGGGACAGTTTTTTTTAGTAAAAAAAGCCGATGAACCAGAATTGATTCATCGGCCTTTGCTTTGTTTCAAGAGATTATTTCAGCTCTTGTTTTTTATCAGTTTGTCTTTCTCTTTCTGAGTGCGATCAGAAGAACGAATGCTGCGCAAACTGAAATTACGATAAACAGTGTAACAGGAAGTGAATCCTCTGTTGTTACTGTATCAACAGTAGATGCTGCTGCAGTTGTTGAAGAAGATGTCTGAGTATTCTTTGAAGTCTCGGAAGATGTTTCCTTTGAATCCTTGGACTGTTCGGAAGACTCTTTCTTGATATCATCTGTTACAGCGAAGATGTTACCGAAATGATCGGTTGTGAATACATACTTGCCGTCAACATACTGAGAAGTGATCTCCTTGACTGTACCGTCTGCGAGAACCTCAACAATATGCATTCCAGCCTTGTCAGAAGGAATGGAAAGTGTAAATACCAGACCGTCTGTCTCGTAAGGAGCACCGTTGCGGAGAAGTTCTACCTTGTATGCAGCGTTAACTACATGATCAGGAACCTTTACTGTTGAAGTATCAACAGATGTAACCTTGATAGAAACGTCTGAGGGAAGCTCTGTATTTACTTTTGCCTCGATGCCTGAGCCGTCAACGTCCTTGAGAATTGTCTCAACTGAAACAGGTTCAGGAGTATAGCCCTGTACGAGAACCATACCTGAGATGCGGGGAACAGTAACTTCGCCTTCAAATGCTGTAAGAGGCTGATCGCCTGCAAACTCTGAATCTACATAAGATATCCACTCGCCTGCGGGGAGAGTAACCTTTGTATCAGTTGAAAGCGGGTTGTAAACAACGAGGAAACGCTCTGCCTTTTCGCCGGGAACGTTCTTGCCTTCGATTGTGAATGCAGCTACGCCCTTCTCAGTGTTGTCAAGATAAGAATTGAAGATGCTGTCTGCAGTTTCCTTATCAGAAACTCTGAGTGCAGGATGAGCCTTTCTGAATGCGATAAGACCCTTGTAGTAGTTGTATACGCTGTTGTACTGGTCAACTCTGTTGTAGTCAAGCTGGTTTACAGAGTCAGGTGAAGCATAGGAGTTGTGATCAAATGTTCCGTCTGACTTAGTCTTTGTTCTGAGGAATTCCTCACCGCTCATCATGAAGGGAACACCCTGAGCAGTCTGAATGATAAGTGCGCCAAGATTGTTCTGACGGATCTGATCTGCTTCGCTGTCATCAGGATTTGAAGATCTGATCTTATCCCAGAGTGTCAGATTATCGTGGCAGTCTGCATAGTTGATGATCTGTGAAGGTGAGGGACACCACTTGTTTGTATAGTGTACAGCATTAACGATTGCCTTATAGTGCTTGCTTTCGCCGTTGATATAACCTTTTTCTTCTGCATCGAATACGCTGCCCTTAACCATATCGCGGATTGTGTCGCTGAAGTAAGCGATTCTGGGAGTCTTGTCGCAATTGAGGTAGTTAGCCATCTCAACGCCGGACTTTGTGGGGGTGCTGTTCCTGTTCCAGCCTTCGCCGTAGATGAAGATATCGCTGTTAACAGTATCAACTGCTTTACGAACACCGTTCATTGTATCAACATCAAGGATACCCATGAGGTCGAAACGGAAGCCGTCAAGGTGATATTCATCTGCCCAGTACTTAACTGAATCAATGATGAACTTGCTAACCATGCTGCGCTCACTTGCTACGTCATTGCCGCAGCCTGAAGTATTCTGACCGGGTCTGTAGAAGTAGCCGGGAACCAACTTGTTGAAGCAATAATCAGTATTGTAAGTATGGTTGTAAACAACATCCATGATAACGCTGATACCAGCATCGTGGAGTGCCTTTACCATCTGCTTGTACTCTTTTACTCTTACTTCGCCGTTGTAGGGATCTGTTGAATATGAGCCCTCGGGAGCGTTGTAGTTAACCGGGTCATAACCCCAGTTGAACTGAGCC
This sequence comes from uncultured Eubacteriales bacterium, assembly GCA_900316485.1. GTDB lineage: Bacteria > Bacillota > Clostridia > Oscillospirales > Acutalibacteraceae > UBA1213. The sequence continues at coordinate 8,257 of ONDB01000090.1, forward strand.
TTGTCAAGCTTTGTTTCATCAACTGAACCGTAGTCATAGGAGGGGAGAATATGCACTGCATTTACGCCAAGGTCAACAAGATGATCCACACCTGTCTTTACGCCCTTGGAAGTAGTTGTTCCGTTTTCTGTGAATGCAAGATATTTGCCCTTGTTTTTGATACCGCTGTCGGGATCTACTGAGAAATCTCTTACATGAACTTCATAGATTTCAAGATCTGCAGGATTTGCATATGTCAGATGGCTGTCGCTGTTCCAGCCGTCAGGATCTGTTGTATCAAGATCAAGGATCATACCTCTTTTGCCGTTGACTCCGACTGATCTTGCATAGGGATCTACGATATCCTTGTTTGTAACGCCGTCAAAATAAGCATTGTATGTATAATACTTACCGCTGAGATTACCGTTTGCTGAAAGTACCCATGTACCCTTTTCAGCCTTTGTCATTTCAACTGTCTGCTCAGCACTGCCGCCGTTGCCTGCGCTGTAGATATTAACCTCTACTTTTTCAGCTGTAGGAGCCCATACACGGAAGTTTGTGCTGCCGCCTGTGAATGTAACACCGAGATCGTCGCCTGTGTAGGTGTACTGATCCTCAAACTCGCTGCTTGAGAAATAGTCAGGAGTAACGAGCTTTACCTTTGTATCAAGGAATGTTACGTAATATGTCTTTGTGTAATCAATATACTGGTCGTCAGCAAGTCTGATCTCACCTGTTGTTCCGTTTGCAAGAACTGAGGATATAACCAGCTCTTCTCCGCCCAGTGATGTGATTGTGAAGCTCTGATCTGTTACATCGAAATCAGGTGCATTAGTAAGCTGATAGTTAATTATTGAATGAGATGTAGCTTCTGCACTCTTGAGCTTAAGACCAAGCACAGCATTGTCATAGTTTACTGTGTAGTCCTTAAGAGCGGAACCTGCCTTGCAGTATACGTCAACTGTACCGCTGACTACTGCAGAAAGATCAACTGAACGGTCGCCGTCAGGATCCTTTGCGCTCCAGTCAGGCTTTCTTACAATGAAGCCCAGTGATGGAGTATCTTCTGCGATGGTAATACTAGCAACTGCACCATCAGGATCACCGTTGTCCACAAAAGAGTATGCAGAACCGCTGAGACCTTCAGCCCAGGCCCATACATCCCAATCACCGTACGCACCGTCATCTCTGAGATAGTGGATGTTGACAATTGTTTCGCCTGCAGCATCTGCAAAGACACCGGGAAGGGCGAAGCATCCGATAACAAGCACCATGGTCAGAAGAACGGCAAGAATACGTTTGGAAAGTGTTTTTGCCTTCATAGTGATTCTCCTTTATTATATTTTTCCCGGCCTGAGAAACAATACATAATTCATTTTTTGAATGAAATAATGGTTTTATTTCCGGCTGAGATTATCCGGTCAAAAATTTACTGCTGTGGTTCTGAATGCTGCTTCCGGCTTTTTCCGGGCAGACGAAAACCCACGGTACAGCAACCCGGGGTAGATCTGTATCCATGCAAAAAGTACAGAAGAGCTTACAAACAATACTGCAGTATAACCGAATTTAACATATATTATAGCATTTTTTACTGATAAAATAAATATAAATTTATCATTTTTGTAACCAAATCGCATACAAAAAACTATTATCATTTTAGTGCATTTCGTCATGAATGTATATTTCAGGCAGCACTGACCATTGTAAAGTCTAAAACTTAATATAAAGTTTTTTGCTTTACAATAGTCTTATGCCTGATAATGCTGGAAAATTTATCATAAAATGAAATCCGGATTAATATAAATTGATTGTATGAACCCCGGGATATGCCGGACAAGTGGGTGTATCCCTTCGATTCCCGATTGTAAGGAGGAAATCATATGGAGTATACATTAAAAAAGGAAAAATGCCGGATATGCGAAACTGACTTTGAGGGTGCCTCCGAGCAGCCGGTGGATATCGAGCTTAGTCTGCCTGATTACTGTCCGGATATAGAGAGAATACTTAAATGCCGAATATGTCCCGGGATAACATCGGGTGTAATTACCGGCGACAGGCTTGATGTTGACGGCAATGTGACTGTAAGACTGTACTATCTTGACAGCAAAAAGCAGGCTGTAAGACTTTGCGAGCATACAAGACCGTTTTCCTGCTCTTTTACGCTGAAAAGTGCACAGCCCGACAGATTCTGCCGTGTACGCCTGAGGACGGAATATCTCAACTGCCGTGCAGTGAGTCCGAGAAAGCTTGATATACACGGAGCGTTTTCAGTTCTTGCAAAGGTATGCAGAGCAGAAGAAAAGCAATACTGCACATCTATTGACGGCAGCGATATCGAGCAGCAGTGCCACAGCGAAAAAATCAGTACACTTAAAGGCTGTGCAAATCAGCAGTTTACCCTGAGCGAAGTACTTGATATAGGCAAAGGCAAGGGCAGCCCGGAAATGATACTGAGGAGCGAGCTGAGCTTTATACCTGATGACAGCAGGGCAATCGAAAACAAGCTTATGCTGAAGGGCGAAGCGGTTCTCAAGGTGCTTTATATTACGGATATTGAAAGCGGTTCACAGGATACTATGAGCTTCAATATTCCTGTCAGCCAGATAATAGACGTACCGGGCATAGATGAGGGTACGGTAAATGATATCAGCGTTGACGTTATGAGCTATGATATTTCCCTGAAATCCGAATTTGACGAGGGAAGCACCCTGCTTAATCTGGATGCAAGGCTCTGCGCCTGTGTCAGGGCTTTTGAGGACAGGGAGATAGTTATTATTGATGACGCCTATTCCACTGAATATGAGCTTGAAACCGGATACAGGACAGAAAGCTTTATGCGTCTTGCATCCCTGTGTGATATGACTCAGAGCATAACAGGGAATATCAATACAGACGGCAGCGGAATAACAAGAGTGATAGACCTGTGGTGTGAAAGCATCAGCTCGATTGCCGATAATGACAGCGGAAAAATAAGCATAAGAGGAAAAATGAATCTTTGTATGCTGGCTCTTGACAGTGAGGGAGTACCATTCTGTACAGATAAAACGGTAGATTTCTCCTTTGTGCCGGATGAGGCGGATTCGGACTGCAAGCCCTCTGTCAGGACTGATCTTTGCGTCAGTGGAATAAGCTTCCGCATAACCGACGATAACAATGTGGAATTCAAGGTGGATTTAAGGCTTTCCGGAGCAGTTTATGAAAGCCGCAGTGTAAGATGCATAAATGATGCGTCAGCAAATGAGGAAAAGAGAAGGGAAAAGGATAAGACTGCGGCGCTTACCATATATTATGCAGATAAAAATGAAAGTCTGTGGGATATCGCCAGGAGGTACTGCACCTCTGTTGAAGCGGTCAGACTTGAAAACTCACTGACAGATGATATTATTCAGGCGCGCAGTATGGTGCTGATACCTATGCAGTAACACTGCGGTCAGCAGAAAAAGGAGGCAATGCTTTTATGGACGGCATCAATATATACAGTGATATAGCCAAGAGGACGGGCGGGGATATCTATCTTGGCGTAGTGGGTCCTGTCCGGACAGGTAAGTCTACATTTATTAAGCGTTTTATGGATACGCTGGTTATCCCTAATATAGAAAATGAAACACGGCGTGAAAGGGCTACCGACGAGCTGCCCCAGTCCTCGGCTGGGCGTACAATAATGACTACCGAGCCGAAATTTATTCCCGAGGATGCAGTGGAGGTCAGTTTAGACGGCATTTCAGGCTTTCGTGTACGGATGATAGACTGTGTAGGTTACATTGTACCCAGTGCAATTGGCTACATTGAGGATGAAGCGCCGAGAATGGTTAAGACTCCCTGGTTCGATGAAGCCATACCTTTCAATATGGCTGCAGAGCTGGGTACAAAAAAAGTTATAACCGACCATTCTACAATAGGTCTTGTTGTGACCACAGACGGCAGCATCAGCGATATCGACAGAGAGGAATATGCCGAAGCAGAGCAGCGTGTTATTGATGAACTCAGGGAAATCAATAAACCATTTATAGTTCTGCTGAATTCTACCGAACCCCAGTCCAAAAGTACGCTGGAGCTTGCAGCTGAAATGAGCCGGAAATACGGTGTTCCTGTAGAGCCGGTCAGCTGTATGGATCTTGACGAAAACGAAATAAAGCGTATCCTTGCACGGGTTCTTTTTGAATTTCCGGTTAAGGAAATAAAAGTGGATATGCCTAAGTGGGTATCCTCTCTGGAGCAGGAACACTGGCTGAGAAGCGCTGTATTCGGAGTTATCCAGTCAGCAGCTCGGAATGCACAGAAAATTAAAGAGGTGGCAGATATTGCCGACCGTATAAGGGAATGTGAATACATTACAGATGCAAAGACTACAAGTGCTGACCTGGGTACAGGCAGAGCTAGAGTAGCCGTTGAGCTGGACGGGTCATTGTTCTACAGGGTGCTGGGAGAAAAAACAGGACTTGATATCAAGGATGAAGGCGGTCTGCTGGATTCGATGATGGAGCTTTCCAGGATGAAAAAGCAATTCGAGCGTGTTATTGATGCATACAACGATGTTGATGAAACGGGTTACGGAATAGTTATGCCCTCTACTGACGAGCTTACTCTTGAAGAACCTGAGATAATCAGGCAGGGTGGACGCTACGGCATAAGACTGAGGGCAAATGCACCCAGTATTCACATGATGAAAACCACCATCAAGACAGAAATAACGCCCATAGTAGGTTCAGAGCAGCAATCCCAGGAGCTTGTAGAATACCTTATGAAGGAATTCGAGGAAGATCCGCTGAAAATATGGGATTCAAATATTTTCGGAAAGTCGCTTCACGAGCTTGTCAGTGAAGGTCTGCACAACAAGCTGTACCGTATGCCGTCTGATGCAAGGGGCAAAGTCAGGGAAACAATAGAGCGGATAATAAACGAAGGCTGCAACGGACTAATCTGCATTATTCTCTGACAGCGGAGAATATATGGCAGCATTCAGAAATAAGCGCTTTGGGCAGGTGTTGAACTTTTTCTCTGGTGCGAAGCGTCAACTGTGGTTTATTGTTCGCGAGACAATTATTGACTCTCTGCTCTGACTAGCAGCGTAAATGAAAGTAAACTTAGTAATTACAGCAGCACCGCGGGCAGCCAGACAGTCAGGCGTATATAGAGCGTAACGCAGTGAAGCGACACCATCGCGTTACGGCACCGGCGGCTCGCCGGCGCGTTACGGGTCCAGCGTCACGCTGGCGGCTCGCTGGCCGGGCGCCGGTTGACAAAATGGTGGTGAGGCTATATAATTTGGTTGGGAAGAATGATAGTGTGAACCGACGGAGAAAAAAGCTCCTGCTGTCATGTGGATGAAAGCAGGAACGGAAAAGGATGTGTTTAAAATAAGTACAGCAAGAAAGGTCTATATTGAACGTCTGAGAATAATGGCGATGCTTAGCGTTGTGGGTATCCATATTTTTCTGGCAGCTGTCAATACTTTTGACCAGAAACAGGGTTACTACTATGTGCTGACATATTGCCTGAGAGGTCTTCTGCATTTTGCAGTGCCTGTGTTTTTTATGATTTCAGGAGCACTGATGCTGAATCCTGCAAAGGAAATGCCGATAAAAAAACTGTGTACACGCTATATACTGAAGTATGCGGCGGTAATTGTTGTTTTCGGCTGGGCATTTGCATTCCTGGAACAATTCTTCAATACAAAATCAATAAAGCTTGTAATGTTCTGGGACAGCTTTGTAAATATGCTTTCAGGAAATACGTGGGATCATATGTGGTATATGTACGCTCTGATGGGCGCAATGCTTATGATACCTGTTATGAGAGCAATAGTTAAGCATTTCGGTGATGACGAAATGAAATTTTTCCTTATTGTAGGAGTTCTCTTCCTCTGCGTTCTTCCGATTGTAAAATATTATCTCAAATTCAGCTTCGGAGTGGAGCTTCCGTTCAGCAGCGCATACTGTTTTTATATGCTTGTGGGCTACTGGATAGACAGCAAAAAGCTGCGTATCAGCTCCAAAGCAGCAATTGTGATTATTGCAGTTTCATCTCTTATCATAATTGCATCACAGGTAGCATATACTGTTTTTGATTTGCCGACAAAAATACTGGTTGAATATGATTCGATCATTGTGGCAGCTTTGTCAGCAGCACTTTTCGCACTGTTTAAAAACAACGAAGAAAAAATGCAGGAAAAGGGTGTTTCTAAATTCGCACAGCTTCTCAGCAGCTGTTCCTTTGGTGTATATATCCTGCATATGCTCTGGATAAATGTTATCTATAAGCTGATTAAGCTGAATCCCTTTAAATTTGAGCCGGTTATAGTTACTGTTGGTTTGTGGGCAGTTGTAGTTGCGGCTTCTGTTTTAACAACATTTGTGCTTAAGAAAATACCGCTTGTCCGCAAAATGCTGTAAAAGATCAGTACACAAGATAATCCTTATATATTGATAACAATTACAGCAGAGCCTGAAATGATATCAATAACCGCTCTTTCCGATGTTATTGTATTGCTTACCCCTACAGGATGACCTGCGCTGAGCTTTCCGCCGGTCAGTTCATATTCAAAGCCCGAAAGGCTTAGCTGTATGTCTTCACAGGCAAAGGGGAATATCCCGAAGCCGCAGCCTTTTCTGCTTTCAATTACAGTCTTACCTGTGCATAAAACACGGGTAAGACTGTTTTTGTCTATCATATATGCTGTTTTTCCCTGCCTTGAAAGATCGTATAATACGCAAAGGTTTGCAAGTGTATGGTCAAAGCGTCCGCCTGTCATTCCGAAAAGCAGAAATTCCTCAAAACCCATGGCAACACATTCACGCACAAGATAAACCGTATCAGTGTCGTCCTTGCGCACAGGAAGTGATATCACTCTGGCACTGGTATTGCAGGGCTTCTGGCTTGAATCAAAATCTCCTGCTATAAGTCCGGGAGTAATCCCCAGTTTTTCAGCATAGATATGACCGCCGTCAGCACAGGCAATAAAATCGTTTTCATTAATATATCTGCGGATAGTATCAATCCCGGTTTCGGGTGAGGATCCTATGATGATGCATCTTCTGTTTTTCATGTGAGCCTCCTGATTAATTTATCAAATATCTATCAGGACTCTACCAAAACGCTGTTTCCCTGTGAATCAATTGCAACTATTGCAGGGAAATCCTCTACATAGAAACGATAAATTGCTTCTGTTCCCAGATCCTCATAGGCAAGGGTATCGATTTTTTTAATGCTTCCTGAGATAAGTGCAGCTGCACCGCCGATTGCAGCAAAATATACGCAGCCGTTTCTGATCATGGAATCAACAACTTCTTTGCTGCGCTTGCCTTTGCCGATCATGCCTTTCAGACCGCGGTCAAGAAGGGCAGGAGTGTATTTGTCCATACGATAGCTGGAAGTAGGACCGGCAGGACCAACAGCGTGACCAGGTTTTGCCGGTGCAGGACCTACATAATATATGATTTCACCGTCAATATCAACGGGCAGTGGTTCACCTTTTTCTATTAGTTCAAAAAGTCTTTTGTGAGCAGCGTCTCTGCCTGTCAGCATTGAACCGGTAATGAGAACGCTGTCGCCGGCTTTAAGATCTTTTATTGCTTCATCACTCAGAGGCAGTGTTATTTTCTTAGTCATGGTTATCCTCCTTAAATAACGGTCGATTTATGTCTTGCAGCATGGCAGCAGATATTTACTGCAACAGGCATTCCTGCAATATGAGTCGGGTAATATTCTATGTTTACTCCGAGAGCGGTATTTTTGCCGCCAAGTCCTGCAGGTCCGAAGCCCATTTTGTTTATTTCAGTAAGAAGCTCTTTTTCAAGCTCTGCATAACGCTCGTCAGGATTGTCTGTATCAATAGGACGCAGGGTAGCTTTTTTTGCAAGCATTGCAGCCTTTTCAAAAGTACCGCCGATACCAACGCCTACAACTATAGGGGGACAGGGGTTGGGTCCGGCATAACGTACAGCATCCAGGATAAACTGCTTTACCCCTTCAACTCCTGCAGAAGGAGTAAGCATTTTAATTGCAGACATATTTTCACTGCCGAAGCCCTTGCATCCGGCAAGGATCTTTATCTTATCACCCGGTACAATATTGGTATAGATTATTGCAGGAGTATTATCCTTTGTATTTATTCTGTCGAAGACAGGGTCATCAACAACGGATTTTCTGAGATAGCCGTCAATATATGCCTGTCTGACACCTTCCTGAACAGCCTGCTCAAAGCTGCCGTCCTCGATAACGATTCTTTCACCGTATTCGATGAAAAGCACAGCCATACCGGTATCCTGACAGATGGGCACTTCTTCTGCTGCAGCAATTTTATTGTTTTCTATAAGCTGAGACAGTACACTTTTTCCGATTTCAGATTCTTCGCTGCTGTGTGCGGTTTCAAGTGCCGACATTATATCATCACCGATATAATAATTCATATCCATATAAAGCTTCTTTACAGCTGCAGTTATTTCAGTACAGCTGATTTTTCTGATTTCCATAAAACCATCCTTTCGAAATCATAATTTCATAACAATTATATTACATTGAAGTGCTTTTTTCAACCACGCGACGGCGCCCTTCACTGCTTTACGGTATTAATGTGTATGAATGAGTATTTGAACGTAATAATGTTTTTTTATTGACAGAATTAATTGATCTCAGAAAATAGTTGTTATCAATGGAACACCAAAAGTATTTTGTAATGATATCGGCTTGATGTTTTGAACCTATTAAAGGAATTACATAAAGCGATAAAATATTTATTGTAAAAGTTTGAATATATATAATAAATAGTCTGACCAAAAATCAACAGACAGTAATAATTCTTTAGTGAAATAAAGTAAGAATGGGAAAAAAGGGAAGAAGGATAATACAATTTGTAGAAAGAG
>ONDB01000011.1 GCA_900316485.1 uncultured Eubacteriales bacterium
CGTTACGCTCTTAATGCGCCTGACTGATTGGCTGCCCGCGATGCTGCTGTGATTGCTTGGTTTGCTTAGACTTACGCTGCTAGTCAGAACAGGGAGTCAGCAACTGTCTTACAAACACAAACCACAGTTGACGCTTCGCACCAGAGAAAAGCGTTCAAAACCTGTCCCACGAAGGGGTGAGATAAGGAAAAGGGATTTAAAATGGAGAAAACTTCAAGAAAGGGCCGCTGAGCCGGGTACTATACCCGGACACAGCAGCCCTGTTTTAATTATTAATTCAGTTTATAAAACATCAAAGTCCCATCTCGCTGAGTTCCTTGGCAGTTGCAACTACGAATTGTTCACACTTCTTTGTGTTTTCGCTAAAAGAGCCCTGCAAATTGGATATTCCTCTTGTAAGACCTCCCATAATTGCATTTGAAGCCATATTATCTAATCCTGCAGCTTCAGCCTTCTGGATGGAAAACTTATTTGTTTCCTTGCCAAAGCCTGCATTTACTATCCATACCTGATTGTGGCTGTCAAGAGCAGGAAATGTAATGATATATGCAAATCCATGCTTTGTCCACTGAGGTTTGCCAGCTGTAAATTCCTTGTCCTTGATTGCCTCATAAAGAGATTCAAGACTATACTTATTTGCTAATTTTACCGTTTTAACCTTTACACCAAATGCCATCGGGGATCATACTTTCAATAAATTTTATACATTTATTATAACACAGACAAAACCAAATAGCAAGCAATAACAGTTATATGAGATTTATCAGCCATAAACCAAAGCATATTACAGTTACTGCTGCAATCATTACAACTATGGGAATAACTGCCTTTTTTGTTCCACCCGACAGAAAACGATACCAGTCATATTTCTCGGGAACCTGTCCGTTTTCAGCATGAGAAAGGGAATTGACAGCATAATAAACCAAATAGAATGAGAAGGGTATCATTCCCAGAAAAACCTGCGGCAGACTGATATGACTGCCCCTTTCAAAGAAGCTGAATGATATAATGGCAAGCACCGGAATAAGCAAATGAAAATACAGATTCGCACCTCTGAAAAGCGGAGGATACGAGCCTTCAACTACCGGAGCCAGATACAATATCACCGTCAGAATAGTCAAGGTAACGCCCACTGTAAAAACATATTTCAGAACATACAGAATCTCAGGCACTGCATCTGATGAACCGTATACCAGTTCACATACAGCAAATACCCCGGCATAGAATCCATAGAGAAGATTCGACTGAACCGTGAAGAATTTCAAAGCACTCAGGCCATTTCCTTCCAGCAGCTTATCATTGTCCTTGTTATTCATCAATACAACAATTCCCATGCAAGTCATAAGAAAGCTCAGCAGATTCAGCGCTGCAGATATAATCAAATTCGGCTGCATATCAGTTATTCATTGATCCTTGCACGAATAATCTTTCTGGATGCGGTCTTTACAAATTCCTTGTCACGGAATATTACATTCACAATGCGCTTAGCAGGCTGGAATGTGTCATTGACCTCGTCTACCTTTTTGCGTATCTCTGCCTGAATATCCTTTGACTTGTAATCCGGATCCGGGAAAATCTGGGCTGTTATAACCTGATTTTCATCATATACTACAATTTCCTTGATAGCACGGAAGGATGCAAACTTGTTTTCAATTTCCTCAGGTGAAACATTTTCGCCATTGGAAAGTATAATAAGATTCTTCTTTCTTCCTGTTATGTACAGATAGCCGTCATCATCCTTATGACCAAGATCTCCTGTTTTAAGCCATCCGTCTTCCGTAAGAGTATTGGCAGTTTCCTCCGGGTTTTTATAGTAGCCCTGCATTACAGACTTACTTCTTACCCAGATCTCGCCGTCAACTGTCTTGACCTCACAGCCGTTTACTATCCTGCCTACAGAATCAGGCTTGGGACAGTTCACAACACCGGTACAGATTCTCGGTGAACATTCCGTCATACCGTAGCCCTGAGCAATATCTATACCAAAATCTTTATAGCCCTTGATAATATCAGGGCTGAGATAAGCGCCGCCGGAGAATATTGCAACCAGCTTCTTGCCGAATACCTCATGGGCAACCATCTTTTTAAAGGGAATTCTCTTTGCAGCCTGCTGCATCTTTCCCAGGATCGTAGAAGCGATCATAGGAACGAAGGTACAGTATTCAGGCTGAAACAGCTTAAGATTCTTTGCAATATGGAAAAGAGAATCATTCACACACACCGTCATTCCGCACCAAAGGCTGTGAAGAATATCAATAGTAAAGCAGAAAACATGGTGTATGGGCAGTACTGTAAGTACAGACATACCGTGGAAATCATCCTCCGGGCAGCAGGTAGTATTGTCAATAAAATTACCGTGAGAAAGCATTACTCCCTTGCTTATGCCTGTTGTACCAGATGTAAAAAGAATAGCCGCAAGATCGTTTTCGGTGACATCACCGGAAGGAGTCTGACCTTCGCCCTCACTGATCATATCTCCGAGGAAAAGCATACCTTCCTCAGGCTTCTGCAGGTGAACATAATACTCAACCTGAGGACAGCGCTCCTTGAAGAGCGGAATATCCTTGACGTGTTTATCATCCAGGAAAACCATTTTACTGTCAGAGCGGAATATTTCATCAGCTATATTTTCAGGGTTATTGTTTGTATCCAGGGGAACAGACACATTGCAGCTGCACTGTACTCCGAACCATGCGCTGAGATATTCCATTGATGTAGCGCCCACGAGAGCAATATGTGTTTTCTCTGTAAAATGCTTCTGTATCCACACAGCGATGCTGTCACATTTCATGCGGAATTCGTGGAAGCTTGTTTCACGGAATTGCTTTTTGATGTATTCACGAATGAATACTTCATTTCCAAACTTCTCGTCTGCATTATAGACAAGCTGTTTGAGTGTTTTCAGTTCAGCCATTTTCCTGTCCTCCGAAATAGTCAAGCAAATCTCCGACTGTCTTGCACTTCATGATCTCTTCCTCATCAATCTCAACATCGAATTCTGTTTCTGCATCTCCCAGCATACACATTATGTCATATGAATTGAATCCAAGATCCTCAATGAAGCGTGAATCCCTTGTTATTGAATCGGGATCTACCTCTACATACTGGAGTATCAGTTCCTTAAGTTTATCAAACATCGCTATTATCTCCTTTCGCCGTTTTGCCGGCTGTTTTTTATCCTTCATATGACCGTAACGGTACAAAGTCCTTTCATTTTACAGTCATCAGGATTTATCAGGTCATTGCAATAATATCCTTCAGAGTCTTATCCGGATTTTCGATACTGCGGAACAGCACTCTTCCGGTAAAGTAATAAAGGAATTCGATCTCTTCGGGAGTTGCACATTCGGTCTGATATCCGAAATAGAAATTCAGTCCGCCGTCGCTGGGTCTGTGCATTGCAGTAATATACATAGGCTGAGGCTGTTTTCCGCTGCTGTACCACCAGCTCTTGAAGTTGATACCCCGGAGAGTTTCGCCAATAGTTGCCAGTGTACCGGGCTGATATGTAAAGTCAACGCTTGTATATGTAGCACCTGCAGGTGCACCGTAAGCATCGTTCAGCTCGCCAAGACATTTAAGCGGCGGATATTCAGCATGAATAAACAGCTCATCCTGAGTCTTTTTGATCATACGGATAGAATCAAGAACAGTAGTATCAAGAGGCATTATTGTTCTCAGGGGGAAGCAGTGCATTCTTACGCCGCCGCACTTCTTATTATTGAGTGTGGAACGTCTGCTTACAAGATCTCTGATAATTACATCGGTTGCACCGCCGTTGAATTTCGCAAGCACGGTTCTTATTGCATGAAGGATAATAGCACTTACAGGCAGATCATACTGCTTTGCAAATTCCATTATCTTCATTGTGGAATGAACATCCAGCTCATAGGTAATAGTTGCGCCCTTGCCGTCAGAGCTTGCAAGAAGACCCCAGCGCTGATCCGGATTATTGTTTTCCTGGCGAAGCTTCATAAGTCTGCCCGGACCTGTATAGTCTGTATACAGAGGCTCAGGAAGTTCAAACTGCTTGTGCCAGTATTCCTCATCCTTCTTCTGCTTTTTGCTGCCTTCATACTTCAGGTCTTTCTTTACAGACTCTATGTAGGATGCCATAGGCTTCGGGTAAGGCATATCATATATCAGCGAGCAGTATATCTCTATAACGTCCCTTGTAAAAGCAATAACCGAGCTTGAATCCATGCAGGCATGATGCACGTTATAGTAAAACCCGTTATAACCGTCCGGAAGAGTAACTATTACGATTCTTGAAAGCTTTCCGCCGAAGGTATCAAAGGGCTGTGATGTCCACTTTGTAAGCACTTCTGTAACCTTATCTTCTCTCCAGCTTGAGAAATCATAGTATTCAAAATACTCATTCTGATAAGGCATAACATACTGCCACATCTCCCCGGTATCCGGATCCTTCCACAGTCTCAGACGCATGGATTCGCATCTTTCAACTGCACGGTTCAGAGCCTCACGAAGAGCTGCAATATTCAGATCCATCTGCAGATACTGTCCGGCGCCGATATTTTCCACTTCATGAGTAGCACCGTCCTTTATCAGAGCAAGATTAAGGAGCTGAGCAGGTGTAAGGGGATAACAATCATAACTAATTCCGCCAATATTTTTCAGCATTTTATTCACCATCCTAATTAAATTTTATTTCCTGCCGTGAATATTATTACGTCACTATTATATACCACTGCACTGTGAAATACAATTGACATATTTACCAAAATTACACAAAAAAAGATTTAAAGCTATAAGATACTGTGTTAATATTATACAATAGTCTAGAAAGTAACAGGTATAAACCGGTCTTTTTTCTTTATTTGTCCGGTGCTGTCAGAAAACGGTCTGATGTATATTCCTGCAGATCTGAAAAAATATTTATCTTCCGGAACAGAATAATAACTTATACAGCAGAACATATAAGGTTCAGTAAGTCATATACGGATCTAACCTGGATAAATTCTGATAATAAATACTTTTCAGCGGTTGGACAAGCTGAAAAATTATAGTATAATAGTAACCATCAGAATTATTTAACCCCTGTACATAGATATAAACGGAAACAGATATACAACCTGCAATTTACATTACTTCTGAGGAAATAATTAATACAAGATATGAAACCTGTCAACAAAAGCCGCCATATTAAGATAATGCATCGGAGCTGAAAAATTACGCAAAAAAAGTCGGTGAATAATCATTTCACCGATCTTTTCACTTCTGATTGAGTTTTCTGTTAAGTGAGTGTATAATTGTTGTAAACGGATCTGAAAAACACATCAGGCTGCCGGTCATTCCAGGCAAGCTGATATAGAAAAAGGAGCAGAATCAAATGAAAAAAAAGCAAGTGATACGTCTGCTGATCCAGACGTTCAGAACATCAAAGGCTGATAAGATAATATACAGCTACATACTCTGGTTTTTTCTGTCGGCAGCTGCTGTATGGCTGTGGGAACCCGGAATTACATCCTACGGGGACAGCCTCTGGCTGTGCTTTGCTTCCGCAACAACCATCGGCTATGGAGATATTGCTGCCGTAACACTTGTAGGAAGGATAATAATTGTTGTTCTGTCGATTTATTCAATAGCTGTAGTAGCCATTTTTACGGCTGTTATAACAAGCTTTTTTACCGATCTTTCCAGACTCAGGGCTAATAACAGCGTACGAAAATTCATAGATGAGCTGGAGCATCTGCCGGAGCTTTCAAAGGAAGAACTGCAGGCTCTGTCAGAAAAAATCAAAAAATTTGACAAGTCCGATAAATAACCCCTGCCGGGCTGTCACTTTTCATTCTGTCTGAGCATTATCTCAGAGTAA
>ONDB01000046.1 GCA_900316485.1 uncultured Eubacteriales bacterium
CGCCGGTGCCGCAACGCGCCGGCGAGCCGCCGGTGCCGCAACGCGATGGTGTCGCTTCACTACGTTACGCTCTGAATGCGCCTAACTATTTTGCTGCCCGCGGTGCTGCTGTAATAGCTTGGTTTGCTTTATCTTAGCTAATTCTGGTTTTGAATAAACCCAGAATTATTTTAAACTAACGCGTGACGCTGGACCCTTAACGCGATAGTGTCGCTTCACTTACGTTACGCTCTTAATGCGCCTGACTATTTTACTGCCCACGATGCTGCTGTAATTGCTAAGTTTACTTAGACTTACGCTGCTAGTCAGACCGGAAACCTGCTGCGGTTTATCCCGGAACATACTTTTTTTCTGCCCGATAACTGTAAAAAAATGTTTAATATATTCAATAAAAATAATGACTATACCACATGATAAATCTACATTTTGTATTATCTAAAATTCCCCTATTTGTTGAATTTCTGCGAAAAATATGTTATTATAGTTAAAATACCTTATCCGGGTGTTTGCGTTTTTTTGCGGTTTTTTATCAGTAATTCTGACTGCAGAAACGCTTTATGCAGAAAGGAGGATAACCATGAGTAAGCTAAAACATGAAAAAACTATTATCAGGCATGGCTCGGATATCCTCAGCTGCAAAGGTATGAAAACTGAAAAAAAATGTATTCAGCACGGCACTTTCAGTGTTTATGACCATTCGTTGTACGTTACGTCAATGTGTCTGACTATTTCTAAGAAGCTGCATCTCAGAGTGAATGAAAGATCTCTTGTACGCGGTGCTTTACTGCATGATTTCTTTCTGTATGACTGGCATGAGCCTACCAAGGCAAACCGTATCCACGGTTTTACCCATCCGGGAATAGCTCTCAGGAATGCTGAGAAGGTTTTCAAACTCAACAAGATCGAAAAAAATATGATTAAAAGACATATGTTTCCCCTTACCCCTGTTCCACCAAGATACAAGGAATCTGCAGTTCTGTGCGTTGCGGACAAGATCTGCGCTACCTTTGAAACTGTTGACGGATTTAAAACCAAGATCAAGAAAAAAATCAGGAGGGTAGGTTCTAATGCCTGAAATAGCATTTATTGAAAAATATTTCTTTCTCCTTGTGGTTTACAGCGTTATCGGATGGTTCTATGAATGTATCGTTGAATCTATAAGACAGAAAAAAATAGTAAACCGTGGTTTTCTTAACGGTCCGTACTGCCCGATATACGGCTTCGGAGCATTGCTTGATGTTCTGGTTCTCGGATGGTGCACCAATCCGGTTATGCTCTTTATTCTTTCAGCGGTGCTTACCTGTACCCTTGAATATATCACATCTGTTGTAATGGAAAAGATGTTCAATGCCAGATGGTGGGATTATTATGATTTCAAGTTCAATCTGAACGGCAGGATATGCCTGTGGGGCGCTCTTGCTTTTGGTACTCTTTCCATACTGCTTGTCAATTTCATACATCCCTTCTTCCTGGGTCTTACTGAAATGATTTCTCCCGGACTTTTCCATGTGATCTGTCTGCTTCTTTTTATTATTGTTGTTCTGGATGTTGTTATTACTGTTGCAGGTTTTTCAAGCTTCGACGGAAAGCTCAAGGCTCTTTCTGTAACGCTGAACAACATAAAAAGTAATCTGGATACTAAGGTTAATTCCTCGAACACTGTTGAAAAGATTACATCAGCCTACACCAAGTTTACACAGACACTTAATTTCCAGCAGGTAAGGCTTCTGAAATCTTTTCCGAAGCTTCATTCCATCAAATATGGCAACATAACGGATGAGCTGAAAAAATTCATTGCAAGGAAAAGAAAAAAATAACATAACAAAAAGTCGGTGAATTCAGCTTCACCGGCTTTTTTCTTTTCTGATACTAATGATTCCCACATTATTATTTTCTTTCATATCTTCTTCTTAAAGCGGAAAGAGCTTTTTTCTCTATTCTGGATACATAGGAGCGTGAAATATTCAGCAGTGATGCAACCTCTCTCTGGGTAAGAGGATCCCTGCCGTCTAAACCGTAGCGCATTCGTATTATAAGCTTTTCCCTCTCTCCCAGTTCCTCTTCAATATATTTTTCAAGCTTTTCGCTTTTCATCTTTATATCAAGATCATCTACAATCGTGTCATCTACTGCCATTGTATCCATTAATGTAAGAGCATTGCCGTCGCTGTCGGAATCTATCTGCTCATTAATTGATATGTCCTTCGAGCTTTTCCTTGCACTGCGGAAGTACATCAGTATTTCATTATCTATACACCTTGATGCATAGCTTGAAAGCCTGATACCTTTATCGGGACGAAAAGTTCTTATCGCTTTGATAAGACCTATTGTTCCGATAGATACAAGATCATCCGGATCCGCACCTGCCTTATAATATTTCTTTACAATATGAGCCACCAGTCGAAGATTATGCTCCACCAGATTATCGCCTGCTGACTGGTCTCCCTTGAGATATTCTTCTATATATTCATTTTCCTCCTTCTCTGAAAGCGGTCTCGGAAACTGTCCTGCTCCCTTGACATGAAGAATAAACAGAAAGGATAATCTTCCGATAAGCTCAGACAAAATCTCTAACAATTTTACCACCTCTGTAAAGCTTATGCTGAAGCAGAAAAAAAATTAAAAAAAATTTTAAAAAAAGCTTGACTTTTGCATAACAATGTCTTATAATAATAAACGTCCTTGAGAGACACACTAGAAAATGCGGATGTAGCTCATCTGGTAGAGCGCAACCTTGCCAAGGTTGAGGTAGCGAGTTCGAGCCTCGTCATCCGCTCCATAGTTAAGATCCTGTCGATGATATCGGCAGGATTTTTTTATCCCCATATCTGATTCAATGTTTTTTGTCTCACTATTAGATCAGATGTGTTAGTGGGGCAAGTTCTGAACGCTTTACTCTGGTGCTGAACGGCAGATGTGGTTTTGTTCGTGAGACAATTACTGACTCTCTGTTCCGACTAGCAGCGTAAATTTAAGTAAACCAAGCAATTACAGCAGCACCGCGGGCAGCCAATCAGTCAGGCGCATTAAGAGCGTAACGCAGTGAAGCGACACCATCGCGTTACGAGTCCAGCGTCACGCTGGCCATCGCGTTATGGCACCGGCGGCTCGCCATCGCGTTATGGCACCGGCGGCTCGCCGGCGCGTTGCGGCACCGGCGGCGGTGAAAAAGTTGTTGAAATAAACTGCATTTTATTATATAATAATGATTGGTTTATGTTTGATGAAATTAATATGCAGAAGCTGTCAATACTTACTGTGAAAATGTGTATTGGATGCTGGGTTTTTTATAGTCGTAATATGCAATTTTTCCTCTGTTTAAGGGTGAATTATCATAATAATGCAGATTTTTTGTTTTAACTCTTTATTTTTGGCACAATAAAGAATATAATGTGATATGTGAGAAAATATACTTTTGCGGCTTTGCCGTTATCAGAATGAATAGGTCATCAATACATCATTGACTGACGATTCCTGAAAAGAATAAAAATAACGATTGGGAGTGCTTTTTTGTGGTAACTAATTATGAACACCTGCTCGATAATGTAAAAAGGATCCATTTTGTAGGAATAGGCGGCTCAGGTATGTGTCCCCTCGCAGAAATACTCCATAATGAAGGTTATGAGATAACAGGCTCGGATGTAGCCGAATCTGATACCCTTGAAAGAATACGCTCTTCAGGAATACCTGTTACTATGGGACATTTTCCTGAAAATGTAATAGGTGCTGATCTCGTTGTATATACGGCTGCTGTAAAGCTTGATAACCCTGAGCTTGTTTCCGCTAAGGAAAATAATATTCCTGCTGTGGAACGCTGCATTATGCTTGGTGCAGTAGTTGAGAAATTCAAAAAATCTGTAGCAGTATGCGGTACTCACGGAAAAACCACGACTACTTCCATGCTTACACAGATATTTACAATGACAAATTTTGATCCCACAGCTATTATCGGTGCAAAGCTTCCCTTCATCGGCGGCAACAGCCGTGTCGGTAAATCTGACATCATTGTATGCGAAGCCTGCGAATATGTTGATACATTCCTTCATATGTGGCCCGCTGTAAGTGTTATCCTCAATGTTGATGAGGATCATCTTGATTATTTCGGTACTCTCGACAGAATAAAACAGTCTTTTACAAAATTTGCTGACCAGACATCGGATATCATTGTTGCTAACGGCGATGATGCAAATACTATGGACTGCGTAAAAGATATGGCAGACAAGGGTAAGAAGGTAATTACTTTCGGCTTCGGAGAAAATAATGATTTCCGTGCAGAAATAACCAGATTTGATATCTGCGAAAGCTTTGATATTATTCACGACGGAAAGGCTGTAGCTTCGGTTACACTGTCTGTACCGGGAAAATTCAATGTAATGAATGCTCTTGCTGCGGCTGCGGCTGCTATTACCCTGGGTGTTGATCCTAAGGGTGTCGCTGACGCTCTTGCAAGCTTCAGAGGAGCTCACAGAAGATTTGAAATTCTTGGAAAACCTCAGGGAATAACTGTTGCTGATGATTTTGCACATCACCCCACTGAGCTTCGTGCAACACTGTCAACAGCTATGAGTATGGGCTATAAAAACGTATGGGCTGTTTTCCAGCCCCATACATTCTCCAGAACATATAAATTCCTTGACGAATTCGCTCAGGTTCTTTCTCTTGCAGATCACTGCATCCTTTCAGAGATCCTTCCGGTAAGAGAAACCAACACCTACAATATCTATGCAAAGGATCTTGCTGATAAGATCGACGGCTGCGTATGGTTCAAAACCTTTGAGGAAATAACAGACTATGTGACACAGAAGGCAGGTCCTGATGATCTTATACTTACCATCGGCGGCGGAAATGTTTATATGTGTGCTAATATGATAATGAAAAAGCTTTCACAGTAAGGCTTCGTAAATGACAAATATAAAGGCAGTGATCATGAATTGGATAAAAGACTCAGACTCTACGGTTTCAATAACCTGACAAAAACCTTGAGCTTCAATATATATGACGTATGTTATGCTAAAACAGAACGCGAACAGAAGGATTATATCGCTTATATCGACGAACAGTATAATTCAGAAAGACTTACGAATATTCTTTGCCGTGTTACCGAAATGATCGGCGCTTCTGTTCTTAATATTTCAAAGCAGGATTATGACCCCCAGGGCGCAAGCGTTACCCTGCTTATTTCTGAAAAGGGTCTGCCGGAACAGGTGGATCCCTCCTGCAATACAGGAAGCTGGCTTATTGCCCAGAAAAAGGAATCTGTCGCTGCCCATCTCGATAAAAGCCATGTAACCGTTCATACCTACCCGGAGTATCACCCCGGCAATTCAATTGCAACTTTCAGGGTAGATATTGATGTTTCTACCTGCGGAACTATCTCCCCTCTTAATACTCTCGATCTGCTGATAGACAGCTTTGATTCGGATATAATAACTATAGACTATCGTGTAAGGGGCTTTACAAGAAATCAGGACGGAGAAAAGCTCTTTATTGATCATAAAATCACATCAATACAGGATTTTATCAAGGCTGAAACACTTAAAAGATATGATACCGTTGATATTAATGTGTATCAGGCAAATATTTTCCATACACAGATGCTCATAAAAGAGCTGGAACTGCAGAATTATCTTTTCAAGACCGATGTTTATGAGATCTCACCCAAGGAAAGACTGGCTATTTCTAACAGCCTGCGCAGGGAAATGATCGAGATTTTCAGCGGTACGAATGTATATAATGAGGACTGATAAATGAAGCTTGATCAGGATCGCGCACCTATTTATGAGGCGCTGAGTGAATACAGAGAAAACAGGATAGTGTCCTTCGATGTTCCCGGACATAAGCAGGGCAAGGGTAACCCCGAGCTTACGGGCTTTCTTGGAAAACAATGTATGAGTATTGACGTAAATTCCATGAAGCCCCTTGATAATCTCTGCCATCCTGTCAGTGTTATAAAGGAAGCAGAGGAGCTTATGGCAGACGCCTTCGGAGCTGCTCATGCTTTTTTTATGGTCAACGGAACTTCAAGCGCTGTGCAGACTATGGTAATGAGTGTATGCAAGCGCGGTGATAAAATAATAATGCCAAGAAACGTACACCGCAGCAGTATCAATGCATTGATAATCTGCGGTGCCGTTCCCGTTTATGTAAATCCGGGGGTCAATAAGCGTCTTGGAATACCGCTGGGTATGTCTGTGGAATCTATAAGAAAAGCTGTAAGAGAAAACCCGGATGCAAAAGCTATTATTGTCAACAACCCCACATATTACGGAGTATGCTCTAACCTTCGTGAAATTGTAAAGATCGCACATGATGCAGGAATGAAGGTGCTTGTTGATGAAGCACACGGAACTCATTTCTATTTCGGCGATTATATGCCCCTTTCAGCTATGAGCGTAGGCGCTGATATGGCGGCTGTCAGTATGCACAAGACAGGCGGCTCCCTTACACAAAGCTCGGTGCTTCTGTTGGGAAAGGATATGAACCCTGGCTATGTCCGACAGGTTATTAACCTTACTCAGACCACAAGCGCTTCCTATCTTCTGCTTACCTCCCTTGATATTTCAAGAAAAAATCTCGCTCTTAACGGCAAGAAAATATTTGAAAAGGTGACTACACTTTCTTCCTACGGCAAACGTGAAATAAACAAGATCGGCGGTTTCTATGCTTTTTCAAGAGAGCTTATCAACGGTGACGATATCTTTGATTTCGATCCCACCAAGCTTTCTGTGCATACAAGGGATATAGGTCTTGCAGGAATTGAAGTGTATGATATTCTGCGTGACCGTTTTGATATACAGATCGAATTCGGTGATATAGGAAATATTCTTGCAATAATCTCTGTGGGCGATACAATGCTGAATATCGAAAGGCTTATTTCTGCTATGTCAGAAATAAAAAGACTTTATACAAGGGATCCTGCCGGTATGCTTGACCATGAATATATTGAGCCTCATGTTGTATGCTCACCTCAGGAGGCTTTTTATGCAAAGAAAAAACAGCTTCCCCTTGACGATACTTTCAACAAGGTATGTGCTGAGTTTGTAATGTGCTACCCCCCAGGAATTCCCATACTTGCTCCGGGAGAACTTATTACAAAGGATGCTCTTGAATACATTAAATACGCAAAGGTCAAAGGCTGTAATCTTCTCGGTGCAGAGGATATGAATACTGACAAAATCAATGTTATGGATGACTGAAACCGGATGCTTTTGCTGCGCCGGATGAAAGCAGAATTTATAAACCGGCTTTGTCCCGGCTGATAATAGTTCAAAGATAAACAGAAAGTGAGGTCAGAATTATGGAAATGTGGTATACAGAGGAACAGACACAGAATGTCCGCTTCTCTATACGCTGTGACAAACAGATATACAGTGCACAATCTGATTTTCAGAGAATAGAGATATTCAGTACACCTGAATTCGGCGATATCCTCGTTCTTGATGACAGGATAATGCTTACTACAAAGGATTCTTTCATTTATCATGAAATGATAACCCATGTGCCTATGGCTACCAATCCCGGAATAAAGAATGTACTCGTTATCGGAGCAGGTGACGGCGGTACTGTAATGGAGCTGACAAGATATAAAACCATTGAACGCATAGATATGGTGGATATAGACAGGATGGTTATAGACGCCTGCAAGGAATTTCTGCCTACTGTAGCCTGCAAGCTCAGCGACCCCAGGGTTCATGTATATATTGACGACGGTCTCCGCTTTGTGCGGGGTGTGGAAAACAAGTACGATCTTATTATTGTGGATTCCACAGACCCCATAGGTCCCGGAGAAGGTCTTTTCACCACTGAATTCTACGGCAACTGTTTCAAGGCCCTGAACGATGACGGTATACTGGTCAATCAGCATGAAAGCCCCTATTATAAATCTTATTCAAGGGCTATGCGTCAGGCTCACAGGAAAATAGTTGAATTCTTC
The DNA here is from genome assembly GCA_900316485.1 of uncultured Eubacteriales bacterium. Taxonomy (GTDB): domain Bacteria; phylum Bacillota; class Clostridia; order Oscillospirales; family Acutalibacteraceae; genus UBA1213. The sequence continues at coordinate 7,934 of ONDB01000046.1, forward strand.
CCTATCTGCAAGGTTTATCAGGCTCATATTCCTACCTACCCGTCGGGACATTGGCTTTTTGGCTTTGCTTCTAAGAAATATCACCCTGTCCATGATCTTGACGAGGGCGCCTGGAACAGACTGGGAATAGATACTCAGTATTATAATACAAGGCTCCACAAGGGCTGTTTTGCTTTGCCTACATATGTCACCAAACAGCTTATGGAAGGCGAATTTACAAACTGATATACTGTATGTACGCATATAAACTCAACAATATGCTGTTCGATCAGTAAGGACAGCTTTATATTCTTTTATTTAACGGAGGTTATCAATATGGGAAAAGCTTTGATCATCGGTGCAGGCGGAGTTGCAAGCGTTTGTATCCACAAGTGCTGCCAGAACTCAGATGTATTTGAGGAAATCTGCATCGCAAGCAGAACAAAATCTAAATGTGACGCTCTCAAGGAGAAACTTGACGGCGGTAAGACTAAAATCTCTACAGCTCAGGTAAATGCTGATAATGTGGATGAGCTTATTGCTCTTATTAATGATTTCAAGCCTGATGTTGTAATCAATCTTGCTCTCCCCTATCAGGATCTTACAATAATGGACGCCTGCCTTGCTGCAAAGGTAAACTATGTTGATACGGCTAATTATGAGCCTCTGGATACAGCAAAATTTGAATATAAATGGCAGTGGGCATATCGTGAACGCTTTGAAAATGCTGGAATCACAGCCCTTCTCGGAAGCGGTTTTGACCCGGGTGTAACTGGTGTATTCAGTGCATACGCAATGAAGCATGAATTCGACGAAATCAATTATATTGATATTCTGGACTGCAATGCCGGTGACCACGGCTATCCCTTTGCTACTAATTTCAACCCCGAAATCAATATCCGCGAAGTATCTGCCAAAGGCAGCTATATTGAGGACGGCAAGTGGATAGAAACCGAGCCTATGGAGATAAAGCGTGTATATAACTTCCCGGAGGTAGGCGAAAAGGATATGTATCTCCTCCATCATGAGGAACTGGAATCCCTGGCTCTCAACATCAAGGGTATCAAAAGAATACGCTTCTTTATGACATTCGGTCAGAGCTACCTGACACATCTCAAATGCCTTGAAAATGTCGGCATGACTTCCATTGAGCCTATTGAATTTGAGGGCAGGCAGATCGTTCCGCTTCAGTTCCTTAAGGCTGTTCTGCCGGATCCTGCTTCTCTCGGTCCGAGAACAAAGGGCAAAACAAATATCGGATGCATTTTCATAGGCAAAAAAGACGGCAGGGATAAGACCTATTATCTGTACAATGTATGTGATCATGAGGAATGCTATAAGGAAGTAGGCTCTCAGGCTGTATCATATACCACTGGTGTTCCTGCTATGATAGGCGCTGCAATGCTTCTGACAGGTAAGTGGAACAAGCCCGGAGTACACAACATTGAAGAATTTGATCCGGATCCCTTTATGGATGATCTTAATAAATTCGGACTTCCCTGGAAGGAAAGCTTCAATCCTGAACTTGTTGACTGAGCAAGCGGTGGTCAATTATGAAAGAAAAAAAACAAAAAAAACCTGTTATTGTTGTGCTGCTTTTTATTCTCAGTGCTATGCTTGTTTTCGGATCTCTTTTAGCTATTGCCCATAATATCGTAATCAGTGATAACATAGAAAAACAAAAAAGCAAATCGGTAAAAATTACTGCATTTGTCGATCACCTGGGTTATGAGGCACGAGTCAAGCATTTTGTTGCCTCTGTGATCTATACTGTCGATGATAAAGAATATAAGGCCAACGTGGATAATGTAACAACCGAAAACAAGCACGGCTCTAAGATTGATATCTATATTAATCCTAATAATCCCAGAGAAATTGTTGATGAACTGAACAACACAGAACTATTTGATATGTATTTTCTGCCGATAGCTTTGCTTGTGATCGGGTTAATAATTTTTACAATACTCCTTCTCTCAGGAATAGCAAAGAAAAAACGTCAGAAAGCACTGGAAGCATCTCCGGACTATGTACCTGAAGCAGAAGCAGCAGAAGAAGAAGAAGAAGAAATGGAAATACTGACGGATCTGTTCAAGGAGTAGCGAAATAATGCAATCAGAATAACAGGGAGAAGATCATATGCAGCAGGGTGCGCGTTCTATTATCGGTATTATTCTTATTGTTATTGGCAGTCTTATTATTGTTTTCCAGATTTTTGATTTTATTGGAGTCGGACTTCTGCAAAGCGACCTGCAAAAGGAAAAAGAACGCTCCATCGCTGTTGAGGGAATTGTTCAGAAATTGAGATACGACCACATTATACAGCAGATGTAGTTTACGAGGTGGACGGAGAATACTATACAGTAACTCTTGATACAGCCTCCAGCAGCAATACCCCCGGTACCACAATGACAGTTTACTGCTATGCTGCAAATCCTACCCATGTTGTTGATGAGTGGAACAGCAGGGAATCATTCGATACATATAAAACTATTGTGATATTCTTTGCTGTTGGAACAGCACTTCTTATAGCTGGTCTCAGGGGTGTAGGATTATTCGGCAATGCCAGAAAAAACCATGATATTGATTATTCAAAACATCATCCTGCACCTCCATCAGCGATAGACACATATAGCGGCTATACTCAGAGCAATTATAACCCTGATATTTATGGTCAGGGCGGATATAATCAGAATTCCTCTGACGTTCAGAATCCGGCTGACAGATACTAATATTAACTATTACAAACAAGGCTCCGGCAGAAAACCTGCCGGAGCCTTATGTTATACATATTATTTTTACTGATCTGGATTATTCAGCCTTAGGACCTGCAGCAACGAGTGCTTTGCCTGCCTCATTTGTCTCGTACTTCTTGAAGTTCTTGACAAATCTCTCAGCAAGATCCTTTGCCTTCTTATCCCACTCTGCAGCGTCTGCATATGTATCTCTGGGATCGAGAATACCTGTGTCAACGCCGGGAAGCTCTGTGGGAACCTCAAAATCAAAGTAAGGAATCTTCTTTGTAGGAGCATTCTTGATATCACCGTTGAGGATAGCGTCAATAATACCTCTTGTATCCTTGATTGTGATTCTCTTGCCTGTGCCGTTCCAGCCTGTGTTTACGAGGTATGCCTTAGCACCGCTCTTTTCCATCTTCTTTACAAGCTCCTCAGCATACTTTGTGGGGTGAAGCTCCAGGAATGCCTGACCGAAGCAAGCTGAGAATGTGGGTGTAGGCTCAGTGATTCCGCGCTCTGTACCTGCAAGCTTTGCAGTAAAGCCTGAGAGGAAATAATACTGTGTCTGCTCAGGTGTAAGAATTGAAACAGGCGGAAGTACTCCGAATGCATCTGCTGAAAGGAAGATTACATTCTCAGCAGCAGGACCTGATGAGATCTTATTTACATTCTTAACAATCTTCTCGATATGCTCAATGGGATATGATACACGTGTATTCTCAGTTACGCTCTTATCGTCAAAGTCAATCTTGCCGTTGTCATCTACAGTTACGTTCTCCAGAAGTGCGTCCTTCTTGATTGCATTGTAGATATCAGGCTCGCTGTCCTTGTCAAGACCGATTACCTTTGCATAACAGCCGCCCTCAAGGTTGAATACACCGTTATCGTCCCAGCCGTGCTCGTCATCACCGATGAGAAGACGCTTAGGATCTGTTGAAAGTGTTGTCTTACCTGTACCTGAAAGGCCGAAGAAAATAGCTGTATGCTCGCCGTTCATATCTGTGTTTGCTGAGCAGTGCATTGAAGCCATACCCTGAAGCGGGAGGAAATAGTTCTGCATTGAGAACATACCCTTCTTCATTTCTCCGCCGTACCATGTGTTAAGGATTACCTGCTCACGGCTTGATACATTGAACAGAACCGCTGTCTCAGAATTAAGACCAAGCTCCTTATAGTTTTCAACCTTAGCCTTTGAAGCTGTATATACAATAAAATCAGGCTCGAAGCTTTCCTGCTCCTCAGCTGTAGGCTTGATGAACATATTTGTAACGAAATGTGCCTGCCATGCAACTTCCATGATGAAACGTACTGCCATGCGTGTATCCTTATTAGCACCGCAGAAAGCGTCTACAACATAAAGCTTCTTGCCTGAAAGCTCATTAAGAGCAAGCTTCTTGCACTCGTCCCATGCCTGCTGTGATGCCGGATGGTTATCGTTAGGATATTCAGGTGTTGTCCACCATACTGTATCCTTTGATTTGTCATCCATTACGATAAACTTATCCTTAGGCGAACGACCTGTATAAATACCTGTCATTACGTTTACAGCACCAAGCTCTGTTACCTGACCCTTTTCATAGCCCTCAAGTGACGGATCGGTCTCATCTTTAAAAAGCACCTCATATGAAGGATTGTAAATTATCTCCTTCACATCAGAAATGCCGTATTTGCTGATATCAATATTTGACATACAAACAACTCCTTTTTTCTTTATAGATAAATGTATACAAATACACCTATATAATACATCATTTTTGCTTCAATTGTCAAGTACAACTAAGTGAGTTCCGCACCATCATATCAATAAACAAATCCCTGCTTTTCATGCTGTCAATGCCCTGAGTTTTTCTTTATCTATTATATTGATTCCCCTGCGTGTTACTTCCACAATACCTTCATTTGCAAAGTATCGCAGCATTCTTGTGACCGCTTCTCTTGCTGAGCTTATATATTTTGCAATCTGCTCATGGGTAAGGGTTATTCTGCTGCTGCCGTTTCTTACGGATTCATCCCAAAGAAAAACCGCAAGACGTTTATCAAGACTCAGAAACATTATCTGCTGCATTACCCATACAACATCTGAAAAGCTTTTTACTGCATTGTCAAGAGCATAGTTTTCTACATACAGATTTTCTGATGCAACCTGTGCCATTATATCTCCGCGGACAACATAGATTTCGCTGTCCTCCTCAGCATCAATCACCACATCAAACGTTATTGACCTGAGAACACAGGAAGCCGAAAGCATACATACTTCTCCCTTTTTGAAACGGTAAAGTGTAATCTCCTTACCGTTTTCCGAAAGAAGGTAAGCACGAAGGCTGCCGCTTATCACCATTATCGCACCGGTGCAGCTGTCATCTGTTCCGTGGATATTCATACCCTTTCTGTATTTCAGCTCGGCGGTATTTGCACAGAGTCTTTCTCTTTGCTCATCGGTAAGCTTATCCCAGAAAGGAAAGTATCTTCCATATACAAGCTTGCACTGCGGCAGCTCTATACCCATGCTATCACATCCTGTTATTATTTCGCCGGCCGTATCATTCTATTGATGCAGCCACTATTTCCTTTGCCTTTGCAAGTGCGTCATCTATCTTTGAGATATCTCCTACACCAGCCATTGCTCTCTCCGGCTTTCCGCCGCCCTTTCCGCCTACCAGCTCTGCAATTGTCTTTACCAGCTTGCCTGCGTGAGCTTTTCTGCCCTGTGCATCTTTTCCGCAGGCTACACAAAGATTTGCCTTTTCTCCGTCTACCGCAAACATGACAGCTATACAGTCCGGAGCCTTATCAAGAACTGTATCAGCCATAGTCTTGAGGGCTGCAGAATTTGTTCCCTGGAATTTCCCGCAGGCAATGCGGATACCCTTTACCTCTTCTGCTGATGAAAGCATGGTATCTATTCCCTGAGAGGAAAGCTTTGCTGTAAGTGCTTCGATTTCTCTGTCCTTAGCCTTGAGTTCTTCCATAAGTCTTTCAGCCGATTCAGCTATCTTAGCAGAATTCTTTATTTTAAGAGCTTTCATTGTATCGTTGATAGTATTGTCATAGGAATCCAGAAGCTCTATAATTCCCCAGCCTGTTACTGCCTCAATTCTTCGGACTCCTGCAGCAACGGAGTTTTCACTTACAATACGGAAAAGACCAAGCTTTGCTGTATTATTCATATGAGTACCGCCGCAGAATTCTCTTGAGAATTCGCCTGCCATTACCACTCTTACAACATCGCCGTATTTTTCTCCGAAAAGCGCCATAGCTCCCAGCTTTTTTGCCTCATCTATAGGCATTTCCTTTGTTTCAACGGGATATGCCTTTGCAATCTCCTTATTTACCATATACTCTACCTTTTTAAGCTCCTGAGGAGTAAGTGCAGAGAAATGAGTGAAGTCAAAACGGAGCTTTTCATCAGTAACAAGCTGACCAGCCTGTTCTACATGATTGCCGAGTACTGCTCTGAGTGATGCCTGCAGAAGATGAGCCGCTGTATGGTTACGCATTATTGCAAATCTTGCAACACGGTTTACAACTGCTTCCACCTTATCTCCTACCTCAACTGTACCCTCATCAATATGGCAGCGGTGCATATAAATACCGTTATTATCCTTTACAGTATCAACAACTGAAACTGTTGCCTTATCTGTTCTGATGGTACCAACGTCACCGATCTGTCCGCCGCTTTCTGCATAGAAAGGAGTTTTATCCAGAACAAGAACAACATCCTCGCCGGTGCCGCCGAATTCTGCTTTTTCTCCGTCCTTAACTACAGCAAGAATCTGTGATTCTGTTGACAAAGTTGTATAGCCCAGAAATTTTGTCTTTTCAATTCCTGTAAAATCAACTGCATCGCTGAGCCATGCTTCGGTATCTGATTTCTTTCGTGCTTCCTTTGCTCTCTTTTTCTGCTCAGCAAGAAGCTTATCATAGCCTGCGATATCAACGGTCATTCCCTTTTCCGCAGCTATTTCCTTAATAAGGTCTACAGGGAATCCGAATGTATCATTGAGTCTGAATGCATCCTCACCGGAAATACGGTTAATTTCTGACTTTTCGATAATATCGTTAAGCAGAGCAAAACCCTGATCCAGAGTTCTGCCGAAAGCCTCTTCCTCAGTTCTTATTACCTTTGTAATGATCTCTCGCTTTTCTGAAAGCTCAGGATATGCCGGGTTTTCTGCAATAACCGTTTCCACTACCTTATACAGGAACGGCTCCTTTACTCCAAGGAGTCTGCCGTGACGTGAAGCTCTTCTGAGAAGTCTGCGCAGAACGTATCCTCTGCCTTCATTTGAAGGCATTACGCCGTCACCGATCATAAATGTAACACTTCTGATATGGTCAGTGATAACACGCAGTGAAATATCAGATTTTTCGCTGTCGCCGTATTTTACGTTAACAAGGCTGCTGATCTTATTCATGATATTCTGAACAGTATCAACCAGGAAAAGGTTATCAACGCCCTGCATTATGCAGGCAAGACGCTCAAGGCCCATACCTGTATCAATATTAGGATGATCAAGAGGGGTATAGTTATTATTGCCGTCATTATCGAACTGGGTGAATACGTTATTCCAGAATTCAACATATCTGTCGCAGTCACAGCCTACACCGCAGGTGGGCTTGCCGCAGCCATACTTTTCACCTCTGTCAAAATACAGCTCGGAGCAGGGTCCGCAGGGACCTTCGCCGTGCTCCCAGAAGTTATCTTCTTTACCAAGTCTTACAATACGGTCTGGAGATACTCCTACCTCCTTTGTCCAGATATCGAATGCCTCATCATCTTTCTCATATATGGATACCCAGATCTTATCAACAGGCAGGTCAAGTACCTTTGTGCAGAATTCCCACGCCCATGATGTAGCCTCATGCTTGAAGTAATCACCGAAAGAAAAGTTGCCCAGCATTTCAAAGAATGTTCCGTGTCTTGCAGTAATGCCAACTCTTTCGATATCAGGAGTACGGATACATTTCTGACAGGTGGTTACTCTTTTTCTCGGAGGTGTTACCTCACCTGTGAAATATTTCTTCATCGGTGCCATTCCCGAGTTTATAAGCAGAAGGCTTTTATCATCTCTGGGAATAAGCGGAAAGCTGGGGAGTCTGAGGTGTCCCTTTGATTCAAAGAAGGAAAGATATTTTTCCCTCAGCTCGTTAAGTCCTGTCCATTCCATTTTCTTTTTTCTCCTTTCAATTCTCTCTTTTTAAATATTTCTGCCTGATTAATGGTTAGAATGCAACAAAAAACACGGATCCCGTCACCATGGGACGAAAGGATCCGTGTTACCACCCAAATTGCATACACTGTTGTGTATACCACTCTCTTGACCGTAACGAGGTCAGACGCTGCGTTTTTCGCAGATGCTCCGAGTCAGCCCAAGCAGTCAATTTCACAGGGATATCACACCGCTGCTCCCCTCTCTTTAGTGCCGATACTGCTTTTTTTCTCATCATAGCTTCAACTATTCAATTCAGGCTTTCTGCCACACATATATTATACCGCATTTTTCGACAATGTCAAGATGCCATACACCCCGGCTGACGGATGTGACAGTTATCATTTATTATTCTGGTCTATGTATTTCAGGACAAGTCGTAATTCCTGACGCTGTTTTCCTCTGACATGATAAGACTACGCACATTCTGCATCCTGCTGTCCAGTGATGCACTTATCTCAGCACAGTCTGTAAGCTCATGCGACAGTTTTTCAAGCATCTCTGAGGATATGTTTTTCTTATATCTCAGTTTATGTTCAAGGCTTGCCCAGAAATCCATAGCAATAGTTCTGAGCTGTACTTCCACCTTAACGTCCTTTTTCTCATTTTCAAGGAAAATCGGTACAGATACAATAAGGTGCAGGCTACGGTAGCCTGTAGGCTTTGGTTGTTTTATATAGTCCTTTTTTCTTATCAGTGTAATATCATCCTGACGCAAAAGGCAGTCAGCAAGCCGATATATATCATCTACAAATGAGCACACCACTCTTACTCCGGCGATATCATTAATTTTTTCTTCGATAGAATCCAGATCCCGGGGGATATTCTTTTTAATCACCTTTCGGATGATACTGTCGTAATCCTTAACTCTTGAATGGATAGATTCTATAGGGTTGCCGTCATATTTCAGAGAAAACTGTTCATTCAGAACCTTGAATTTTGTTTCTATCTCCATTATTGCGCAGGAATAATTTGCAAAAAACTGTTCCACAGGCATCAGGCTATCTTCTATCAGATCCAGCATTACCTCTTCATTCAGATTCATTCCCTGTGTAAAGTTTGCAAGCTCCTTTGCCATTTTTTCTGCCGATTCGATAAAATGATCGTTTGTCATTATTATCCTCCTTTCCAATTTCAGTATTTTATACTATCCTATATTCTATATAATACCTATTCTTTCAACTCCTGTCAAGTTCCCGCCGCCCGGCGAGACGCCGGTGCCGCAACGCGATGGTATCGCTCCACTTACGTTACGCTCTTAATGCGCCTGACTATCTTGCTGCCCGCGGTACTGCTGTAATTGCTAAGTTTACTTAGACTTACGCTGCTAGTCAGAACAGAGAGTCAGTAACTGTCTCACGAACACAAACCATAGTTGACATTCAGCACCTGCCCCACTGACACATACCACATCTGACGTTCAGAAACTGCCCCATGAAAGAACTCCATTCCACAAATAAAGTCAGCTTTTCTCAGTTATTCTCAGAAGATCGCCGGCTGAAGCTTTTCTTGCAGTTTTGTAAGCTTCCTTGTCACGCTTTGTCAGAGTAACCGATTCTAATCCCTCATCTGTGCACACTTTCAGACGGATATTTCCCTTTCCTATAACGGGATGCCGGAGAATTCTAACACCTGAGGGCTGAGTTTTTTCTCTGACGAATGCCATAAAAGAATATTTTTCATCTTCATAGGGAACATCAGCTTCTTTTATTGCACGGTGCATTTTACTTCTCTGAACTCTGACGGTAAAATGACACCAGTCCTCTTCATCAAGAAAACATTCTTTTTCATGAACACAGGGTGCAGCAATATGTGCGCCCTGTCTGCACAGCTCCCTGCGTATTCTCAAAAGTTGAGAAAAAGCCTGGGGTGTCCCCGGTTCAATTATCAGCAGAAGTCTGTTTGTATGCGCCCATAATTCTCTGACTGCTGTTATTCTGTCAGTTTCCGTCATTTCATTAAGAACATAGGAAGAAAGAACAATATCTGCTCTGTTGGAAAGACCGCTGCGGATATCTGAATCCATCCATGTAATTTCAGGCAGAACATTTCTGCAGCCGTCTGTGAATGACCTTCCAAGCTCTCTCATGCTTTTTTCTCTTTCGAGGCAGGTAACCTCTGACAATTCAAGAAGCATTGATGCAGCAAATGTTCCGGCACCTGTTCCTGCGCCTGCATCCAGAAGACTGCACTGTTCATTCAGCTCCATACATTCAAGAGTGTGATACAATGCACTGTATACAGCTCCGAAGGTAGCAGGCATTCTTACAACAGAATAAACAGCTGCATCCACCGGACTGCAGATCAGATTCCTGCCTTTTCCGCTTTCTTTTTTATACTGTCGTGTTATTTCCTTTGACACAGTTTTCAGCTGCTGCATTGTATACGGTGATGCTGCCTTTTCTGCCATTATTCTTATCTCTTCAGGTAATTCCATTTTTCATCCTCACTTGCTAATTATTTAAAACCTGTTATAATACTATATATGAACTCTCAGATAGAATAAACAGTAAAAAGTGTTCATTCCATAATGGAAAGGAAATCATACATTGAAAAACATTGCAATAAAAATAAAGCATTTCATAGCATCAGAAACTGTACTTTGTATTGCCTTTCTGCTGGCACTGATATCAGCATTTCTGAATCCGCCCTCTGTGCAGTATCTTAACTTTATAGACTTTCGAGTACTGGGCATACTTCTCGGTCTTATGCTTGTTATGGAAGGGCTGAAGCGCATCGGCATATTTCAGGAAATATGCCGTCTTTTGACCGGGTTTACAAGAAATACGGTGCAGCTTTCTTTTGTGCTCGTTCTTCTTTGCTTTTTTTCGTCCATGTTCATAACAAATGATGTAGCCCTTGTCACCTTTGTTCCGCTTGCAATCATGACTCTGAAACAGACAGAAAACGAGGACAAAACCGTCATCACAGTTATCCTGCAGACTGTTGCAGCGAATCTCGGCAGTATGCTTATGCCATCAGGAAATCCGCAAAATCTTTATCTCTTTGATTTATCCGGAATGGATCTTGGCAGCTTTGTTCTTCTGATGCTGCCATATACAGTAATTTCTCTTATCCTCATCGCAGTATTCATTATACTTGGTAAAAACAGAAAAATAAGCATAACAAAGTCTGAAGCTGTAAAATTTACAAAGAAACAGAAGCTGTCAGCCATAATATATGCTCTTATTTTCACAGCAGGAATCCTGACTGTCTGCCGTATAATACCCTGGTATATTTTTCTTGCACTGAGCATTGCTGCGGCTCTGATACTGAACAGGGAAAGCTTCAGAACAGTTGATTACAGTCTGCTTATTACATTCATTTGTTTTTTCATTTTCATTGGAAACATCAGCAGCCTTGACGCCGTGCGTCAGTTGCTTACCAGCACTGTAAGTGATCGTGAAGCGCTGATTGGTATTGCAGCAAGTCAGTTTATCAGCAATGTACCAGCCGCTCTGATGCTTTCAGGATTTACAACCAATTACCCGGAGCTGATCATCGGTGTGGATCTTGGCGGACTTGGTACGCTTATCGCCTCAATGGCAAGCCTTATCTCCTATAAGGCAGCAGCAGC
>ONDB01000093.1 GCA_900316485.1 uncultured Eubacteriales bacterium
ACCGGATCCCGATAAGCTCGTAAGCGAATCAAGCGTAAGCTCAACAAGCGTTGAGAAGGGTATGCCCGTAGTTATCACCGGCGTTGCTTCCGGCGGTAAGGCTCCTTACAAGTATTCCTTCAGCTACAAGAAGTCAACAGATTCACAGTACATCCAGCTGGGTAATGTCTTCAGCTCAAAGAACACAGAAACATTCTATCCCCACCTCGTAGGTACATACCTTGTACTCGTTGAGGTAAGAGATGCTAACAACACTATCGCAAAACAGAGCATCAAGGTAAAGGCTACAGCTTCTACCTACGAATTCACAAATGATTCCAAGATCAATAAGTCCTCTATCACAATCGGTGATGACTTCAGAATCTACGCTAAGAGGACCGGCGGTAAGGCTCCGTATTACTACACCTACCTCTTCAAGAGAGCAGGCAATACAAAGTGGAATAAAATCGGAACAGAGTGGGGCACAAAGGCAAGCGCTACACTTGCACCCACATCAGCAGCAACATTTGATATCAGAGTTCTTATCAAGGATTCATCAGGCAGAGTTGCTACTAAGTCCTTCCAGGCTACAGCTACCGGTTCGGGTACTGTAACAGCACTTACAAACAAGTCCTCTGTAAAGAGCACAACTGTAACCGCAGGCACAAAGGTTTCAATCACAGGTGCGGCATCAGGCGGTACATCACCCTACACCTATGCTTATTACTATAAGAGATCCACTAATACAAAGTGGAACAAGATCGGCACAGAGTTCGGTACAGCTACATCAGCTTCCTTTACTCCTGCTTCGGCAGCAACATTTGATGTCAAGGTAATTGTTAAGGATAGTACCGGAAAAACGGCTGAAAATAAGTTTACGGTAAAAGCAACCTGATATTCGGGTGTAAAACAGAATAATTCAGGGCGGCACGTTCACTATGAGCGTGCCGCTCTTATATTTTGCGTATACATATATCAGTGTAGTAATGCATTAGTATTTCCCTGTAATCTGCTCCGTCCTGAGCCATTGACTGGGCACCGTACTGACTCATTCCTACCCCGTGACCCCATCCCCGGACGGTAAAGGTAAAGAACCCGTCGGCATATTCAACTGTAAATGCAGCGCTGCGAAGCTCAAATGCGGTGCGTATCTGACCGCCGGTAAATGAGGATGAGCAGACAACCAGCTTTTTTACAGTACCTGCATCGGTGCATTCCGTACTTTTGATATAATTCTCCGGCTTGCCGGAAAAACGTATGCTGCTGTCAGCCTTTTTCAGTCTGTCCCTGAATTCGTCTGCGGTAAAGCTTACATCTGTTATCTGGTCGGGAGCATATACATCTCCCGGACTTGCTGCACTTTTCAGGTGAGGATTATCAATTCCGAATACATCAGCGGCATTTTCTGTTGCTCCGCTTGAAACAGCATGATAGGCTGCGTCGATCAGCTCACCGCTGCCGTCTGTCAGAACCTGACCGTAAACGCTGTCACAGGCGGACCGGATCTTCCTTATGCTTTTTTCATAAAGACTGCCCCATTTTTTCTTCAGCTGGCTGTCGCTGAGATAAAACTGTCCGCAGCTCAGGTCAGCTGAAAAATCCGCGCCTTTTAGTTCAGGATCGGGGGAGAGCCTGTGGATTTTTCTCAGTCTGCTGAAATAGGTATAGCAGGCAACAGCCTGGGCTTTAAGGGCTTCACTTTCAAAACCTGGTGACATTTCATAGCTGAGAGCGCCGTAGAGAAATTCACGGTCGGGTACTGTAATAAGACTGCCGTCAGATGTATCAAGTATTATAAAGCTGTTCTGATCAGCCCTTCCGGAGACTTCGGAAGGGCTGCTTTCTTCGGTACTTTTTCCGTACAAAGCCGTAGTGCTGCGCAGGGACAGCAAAGGTAGCAATGCCATAATGAGAAAAAGGGTGAGTGCTGGAATAAGCCGTTTTTTCAAATTATTCACCCCGTAAAAGTTTTTTCCGAGTATACTAAAGTAATATGACGTCCGTCCTTGACATATGAGCAAAAAAAAGTTAAAATATATGATGTATTATTATAGAAACACAGGGTAAATAAGTGCTTTCGCTCAGAAAATATGCCGGCTGTGTTTCTTGCAGCCAACGGACTTTTATGTCCGCAGAAGAGATAATGAAATGAGGTATGCATAATGACGGCAGCAGCCGGATTTTATAATGATAAGCTTACCGGTCTTTGTGATGAATACCGCAGATATAACGGCTTTAATAAACAGGATTACCTTACCTATGGTGTAAAAAGAGGACTTAGAAATCCTGACGGAACCGGCGTTATGGCTGGTCTGACAAAGATCTGTAATGTACACGGCTTTCTTATTGCCGACGGTGAAAGAATACCTGACGAAGGAAAGCTTACATACAGAGGATATGATGTAAGGGATATTATCAATGCCTGTGTTGAGGAAAACCGATTTGGTTTTGAAGAAACAGCATGGCTTCTGCTTTTCGGAAGTCTGCCGGATAAGGAACATCTCGACAGGTTCAAGGATATTCTTGGCTACTACAGGGAGCTTCCCCATGATTTTGCCGAGGATATGATAATGAAGCTCCCCTCAAGGGATATTATGAATAAGCTGGCACATTCTGTTCTGGGACTTTATACATTCGATGATAATCCGGATGATACGTCCCTTGAAAATACAATGAGGCAGTCGATACAGCTTATCGCTTCACTGCCTACCATCATGACCTATGCATATCAGGTCAAGCGCAGAGCATTTGACAGAGAGAGTATGTTTTTCCATCCTGTGGATCTTTCTCTTTCCACCAGCGAATCCATTCTGCGTGCCCTGAGATTTGATACAAAATTCACGGATTCAGAGGCAAAGCTTCTTGACCTTTGCATGATACTTCATGCAGAGCACGGCGGCGGTAATAACTCTACTTTCTCCACAAGAGTTCTTTCCAGCTCCGGTACTGATACATATTCCGCAATTGCAGCGGCAATCGGTTCGCTGAAGGGTCCGCGTCACGGCGGAGCAAACCTGAGGGTGCGCACGATGATGAATGCCCTGAAGGAGGAAGTTGCCGACTGGACAGATGACGAGCAGATATATAATTATCTTGCCGGAATCATAAAAAAGGAAAAAGGCGACGGCAGCGGACTTATATTCGGTTTTGGTCATGCTGTTTATACGCTTTCTGACCCGAGAGCAGAGATACTGAGAACCTATGCAGAGAAAATAGCCCGTGAAAAGGATATGATAGCTGAATTCGAGCTTTACAAGAGCGTCGAAAGGCTTACACCCCGTGTTATGCGGGAGGTGAAGGGCAGCGAAAAGGTTATTTGTGCCAATGTTGATTTTTATTCAGGCTTTGTTTACGATATGCTTGGTATTCCCAGTGAAATGTTTACGCCGCTTTTTGCAGTTTCAAGAATTGCCGGATGGTGTGCCCACAGAATGGAGGAAGTCACCTACGGCGGCAGGATAATGCGTCCGGCATACCGTTCTATGGTACACAGCAAGAAATATCAGCCTCTCGATCAGCGTGATATGCATTGATGTAATTATAGCGGCAGATCCAAAACGGAAGGAGAGTAATATATGAAAGTCAATAAATTATGGATACCAATGATAATTTTTGGTATTATAGGCGGCGTTGCGAAGCTTTGTGATACCGTATTCAATGTTAACGGAGTCGGTTTCTTTGTGAATTCCGATATCTGCTCAGCTGTTTTCATTATTTCCATTGTGCTGGTATGGTTTATCGGTATCGTTATGGTAATAGCTGACAGAAAAACGGATATCAGCCTTAGTCCTCCGAAAAGCAAGATAACAGGCTTTTTCGGATTCCTTGCAGCTGTTTCTGTTCTTGGAAACGGAATCATGTCCGTGTTTTCTCTGGGTTCATCAACAAACCTTGTGGGAGGACTGACCATTTGCGGACTGTCCCTTCTGGGCGGCGGTGTCATGCTTTATGAATCAAGTATTTCACTTACTGGTCATAATGGAATGACGAAGTTCCCCCTTCTGGGAATAGTTCTTCCCTGCTGGGCATGCGGCAGACTGATAACTCTTTTTATGGAGTATTCAAAGGTTTCTATCCATGCAACAGAAATGTTTGATGTGATTTCTGTTATTTTTCTTATGTTCTTCCTGTTTTATCAGGCAATGTTCTTTGCAGAGGCAGGAACAAGGAATGCAGTTCTCAGATCCACTCTTTACGGTATTTGCTATGTAATGTGCGGACTTATTACCACAGCTGATGTTCTTATTAAAATGTTTTCACCCACACCTCAGACAGGAGCGGTAGATGTTCTTGTAATTGAGCCTACTATCGGCAGAATACTTACCTGCGTTGAGGATCTTTCCTTTGTGCTTTATGCGACTGCTTTTGTTATCAGCAATGCAAGACATGCAAAGGTTGAAAGAGCCGGCGGCAGAGATATGGACGACGAGGATGACCCCGAATTTCTGGGAGCAATTTCCTCTGAGCGCAAGCCTAAAAAAGACGGCGCTCCCAAAAACAGCGGTGCCCGCCGCAGCAAAGAGGGTATTCCGGTTAAGTCAAAGGGTATACTCGGTGTAGACGAAGATGATTATGATGAGAATGACAATAATGATAATGCACTTGACTTTTCAAACCTGAAAAAGGCGATGAATGATGTCAATTCTGCTGCAGATGAAGGTACTCCTGCCATCGGACGTCTCAGCTTTGAGGATGATGACACTGAGCCTGCACCCTTGACCTTTGACAGTGTGAAGGACATCGAGCCTGCGCCCATGACCTTTGA
>ONDB01000029.1 GCA_900316485.1 uncultured Eubacteriales bacterium
CTGAACGTCAACTGTGGTTTATTGTTCGCGAGACGGTTGCTGACTCCCTGCTCTGACTAGCAGCGTCAATTTAAGTAAATCAAGCAATTACAGCAGCACCGCGGGCAGCAAATTAGTCAGGCGCATTAAGAGCGTAACGTAAGTGAAGCGACACCATCGCGTTACGGGTCCAGCGTCACGCTGGCCATCGCGTTACGGGTCCAGCGTCACGCTGGCCATCGCGTTATGGCACCGGCGGCTCGCCGGCCAGCGTCACGCTGGTTGAAATTGTTGGGAAAATAGGTTATAATGTGGTTAAATGAAAAAGGAGGAATTACTGATGATTTCCGATTCTTTCGGAGGACGGCGAAAAAGGGTGAATTCTGCTGTTTTTTTCGTGATGGCTGTGCTGCTCATTTTTTTGCTGGGAACAGCATATGTTAGTTCTGGCATAGTACAGGATGCAGCATTGAAGGTAAATTCTGCAGGTACGCTTACATTGAATTATTATCAGCTCTCTCTGGGAAAAGGTGAGATTTTTAAGCTGAAAGCAAATAAAACTGTAAAATGGAGTTCATCATCCTCCAGAATATTATCTGTGGATAAAAACGGCAATGTACTGGCGGTTTCTGCCGGAACAGCTACAATTACTGCAGCTGACAGCAGCAATGTCCGACGAAGCTGCAAAATAACTGTAAGGAATGCCCCCCGCAGCGTCAGCCTTTCTCAGAACACATTATCTCTGGGCAAAGGAGAAAGCTTTTCCCTCAGCGCTGTTCTGTCCTCAGGAACAGCAAGTGCAGCCAGGACATACCGCTCAAGCAACAACGCTGTGGTAAAAATGACCAAGACAAACTGGACTGCCGGCTTTACCGCAGTTAAGGAGGGCACTGCAAGAGTTTATGTAAGGCTTTATAACGGCAGGGAAGCTTATTGTACGGTTACCGTCAGAAAGGCGCCGGATTCTGTGAGTTTGTCACAAAGCACACTTACTTTGGGCAGGGGAGAAAACTATTCTCTCAGCGCTGTTCTGCCCTCAGGAACAGCAAGCGCCGCCAGGACATACCGCTCAAGCAACAACGCTGTGGTAAAAATGACAAAGACGAACTGGACTGCCGGCTTTACCGCAGTTAATGAAGGTACTGCAAGGGTCTATGTAAAACTCTATAACGGCAGGGAAGCTTGCTGCACGGTAAGAGTCCGTAAGGCGCCGGACTCAGTTAAGCTCAGCCGGGGGCTTATGTATCTGAAAACAGGACAAAGCGCATCTCTGAGTATGATAATTCCGGACGGTACGGGCTGTGCCTCAAGAACTTTTCGCTCCAGTAACAGCTCGGTGGTAAAAATGACAAAAACTAATTGGACGGGAGATTTTACAGCTGTTAAAGAAGGCGTTGCCTATGTTACGGGCCGCACTTATAACGGCAGAGAATGTGCATGCAAGATAGTTGTTGAAAGAGATGAATCAATAGCCGTATGGATACCCTATATGGCACTGGATATGTACGATACAAACAGGACTGAATCAGCCTATACCCAAAGAATAGACGGTATCATGAAAAATATAAGGGATATAGGTGCAGACACGGTTATTTTCCATGCTCATCCTTACTGTGACGCTGCATATGAATCTTCTGTTTTCCCGGCTTCACACCTGTTTTCGGGAGTACAGGGAACAAAGGTTTATTATGACCCGCTGAAAATTGCTGTAAACAGCGCTAAAAAATACGGACTTAAGCTTCAGGCATGGGTGAATCCTTTGCGTATAAAGGCTGGCGAAACCCCTGCTGTACTGGCGGATACAAATCCATATGTCAGATGGAAAAATGACAATATTTCATCAAACGACAGATACGCTCTTGAATGTGACGACGGTATATATCTGAATCCGGCATATCCTGAGGTTCGTCAGCTTGTGTTTAACTGTGTAAATGAAATTGTGCAGAAATATGCAGTTGACGGCATACAGATAGACGATTATTTCTACCCGGATGGATTTGATGATGAAACGGAATATCAGGATTATGTTAAAAAATCCTCTTCAACATATATGTCAAAAGAAGAATGGAGAATATCAAATATCAATTCCATGATCAGGGGTATTTACAGTACAGTGCACAAGAAAAGCGGATGTGTATTCGGCATAGCGCCTCAGGGTAATGTGGAGAATAATTATCTGATGAGTGCGGATGTCAGAACATGGTGCAGTAAAAAGGGATATGCTGATTATATCTGTCCCCAGATGTATTTCAGCGAGGACCACCCGATACTTCCATTTGAAACAGCAGCAGCCCAGTGGAAAGAGATGCTGACGGAAAAGAGCATAAAACTGTATTTCGGACTGGGACTTTATAAGATAGGCACAGATGCAGACAACGGCACCTGGCTTCTTAAGGATGATAATATCCGCTCCCAGATGGAAGTGGGCAGAGAATACGGTGCAAATGGCTTTATGCTGTATTCATGCCAGCAGCTATCTGACCCGGCTGTACAGGATGAACTGAAAATTGCAATGAAAAAAATAATTGACAGAATCTGATATTGAATGTTCCCAAGAGCTTTGATTATTATTGTTAAGATGATGGCTGCTCAGCATGGAAAATGAATTGAGCTTTGAAATGAGATGATCCTATGGTTAGTAAAAATGAAAAAAAAAATGACAGAGAAATAAAAGACCGGGATCTTGCCATGAAGGTTTCAACGGTAAGTATCGTTGTTAATGTTTTTCTTTCACTTTTGAAGCTTCTTGCAGGTGTTATCGCCTCATCCGGAGCCATGATCTCGGATGCAGTTCATTCAGCATCAGATGTATTCAGCACCCTTGTTGTAATGGCAGGCGTGCACCTTTCAGGAAAAAAACCGGATAGGGAGCACCCTTACGGACATGAACGATTTGAATGTGTGGCTTCGGTTATTCTTTCAGTGGTTCTTGCAGCCACAGGCCTGGGTATAGGATTTAAGGGTATTGAAAATATCACCGGAGCTGCCTCTCATCAGCTGGAAATACCCGGAATACCGGCACTTATCGCTGCTGTGGTATCAATACTGGTGAAGGAGATTATGTATCAGTATACAAAAAATGCAGCCAGAAAGATTAATTCAGGCGCACTTATGGCAGATGCATGGCATCACCGATCGGATGCACTTTCTTCTATTGGTTCATTTGCAGGCATACTGGGCGCAAGACTGGGGTTTCCGGTGCTGGATCCGCTGGCAAGTGTAGTTATTTGTGTGTTTATCGAAAAAGCGGCTATTGATATTTTCCGTGACGCTGTTGATAAAATGATAGACAAAGCCTGTCCGGAGGAAACGGTTGAAAAAATGAGAGAGGTCATAATGTCCACCGAGGGTGTCATCGGCATAGACGAGATGAAAACAAGGCTTTTCGGTTCCAGGATATATGTTGAGGTGGAAATTCTGATGGATTCCTCTAAAACCCTTGTTGAAGCTCATAACACAGCGGAAACGGTTCATGACTCCATAGAAAACGAATTTCCGGATGTAAAGCACTGCATGGTTCATGTCAATCCTGCACAGCCGGAAGAATAAACAGATAAATATAGCATAACACCGCCGGTACCTTTATGGTATACGGCGGTGTTATGCTAATATAATAAAAAATATTCTTTTTTGTATTGCACATTGTGTATTTTTATAATAAAATATAATTAAACATACACTTGATAATTAAGATTGAGTCGGAACTTCACTGAACAGCAGGAGAAAGAAAATGGTTGTAAAGATTCATAGTCTCGGGCTTCTTGGAATGGAGGCATTTGAGATAACAGTAGAAACGGATATTTCAAGAGGCATAACAGCTTTTGATATTGTTGGTCTGCCTGATGCTTCCGTAAAGGAGGCAAGGGACAGGGTGCGCTCTGCAATGCGCAATTGTGCCCTGTTTTTCCCCAGTCAGCGCATAGTGGTTAATCTTGCACCGGCAGATGTAAAAAAGGTAGGTTCCCTTTATGACCTGCCAATAATGATATCAATCCTGCTTGCTTCCGGTCAGCTGGAAAAGAATCTGGACGACTGCGCCTTTATCGGCGAGCTTTCTCTCAGCGGTGATGTAAATCCTGTAAACGGGGTTCTTCCAATGGCAATCGAGGCGAAGAGGCGGGGAATAAGGAACTTTTTTGTACCCAGTGATAATGCTGCAGAGGGAGCTGTTGTGCAGGGACTGAATGTTTTCCCTGTTGATAATATAGCACAGCTTGTTACATATCTTCATAAAGGCACCGGCATGAAACCGGCAAAGCCTGCTGACCCTGCTAAAACTCATTCGCATTATAATATAGATTTTTCCGATGTCAGGGGACAGACCGAAGCAAAAAGAGCGCTGGAAATAGCAGCCTGCGGAGGTCATAATGTTCTGCTGATAGGCACACCCGGCACCGGTAAGTCAATGCTTGCAAAAAGAGTGCCTACAATTCTTCCGGAAATGACCTTTGAGGAAATGATAGAAACCTCAAAAATACATTCCATTGCCGGACTTCTTAAAAGAGACAGCTCTCTTGTAAGTGAAAGACCATTCCGCAGTCCCCATCATACAGTTTCTCCGGCAGGTCTTACAGGAGGCGGTACTATACCTCATCCGGGGGAAATATCCTTAGCGCATAACGGTGTGCTCTTTCTTGATGAGCTTCCTGAATTCACCCGCAATGCCATGGAAATACTGCGTCAGCCGATAGAGGATGGCAAGGTGACAATATCAAGGGTGAATGCTACTCTGACTTATCCCTGTACTATCATGCTGATAGCCGCTATGAACCCCTGCCCCTGCGGATATTACGGAACGCAAAAATGTACCTGCAGCCCCAAGGCTGTGGCGAATTATCTTGCAAAGGTATCCGGGCCGCTGCTGGACAGGCTTGACCTTCATGTTGAAGTACCTTCAGTGGATTTCAGCGAGCTGTCCTCATTTGAAAAGGGTGAAAGCTCTGCGGAGATAAAAAAACGTGTGGATAAGGTCAGAGCAATACAGAACCGGCGTTTCCGGGGAACCTCTATTACATGTAATGCAAGGATTACTGCAGGATTGCTCAATGAAATGTGTCCGCTTTCAGACGACGCAAGAGAATTTATGAAAAATCAGTACGAGCTTCTTGGTCTTTCAGCAAGGGCATACGATAAGCTGCTTAAGGTAGCAAGGACTATCGCTGATATTGAAGAAAGCGAAGTTATCAAAAAAACGCATATTTTTGAGGCTGTACAGTTCAGGAATCTGGACAGAAAATACTGGAGATGATATGCTGAGCCGGAAATATAATTAACAAATAACTATCTTTGTATAATGAAAAAATAGGTATGATATGTTATAATCGAAGTGTATATCGGTGAAAGAGTTATCTTTGATGATTATAGGGGGAATTAATTATGAAAAAACCAAGCATAGTAAAAAGATTGACTGCCGGCGCTCTGGCTGCAGTAATGATGTTCGGTACAGCTGCAGTTTCCGCAAGTGCGGCTGATATAGAAATCGGAAATAAAAATACACAGACCAGTATCACCCTGCCTGTGAACGGCTCAGGACCAACACTGGAGCTTAACCGCACATATAATCTGCCGACTATTATTTCCGGACTGACAGGTACTGCTTTTAAGGTTTCCATAAGCAATAACAGAGTCCTGAATTATAAAAACGGCAAGCTTACGGCAGTGGGAACCGGTTCTGCTACAGTAACCATAACATTGAAAAATGGCAAAAAGCTCAGCCATACATTTAATGTCAAAAAGCCCGAGGTGACTATTTCCTTCCAGAGCAAAACATTGAACCTGCTCAGAGGACAGACTCGGATTCTCAAGCCCGTACTTTCACAGAGTAAGGCTGTAATAACCTGGAAATCATCCAACAACAAGATCGTAACCGTTGACCAGAAAGGCAGGATAAAGGCTGTCAAGGCCGGAAAAGCAGTAATAACAGCACAGCTCAGCTCCGGCAAAAAGGCATCTGTTACAATAAACGTGGGAAATCCTGTAGAGGTAAATTCTTTAGCATTAAATGCCACAGGATTAACAATCAGACAAGGCAGCAAATATCAGCTGAAAACAACTGTTGCTCCATCAAATGCTTCTGACAAAACACTTACTTTTACAAGCTCCGATTCAAAGGTGGCAACTGTGTTAAACGGACTGATAAAGGCGAAA
Organism: uncultured Eubacteriales bacterium; assembly: GCA_900316485.1. Lineage (GTDB taxonomy): Bacteria > Bacillota > Clostridia > Oscillospirales > Acutalibacteraceae > UBA1213. Next base: position 6,127 of record ONDB01000029.1, read on the forward strand.
GCTCCGGGAACAGCAAGGATAACAGTAAGAAGCGCCAACGGAAAAACAGCTTCATGCACGGTAAGGGTATTGAAGTAATAATCTTGTATCAACATAATGCAATGAAATAGTAATCAAAGGGCAGCATAGCAAAAAGCGGAACAACTGATTCCTTGACAAATAAAAAAGTCGATGAACCAAAATATTCATCGACTTTTTTGTGTTATTATGAGAAATGATGCGTCATTATAACGCGACAGCCCTTTTCCTTAATTATCCCCCTCGCTTCGGCGAATGCTGAACGCTTTCCTCTGGATCTGAATGTCAGATGTGGTATGTGTCAGTGGGACAGGTGCTGAACGCTTTTTTCTGGTGCTAAAAGTCAACTGTGGTTTATTGTTTGCAAGACAGTTGCTGACTCCTTGTTCTGACTAGCAGCGTAAATCAAAGTAAACCAAGCAATTACAGCAGCACCGGCGGCTCGCCGGATGGCGCTGGTTAAGTTGCAGAAGATGCGGAGTTGTATTATAATTGTAGAAGAGAAACTGATTTATGAAATAATGGAGGGTAAATAATGTTTGCAATAGATTGTCATGACCATGTTTATAACAGAAGAATAGCGCCTAAGGCTGTCCAGAGTGTGGGAGAATTCTACGCTGTACAGATGAATTGTACAGGCACATCGGAGGAGCTTATCAAAATAGCACAAAGCTCCAATGTCAAAAAATTCGTAATCAATGCAGTTGCTCTTAGTCCGAAGCCGGTTTCAAGACTGAATGATTTTATGGCAAAGGAGCAGGCAGAGCATGATGAATTCACAGCTCTGGGCACACTACATCCGGATATGGAGGGACTGGATGAGGAAATTGAGCGTATGATTTCTCTAGGGCTGCATGGGGTAAAGCTTCACCCGGACAGCCAGAGCTTTGATATGGACTGCCCTGCCGCAATGAAAATATATGAACGTCTTGAGGGCAGACTGCCTCTGCTTATCCATTGCGGAGATTACCGCTTTGACCGTTCTCACCCGAGAAGACTTGTAAATATACTTGAGGCATTCCCTAAGCTTACAGTAGTAGCTGCTCATTTTGGCGGATGGTCAATTTTTGACGAGGCAATACCTTATATGAAAGACAGAAACTGCTATATGGATATTTCAAGCTCCATGCCGTTTATAGGAAAGGAAAAGGTTTATGATCTTATCAGCCTCTACGGTGCAGACAGACTGCTTTTTGGTTCTGACTTTCCTATGTGGCATCCGGTAAAGGAATACGAAATGTTCATGCAGCTGCCTATGAGCCGGGAAAAGCGCCAGAAGATACTCTATAAAAACGCTGCAGAGGTATTTGATATAGATATTACGGGATTTGATGAGGAGGAATGATTATGTATAAAACCAAGGTGAAAATTGAGGGTATGATGTGTCCCATGTGCGAATCCCATGTAAACGATACAATCAGAAAAAGCTTTCCCGAAGCCAAAAAAGTAAAGTCATCCCATACAAAAAATGAAACCATAATTATTTCCGAAAAGGAATATACAAAAGAGCAGCTCAGCGAAATACTTGACCCTACAGGATATAAGGTCATTTCTGCTGAATCTGCCCCGTATGATAATAAACTTATTTCATTGTTCAGATGACAGGCAGAAATATTTGATATAATCGGGACTGTCGCATTAAAAAGTATCGCCAGTCTTTCCAAAGGGCAGCGCCCTCGGCAAGGGATGATTCAAATGTTATTGTTCGATTAATAACAAGCAATGAAATAGTAATCAAGGGAGCACAGACTCTGTGCAGCCCTGGAAAAGATGGCGTCCACTTGTCTGGTTCATGAAGAGATAATTTTGCTGCCGCAAGGCAGCACAGAAAAAAGAGGAACGACTGATTCCTTGACAAATAAAAAAGTCGATGAAACAAAAAATTCATCGGCTTTTTTTGTGTTATTATGAGGTATGATGCGCTATAATAATGCCACAACCCCTTTTTGCGTTGTTATGAGTTATTCCTCTTTACCAAAGACATCTTTTATTTTGTTGCCGATACCATCAATTATGTTTTTAACAGTTTCCCGACCTTCCTTGGACGAGATATATTCAATTGATGCTCTCAATGCTTCTCCTGTAAGACTGTTAGTTCTGAAGTCTGCTTTTGAATCCTTTATGGTCACATCCTTCAGACCAATGGTAATGCCTTTTGTATTTGGAATGTCAATTTTATATTCGGCTGTGATGCTTACATTATACTGACTGTTTTTTATATAGTGTACATGCTCGTTTTTCTCAAGAAGCTTTTCAAGAATCTGGTTAAGGATACTGTCCGGGATTTTCAGCTCACCTATATATGCATCAAATACCCTGGCATTCAGACTATTGGTAGTGGAGTCGGTATCAAACCATGCCTTGCACCGCAAAGCCATTGGAATGCCTTTGTAATATGCATGAGCATATACCTCTGTCGGAGCATCCTCGTGAAGATAAAGCATGAGATGGTCAAAGCCCGATGAGCTGCCGGTTATTTCCTTGCAGAATTTGTCGTTAATAAAGGTATTAATCATGTTTTCACTTACTTCAAATTCTTTACCAAAGGCGCTGCCCTTTAGCATTGTGAATTCTATGTTTTCTTCACGGTCTGTAAGGGTATATTTATCTTTGATATTATCCTGTGAGGCAAGAAAATAGCATATGCCTGCAGTTATCAGCGCTCCGATGACCAGAAGCAATAACAGCAGAAGCAGGACTTTGCCTGCTGAAAGTTTCTTTTTTGTCATATTGGGTCCCCTTCTGGAAAAAATCACTTAAGCTCGGCTATTGTCACTCCTGCTTCGCCCTCTCCGAATACACCAAGACGGAAGCTGCGGATGCTGGGGTGTTTTTTCAGATGCTTTTGTATTTCTGTCCTGAGCACTCCTGTTCCCTTGCCGTGGATGATGGTGAGCTGATGCAGTCCCTGCAGAACTGCGCTGTCAATAGCTCTGTCAACATCCAGTATAGCGTCAATCGCATTCTGACCTCTTACATCCACCTCTGTAACAGCGCTTTGTTTTGTATCCCGGCGGATAGTTCTTGTAGCGCTGCGCTTAGGCAGTTTAACCTTTTCCTGTTTCAGCAGACGTATGTTATCAAGCTTTACCCTGGTTTTTATTATGCCTGACTGTACCAGAACGCTGTCCTTTCCTGTTTCAAGAACGGTTCCTTCCTTGTCGATATCAAATATCAGCACCCTGTCGCCCTTGACAAGGGGACGGGGGAGTACATAATCCTCGTTGCTTCTTTCACTTACAGGGTCGGCTGCATTTTCCATATTTCTGATATCAGCCCTGAGCTTGCTTTTCTCTTCAGCGCTTATTTCCTGCTTTTTCCTGATTGCCTCTATTTCGTCAAGAACACTGTAAACCTGTGTCCTTGCCTTGGAGATAATGTTTTCTGCCTGTCCTCTTGCAAGGCTAAGTTCGTTTTCCTTGTCCTTTTCTGCCTGCAGAGCGATTTGTCTGGCTTTTTCAAGCTCCTTTGCAGCCTCGGCTTTCATGCTTTCGGCTTCTTTTATTTTCATTTCAAGCTGGCTGCGGTTTTCTTCCAGCCTTTTTACAATGCTTTCAAATTTTGTGTTTTCAGCGGATACCAGCTCCTGGGCTCTTTTAACGGTATATTTATCCATGCCGAGACGTTCTGAAATTGCAAAAGCATTTGAACGGCCCGGCATACCAATAAGAAGACGATAGGTAGGTCTTAGGGTAGCAACATCAAATTCACAGCAGCCGTTTTCAACCCCTTCAGTATCAAGTGCAAAGCTTTTCAGTTCAGCATAGTGGGTGGTAGAGGCTATTCTGGCACCGCAGCTCCTCAGCTGTTCAAGTATGGCGACTGCCAGTGCAGCGCCCTCAACAGGGTCGGTTCCTGCGCCAAGCTCATCAATCAGTATAAGACTTTTTTCGTCGGCCTGTGACATTATGCTGATAATATTTTTCATATGGGCAGAGAAGGTGGAAAGGGACTGCTCAATGCTCTGCTCATCACCGATATCAACAAGTATGCGGTCAAATACTGAAAGCTCGCTGTTATCTGCAGCGGGTATCATCATTCCGCACATAGCCATAGCAGAAAGAAGTCCTATGGTTTTAAGGGAAACCGTTTTGCCGCCGGTATTAGGACCTGTTATTACAAGAGTATCAAAGCTTACGCCAAGATGTGCATCAGCTGCTACTACCTTGTCTGCGGGAATAAGGGGATGCCTTGCCTTTTTAAGAACTATGCGTCCCTCATCATTCATAAGGGGAAGGCTTGCCTTCATTGAATAGGCAAGATTAGCTTTTGCAAAGATAAGATCAAGCTCTGTGAGTATTCGCCAGCTGTCCTTTATGTTGTCACCGTATGCGCCGGCCTCGGCGGAAAGCTCGGCAAGGATTCTTTCAATTTCTGCCTGTTCCTTTGACTGCAGTACGCGGATATCGTTGTTTGCCTCTACGACTCCCATAGGCTCAACAAAGACTGTAGAACCGCTGGCAGAGGTATCATGTACAAGACCAGGAATATTTGAGCGGAATTCAGCCTTTACCGGAATAACGAATCGGCCGCTCCTCATAGTGATTATACTTTCCTGCAAGTATTTCTGCAGGGTAGAGGAATGAATTATCTTTTCAAGACGTTCTCTGACCTTTACAGAGGATGCAGCTATTTTTTTTCTTATAGCGAAAAGAGCCGGAGATGCATTATCTGCTATTTCCTCCTCAGAAATTATGCAGGAGGTTATCCTGGTTTCCAGGTATTTGTTTGGAATAAGGGCATTGAAGCGTGAATCCAAGGCTGTTTCCACATTTTCGCACCTTGATTTCCATTCTGTGACCGTTCTTATAGTATGCAGCAGAGAAGCTATTCTCAGCAGCTCAAGAGCAGTCAGCACAGCCCCTGCCGCAGCCCTTGAAAGAGAGCCGGAAACATCATGTATTCCGCCAAAGGAAGGCGTACCGAAGCGTCCGGCAAGGCTGTGTGCATCATATGTTTCAGTAAGAAGCTGCCTTACCTCAAAAAGACCGGAGGAAGGCTCCAGGGAAAGAGCCATCTCCCTTGAAGCGTCAAAAGAGGTATGTCCGGCAAGCTTTTCAAGTATTTTATCAAATTCTATTGCTTTTAAATTCTTATCCATTTTTATCCTTTTCCTTTGTTGCAGCAGCCGGTTTTCAGATAATAACCGGCATTAATCAGTACTTAATTATTCTGAATTCTTATGTTTTTATAGTAATCAAGAGCACGGAAGCTCCTGTCTGTAATTTTAAGAGTATATTTTTCAGCCAGATCTGCAAGGGTGCATATATCATTTTCGCCGGCCGAAAAAGAGAAAATACGTTTAGGTTCTGCAAGAACAGCCGTTCTGAGCCCGTTTAGTGCATCCGGTGAAAGGGGAATATGATCTGTACCCTTAAGGCAGTTCCTGCACCAGAGGCAGGAACGTTCAAAATCAAAATACATTACATCGTCAGTATAGACACCGCATCCCCGGCAGCCCACAATATCCGGCATGAAGCCTGAAAGAGTCATGAGTCTCAGCTCAAAAACTGATTTGACCGTAAGCAGTGATCTTTTATTTTCATTCAGAAGATAAAAGGAGTTCAGCATAAGACTCAGACATTCGGGGTCACAGTCACCTTCGGGAATAACATGAATTGCAAGCTCGCACATATATTGGGCAAGAGCCAGCTTTTCTATATCAAACATCAGGTTATAAAAGAAGGATTTAGAAACTGCCTCGTCAAGAGAGCAGCTTTTTTTCCCCTCATAAACAGAAAAATCGGAATAGCTGAAAACACTGATGGCAGCCCCCTGATTTTTGGCAAGGCTGCCGTTTTCCTTAACAAAGCAATGCATTATTCCTTTATTGCGTGTAAGTATTGTCAGCAGGCGTTTTTCCCCTGCCAGCTTCTGCTCTGCCAGCACCAGCCCCTCGGTATTGACCCTCATTTTTCATCTCCCCGAACTTTTCATTTCCCCTGCAGGCTGCAGCCTGTCTGTAAATAAGATAATCCTCTATCCTGCCGGTAGTGAAGAATCTGTTCCATGCGCCCTGCTCATCCATAGCTGTCATCCTTTCCAGTAAATCATTCACGGTATAATATATGTTTATTATACCCCGATATTCGGAAAATTATTGACGCTATTTGAAAGTGATATTAATGCTCAGAAAGCAGTATAACCAATATTCCGGCTTTCAAATATTTATCACGGACGCTGAATGTATAAGCTCTGCACCGGGAAACGGCGCAAAGCATCAGTTGAAATCATTGTTGTCGTAACCAAGACTACGCAGGATATTTTCCCGGTTTCTCCAGTCCTCCTTGACCTTTACCCACAGCTTGAGATTTATTCGGCAGCCGAAAAACTTCTCCATATCCTGTCGGGCATATGTTCCTACCTTTTTAAGCATAGAGCCGCCTTTTCCGATAATTATTCCCTTGTGGGTGGGACGCTCACAGTATATTACGGCATCAATATCTATGATATCATCGTTTTCTCTTTCCTTCATTCTCTCGACAAAAACAGCCGAACCGTGGGGTATTTCCTTATCAAGAAGCCTGAGAAGCTTTTCCCTGATTATTTCAGCGGCGATGACTCTTTCAGGCTGGTCGGTAAGAGTATCCTCATCAAACATAAAGCCGCCCTCAGATGACAGTTTCCTCAGCTCTGCCTTGAGAGCATCCACTCCGTCGCCGGTCTGTGCCGAGCAGGGCACCACAGCGGAAAAATCATAGAGCGATGAAAGCTCTGCGATTTTTGGTGCAAGGACAGACCTGTCCTTCAGCATATCAATTTTATTTATTGCAAGTACAGCCGGCAGACCGAGAGCCTTGAATTTTTCCGCAAAAAGACGTTCTCCGTCGGTAATTTTTGAATCAGCCTCCACTACAAGCACACAGGCGTCCACACCGGCAACAGATTCATTAACCGATCTGAGCATATATTTATCAAGGCTGTTTTTAGGTCTGTGCAGACCCGGTGTATCAATAAATACAAGCTGGGTATCCTCTTCTGTAAGAACACCCATTATTCTTGTTCTTGTTGTCTGGGGTTTTGACGACACTATAGCTATTTTATGTCTGAGCATATTATTAAGCAGCGAGGATTTACCCACATTCGGCCGTCCGACAATCGCAATAAAAGCACATCTTTTTTCCATATACTTCTCCTTTTTTCTCTGACAGAAATGCATAAAGCATGTTTACTATTTTGTACTGTATTACAGCATTAATTTCAGATCATTCATGATCCTTTCTTTTTTTAGGTGTGAATTCATGCATAAGCTCCACAGCAAAAACGGTTCTTTTGTTTATCCTTATTATTCTTACGCTGTCTCCGGGGACAAGCTTTGTTCCGGCAAGCTCAGAGGCATGAGATGAAATAAAAAACAAAAAGGGCTTGAATACAGGGATTTCGTTGTAGACATTCCCGTAATCGCTTAATATGTTTACATATTCCTGACGGATATCTACTCCGGCAGAAAGACCGAAAAGCTTTTTGTAGCAGCTGACAACTGCACCGTCAACATAACCATATTCACTGCTGTCGCCGCTGAGCTTTCTCAGCCTGTTTACAACAAATACAGGTATTGCAGCTGCCAGTACAGCAAGAAATGCAAGGACATACTCATGGCTGCCGAATATTTCATCAATATACATATTGTATTCCTTCACCTTTATTGCCAGTAGGGCAAGCACTGCCCAGCATACTGCTACCCTGAAAATTTCCTTTTTAAGTATTTCCTTTTTCAGGGCATTAATATATCCCATTGTCATTTCATCCGGTCTGAGCAGCGGAAGATCATCATTCAGTCTGGTATCAGCAGTTTTACGCATTTCATCACCTGTCAGTCCTCAGTTCCCGGTTTATGCTTCTTTATGGGCAGACCCACTATATAAAGAATGCATAATACCGAAAGTACAATTATTCCTGCAAGATTCAGAGGATGACTTATATAGAAATTATACATTGCAGCAAAGCCTTCAAAATTCCCGAAAAGAAATAAAGCGACTCCGATAGAAATAACAGCAAGAATAAGCACCGCACCGGCAGCGGTATCCTTAGCTGCCTTGATAAGCGGATGTTTTTCCTGGCTGACCTTATCCGCAAGACTTTCAATAGCCGTATTCATTGCTTCTGCTGACATTACTCCTCCGATAGTCAGCAGGATCAGGGCATAATCCTCTCTTGTAAAAGCAAAAAAACGTGCAAAAATCAGAACATACAATGCAGCCACTGTATGAATTCTCATGTTTCGCTCGTTTTTTATACAATATATTATACCTCTGAAGGCGTACAGAAAGCCTTTTAAAAAGGCTTTCACTGTTCTTCATCCTTTATAACATAGCTAGAAGAGCTTGGCAGACCGAGGAGAGTCATCACCTTTTCTTCTTTTTCCCTCATTCTGAGTCTCTGCAGACCATTGTCCTCATGGTCATAGCCCAGAAGATGGAGCATTGAATGAGCAGTAAGATAGCCAACTTCTCTTTGCAGGCTGTGACCGAATCTTTCAGCCTGTTCAACAGCTGTTTCCATGGAAATAACGATATCTCCCAGAATTTTTGCGCCTGTGTCAGGATCAGTATCGTATTTGCCGTTTTCTCCCATAGGGAAGGAAAGAACATCGGTAACGCTGTCCTTATTTCTGTATATTGCATTAAGTTCCTTTATCTGTTTATCATTAACGAGTGTTACACTTACTTCAACAGAACCGGGGAATTCTTCCATTTTAAGCACAGCATTACAGCAGCGCCTGATAAGCATTCTCAGCCCTGTGGGTATCTTTATATCCTTTTGCTTATTTGTAATAATAACCTTGATCTTATCCATTTTAACCATACCTTTCTTCAAAATAATAAAGAAAAACATCCATGTCCGTTTACTTAAAGCTGCAGACAGCTATTTCCTTTTTTCTGCCGTCTTTCCCGCGGCATTGTCATATGCTCTGATAATATCCTGAACAAGTCTGTTTCTGACCACATCCGATGCGCTGAAATAAACCGAATCTATACCGTCGATATTTTTCAGTATACGCACAGCATCTTTAAGCCCCGAGCGTACTCCTCCCGGCAGGTCAATCTGAGTGATATCGCCGGTTATTACCATCTTGGAATTAAAGCCAAGACGGGTGAGGAACATTTTCATCTGCTCCGGAGTAGTATTCTGTGCTTCATCCAGAATGATAAAGCTGTCGTCAAGAGTTCTGCCTCTCATATACGCCAGCGGAGCCACCTCTATATTGCCCCTCTCCACATACTTCTGATAGGTTTCGGCGCCAAGCATATCAAAAAGCGCATCATACAGCGGACGCAGATAGGGGTCAACCTTGCTTTGAAGGTCACCGGGCAGAAAGCCCAGCTTTTCGCCTGCTTCGACTGCCGGTCTTGTAAGTATTATCCTGTTTATTTCCCTGGCTCTGAAGGAAGTAACCGCAAGAGCAACTGCAAGATAGGTTTTGCCTGTTCCGGCAGGACCTATGCCGAGGGTAATAGTATTTTTATTTATAGCATTGCAGTATTCTCTCTGGCCGAGGGTTTTAGGTTTTACCGGCTTTCCCCGGGAGGTAATGCATATGCAGTCTCCGGCAAGCTGTTCTATCCTGTGCTCATTGCCCTCATTGACCAAGGACATACAATATCGCACATTCTGTTCGCTGAGAGCTTCTCCCCGGTTTACAAGTGCAAGAAGGCTTTCAATCACCTTTCCTGCCTTGGATACATTTTCTGGTTCTCCGGTTATTTTCAGTTCGGAGTCTCTGCAGACCACAGACACCATATATTCATTTTGTATTATTCTTATATTCTCATCAAAGGTACCGAAAAGAGCTACAGCCTGCTCCATACGGTCGATATTTATGATCTGTTCTGTCATTCAACCACCTTACACATAAGAATTCCTGATAATTCGCCTCAGCCTGCAGTATATTGTTATTCACAAAAAAACAGAAAAACAAGGAGAAAAAGGAAATTTCTGGAAATAAAATTGCAATATTTGTATTATTAAGTGTATAAACTGTACTAAATTTCCACAATAAATAGAGATATTTATAGATTCTTACCTATTATAACATAAAAATAGTAAAAAGTCACTATATTTTTTGAAATTTTTATAAGTTTTTTATAAACTAATACACTGAGAGCAAAATAGAAAGAAAAAAGCTGCAAAGAAACGACAAAAAATGCAATTTCCATGCAGCAGAGATTATTTTATGTTTTTTTGCTTTCTGACGGAGGACCGAGAAGCTTTGTGCCTGAGCTTATCATTCTTTCAAATTCTTTTTTATGTTTGTATTTTATTATGATAAAAAGCAGAACAGACCGAAGTCCAACCAGTGTTGCGATAACTCCCATGATAAGACAAAGCAGACCCAGAGCAGAATTATGCTCAAGATAAATAAATGTAAGTCCGATAAGAGTTACCGGTATTCCGGTAGACAAAGATATCACAATGGAGGATACCTTGTATTTGAGTTTTCCGGCAGTAGTTCTTTCTTCATCCTCGGCTATTTCCTCAGGTGTTTTTGCAGCCCTGCGGTTAAGGTTCGTCAGTGTATAGATACCGACTATTATGAAGGGGAATGAAGCAAGAATAACCATAAGCCCCAAATATGTCATAGTCTTGGTTTTAATAATGTAAGGGTCCTCGGAATCATAGGTTATGGTAATCTGATCTCCTTTTTTCCATTGTTCCTCATACTGGCCAAGCTCCACGTTTTCATATTTTTTGCCGTTCACCGAATAGCTTACCAGTGTAACGGCTGTTTTCTGTGATACGGTGGTATCGCCCTCGTTAATGTGAAAACCGGTTATGACTGCCGTTGTAACAGGCTCACCCATGGAAGTAAACTGGATTGTAGTTATTACAGAGCCGGCAACTATAAGTATTATTCCAATAATAATCAATAAAATTCTTGTAAACCTGCCTACATTTGACACAGGCTCCATATATATTCACCTCTTCTTGTCATCGGGCATTGGATGATCTGTCTATCATTACTGTATGCGACAATTCATTATAATAGTATATAGGGGCAAAAACAACGCCTTTGTTATTGATGTAGTTTATCACAAGCCTTTGGATAAGCTCATAGCAGTCCTGATAATCCTGAAAGGATTGATACCTTATTGACAAATCGGAAAAGCCGCTGCCAGTAAAATTGCTGTCAAGTATGCTGAGAAGCTTTTCCTCTGTTGCCTCACCCTCGGGAATATACAGATTGTTGAGTATATGGTAATTTTTCTTCATGGACACACATTTAGGAATACCCAGTCTGGCAAGAGATTTTTCAACAGATCTATTCTCATAGGTGGTATTATCATCTGTATTTAAAAATCCGTAAAGCGGCGCCGTTACCTCACTTTCAGTCCTGCGCACATTATCCACAGTTATATCCACATTATAATACTCACCGTCAATTTTTGCAATATTCCAGGAATGATTGGAATATGCGGAATTTTCATTCCAGAGCTGTGCGCCTACAACACACATACATTCAAGGCCGGCCTTCCTCATGCACCAGGCAAAGGACTTGCTGAAGCCTTCGCACCTGGCAACATTCTTTACAAGTGCACCGTATATTGAACCGGAGGTCGTATCTTCCTCTTTGTAAACCACATTCTGAAATATCATGTCATATATGGCTTTTTCCTGGTTATATTCACTTTTTCCGGCAGTTTTTTCGACAACTATCTTTCTGACTTTTTCAAGCTCGTCACGGGCTTTTGAATATTCATTTTCCTTCATGCAGTAGGTAAATGAAACTGCTGTTGCGTTGCCCTCAGGGTCGTATTCCGGTGCATAATCACCGCCAAGATGGATCAGCTCCGGACAGTCATAATTCAGAAGGAACATAAGCATTGTAAGATCGTTATCACTTATAGGAGCAGCTAATTCCACATTTTTCTGGAATTTTAAGGCTGCATGGTACAAGGTTACGAAATGATATTTCATTTCATTTGAAAGCCGTTTGACATAGAACTTTGTTGCGTAATCCTCTATACTGTCAAGATCCTCTTTGGTAGGAATAAGCACAGGCTTTTCTTCTGAAACCTCAGAGGGCTGGCTTTCGGCTGCGCTTGATTCAGCAGAAATCTGCTCTGATACGGTAACAGACTGTTCCTGGACGGACTCAGTGCTGCTTTGCGGATCATTTCCGTATTTACATCCGCCAAATGCAAGGCAGGGGATAATACCCAGCAGTATAATCAATTTTCTGAGCTTCATTCTGCACCTCCCCGGCAGTAAAATCATTGACAATCAATGTATCAGTATTCCTTCTTTTTTCTTCTTTTTCTGGGTTCCTTTTTAAGACCGCCGTTAAATGGGTCATCGCTGCCCTTGCGGATAAGAGCTTCAAGAGAAGGATCGGTCTGGTAGTCCTCTGCCTTCATATTGAAGGGATCATCAGCACCCTTTTTGATAAGAGCTTCAAGAGAAGGATCGGTCTGATAGTCTTCAGCTTTCATCTGGAACGGGTCATCCGTACCCTTTTTGATAATGGAATTGAGATCCACAGGCTCGGAAGGCGCTGACTGAACCGGAGCAGCTTCCGGCTGAGGCTCAGGAGGAGCTGCAGAGAAGGTCTGGGGTGCCGGCTCCTCGATGGGTTCAGGGTCTTCCTCTATAGTTTTGGGAGAAACAAAAGGCTCGTCGTTTACTGTCATAGGTTTTGATGGAGGAAGCTTTGAAAAATCCAGTGAGGTATAGCCATCCTCTGACGGTGTTACATTGTTTTGTTTCTGTACCGGCTGACTATTGACCGGAGGATATACAGGTGTCTGAGGCGCAGAGGGCTGAGACACCGGAGGATAAACCGGCGGCGGTGCAGAGGGC
>ONDB01000153.1 GCA_900316485.1 uncultured Eubacteriales bacterium
CCCCACCACTGCCAGTGTGACACTGGACCCGTAACGCGATGGAGTCGCTTCACTACGTTACGCTCTGAATACGACTGACTATCTGGCTGGCGGCACGATTATAAAAACATTTCAGGGTTATTGACAAAACCGGCATTTAGTGGGATAATATATTCTGTATTGTCAGATGGATTGCTGGTGAGAATCCGGACGCAGCCAATTATTTTTACCTGACTGCATTTTGATTAATGGTTTTCTATGGCAGAATGGCTGACAACGAAGCTCAAATGCGGAATAATAAAATTTGGAGGAATAAACTATGGCTAAGGAACTTGCAAAGGCTTACAGCCCGGGTGAGTTTGAGGAAAGAATCTATAAATTCTGGGAGGAAAGCGGCTTTTTTCACGCTGAGATAGACAATGATAAAAAGCCCTATACTATTATGATGCCTCCTCCCAATATTACTGGTCAGCTTCATATGGGTCATGCTCTGGATAACACTCTGCAGGATATTCTTATACGGTTCAAAAGAATGCAGGGCTACAGCGCCCTCTGGCTTCCGGGAACAGACCATGCTTCTATTGCTACTGAAGCTAAAATCGTTGAAGCAATGCGCAAGGAAGGTCTCACCAAGGAAGATATCGGCAGAGAAAAATTCCTGGAAAGAGCCTGGGCATGGAAAGCAGAATTCGGCGGCAGAATCGTAAAACAGCTCAGAAAAATGGGTTCTTCTTCTGACTGGGAAAGAGAACGCTTTACAATGGACGAGGGCTGTAACAAAGCAGTTAAAAATGTATTCGTCCGTCTTTATGATAAGGGTCTTATATACAGGGGCGAAAGAATAATAAACTGGTGCCCCAAATGCCTTACTTCCATCTCTGACGCTGAGGTTGAATATGAGGAGCAGGCTGGTCATTTCTGGCATCTTCGCTACAAGCTTTCCGACGGAAGCGGTTATATAAATCTTGCTACAACCCGTCCTGAAACACTTCTTGGTGATACAGCCGTTGCTGTTAACCCCAAAGATGACAGATATAAAGATCTGGTAGGAAAAACTGTTATTCTCCCCATTGTTCACCGTAAGATACCTATCGTTGCCGACGACTATGTTGAAATGGATTTCGGTACCGGTGTAGTTAAAATTACTCCTGCCCACGACCCTAACGACTTTGAGGTTGGTCTTCGCCATAATCTTCCTGTTATTAATGTAATGACAGATGATGCAAAAATAACAGATGATTATCCCAAATATGCCGGAATGGACAGATACGAAGCTCGAAAGGCTATTGTAGCTGACCTTGAAGCTGAAGGCGCTTTGATAAAAACAGAAGATTATTCTCATAATGTAGGTACCTGCTACAGATGTTCAACAACTGTTGAACCCAGAGTATCAAAGCAGTGGTTTGTAAAGATGAAGCCTCTGGCTGGTCCTGCAATTGATGCTGTTAAGAATGATGATACGGAGTTCATTCCGCCTCATTTTGAAAAAACATATTTCCACTGGCTTGAAAATATCCGTGACTGGTGTATTTCCCGTCAGCTATGGTGGGGTCATCAGATTCCTGCATTCTATTGCGATGACTGCTCCCAGACGGTTGTAACCAAGGAAAATGAGGCTTTCTGCCCTGTATGCGGAAAGAAAATGCGTCAGGATCCTGATACGCTTGACACATGGTTCAGCTCTGCTCTTTGGCCTTTCTCAACTCTTGGATGGCCCGATAAGACAGAAGAAATGGATTATTTCTATCCCACAAGCGTACTTGTCACCGGATATGATATCATACCCTTCTGGGTTATGAGAATGATGTTCAGTGGTCTTGAACATACTGGTGAGGTTCCCTTCAAGAAGGTACTTATTCATGGTCTGGTGCGTGATTCACAGGGCAGAAAAATGAGTAAATCACTGGGAAATGGAATCGATCCTCTTGAGGTAATTGAAAAATTCGGCGCAGATGCACTAAGACTTACTCTTGTTACAGGAAATGCTCCGGGTAACGATATGCGTTATTCTGAAGAAAAGATTACTGCAAGCCGTAATTTTGCAAACAAGCTCTGGAATGCTGCAAGATTCATTCATATGAATATTGACGACTTCGATGTAAAGAATGAACTTCCTGCAGATCTTACCACCGAAGACAAGTGGATTATTTCTACACTCAACGACACTGTAAGGATTGTTACCGAGAACCTTGAAAACTTTGAGCTTGGTGTTGCTGTTCAGAATATCTATGATTTCACATGGGATTGTCTGTGCGACTGGTACATTGAGCTTGCAAAGGCTCGTCTGCAGCGTGAAGGTGAAACTGCTCAGAACGCAAGACAGGTTCTCGTTTGGGTAATGGACAAGACCCTTAAGCTTCTTCACCCCTTCATGCCGTTCATTACTGAGGAAATATGGCAGTCTATGCCTCATGAGGGCGACACTATCATGACACAGAAATTCCCTGTATATGACGAAGCGCTTTCATTTGCTGCTGCAGCGAAAGAAATGAATATGATTATGGATGCTATCAAAGCTATCCGCAATCGCAGATCTGAAATGAATGTTCCGCCTTCAAGAAAAGCCAAAATCTTTATCGGTGCAAAGGAACAGCAGATTTTCACTGACGGCATTCCCTTCTTCAAAAAGCTTGCCAGCGCAAGTGATGTTGAAATCAAGGAAAGCTTTGATATCGAAGGCGCAGTTACTATAGTAACATCTGATGCAAGAATATACATTCCTATGGATGAGCTTGTTGACAAAGAAGCTGAACTGAAAAGACTCAAAAAGGAACATGACGCTGCTGTCAAGGATCTCGCTTTCAACGAAAAGAAGCTCAACAATCAAGGCTTTATTTCAAAAGCTCCGGAAAAGGTAATTAACGAGATCAAAGAAAAGGCTGCAAAATTCAGGGAAAAAATCGAAATGATTAATTCAGCTATAGAAGCTCTTAAGTAAAATAAACAGCAGCAGAGCAAAAAACGAAACAACGACTTCTTAACAAACTGACTAAAAAACAAAAGTCGATGAATCAAAGTATTCATCGGCTTTTTTGTATTATTATCAGGTATGATGAGTTATTTTAGGATTTTATGCAATTATTTATTCTGTATGGAGCAGAGCTTTTGCCCTGTTTATTTCTTCATCTGTCGGCACAGGAACACCATCCAGCGGATAGCTCATGCCAAGCTCCGCCCATTTCACAACACCAAGTGTATGATATGGCAGAATCTCTACCCTTTCAACCGTTTTCAGCGAGGAAATGAAACTGTACATTTTCTCAAGATCCTCCTGCTTATCCGTTATTCCGGGAACAAGCACATGACGTATCCACATTTTCTTTCCATTATCGGAAAGCCACTGAGCCATTTCAAGAATATTTGAGTTATCTGTTCCTGTAAGCTCCTTGTGTCCCTCAGGATCCATTTCCTTAAGATCAAGTATAAACAGATCAGTAACATCTGCAAGAGCACGAAACTGAGCAAGCTTTTCTTTTGAAAAAGGCTGACCTGCAGTATCTACTGCTGTGCTTATGCCCTCCTTTTTTGCAAGGCTGAAAAGTGCCGTTACAAATTCCATCTGTAAAAGCGGTTCTCCTCCGCTGATAGTAATTCCACCGTTATCCTTCCAGTATGTTCTGTATCGCTTTGCACGTTCAAAAAGCTTTCTTGCTGTCCATTCCTCTCCTTGACCCTTCCATGTATCAGGATTATGACAAAATTTACAGCGCATTTTACAGCCTTTGAGAAAAACTACAAATCTGACTCCCGGTCCGTCCACTAGTCCGAAGGTTTCAAGCTTATGGACATTTCCGATAACATCATTATTAATTTCATTCATTACAGCAAACCTCCGCTATAAAATTCGCCCCGCCAGAGGCAGGGCGAATTATTATTTTATTAAAGTGTTGAATGACAGGTTCTTGAAATAACATCCATCTGCTGCTCACGGGTGAGGTCGATGAATTTTACTGCATATCCTGATACACGGATAGTAAAGTTTGCATACTCTTCCTTCTCAGGATGCTCCATTGCATCAATAAGCTTTTCTGTGCCGAATACATTGACATTCAGGTGATGTGCTCCCTGGTCAAAATATCCGTCCATAACCTGTACAAGATTATCTATTCTCTCCTGCTCGGTGTGTCCAAGAGCATCAGGATTTATGGTCTGGGTGTTTGAAATTCCGTCAAGTGCTACATGGTAAGGAAGCTTTGCAACAGAATTAAGAGAAGCAAGAAGTCCGTTCTTCTCTGCTCCGTAGCTTGGGTTTGCTCCGGGTGAAAGAGGCTCCCCTGCCTTTCTTCCGTCAGGCATATCTCCTGTAGCCTTGCCGTATACTACATTTGATGTGATAGTAAGAATGGAAGTAGTAGGCTCTGAATTTCTGTATGTGTGGTGCTTCTTGACCTTGTCGAGGAATGTTCTGAGCACCCATACTGCAATATCATCAGCTCTGTCGTCATCATTACCGTAACGGGGGAAATCTCCCTCTGTTTCATAGTGCAGAACTATACCGTCTGTATCACGAATTGTTTTAACCTTTGCATATTTGATAGCGCAAAGTGAATCAACTACATGAGAGAAGCCTGCAATGCCTGTTGCAAAAGTACGGCGTACATTGGTATCAATGAGAGCCATTTCTGCAGCTTCGTAAAAATACTTATCATGCATATAATGGATAAGGTTAAGAGCATTGACATATACCCCTGCAAGCCAGTCCATCATCTTATCAAATTTAACGATAACCTCATCATAATCCAGATATTCAGAGGTTATTGGTCTGAGCATAGGTCCGCACTGCTCACGGGTCTTTACATCTACTCCACCGTTTATAGCGTAAAGCAGGCACTTTGCAAGGTTTGCTCTTGCACCAAAGAACTGCATTTCCTTGCCAGTCTGTGTTGCTGATACACAGCAGCAAATGGAATAATCGTCACCCCATACCGGCTTCATTACGTCATCGTTCTCATACTGTACAGAGCTTGTTTCAATAGAAATTCTTGAAGAATACTTCTTGAAATTAACAGGAAGTGCAGATGAATAAAGTACTGTAAGATTTGGCTCGGGTGAAGGACCCATATTCTCAAGTGTATGGAGAAAACGAAAATCGTTCTTTGTTACCATTGAACGGCCGTCAACACCAATACCTGCAACCTCAAGAGTAGCCCATACCGGATCACCTGAGAAAAGCTGATTATATGAAGGAATACGGGCAAACTTTACTATCCTGAACTTCATTACAAGATGGTCGATAAGCTCCTGTGCTTCCTTTTCTGTAATAATGCCCTTCTCCAGATCTCTGCTGATATAAATATCAAGGAAGGTGGATACTCTGCCCACGGACATTGCTGCACCGTTCTGGGTCTTGATGGCTGCAAGATAACCAAAATAAAGCCACTGAACAGCCTCTCGTGCATTAGTCGCAGGCTTGGAAATATCATATCCGTAGGTCTGCGCCATCTGCTTAATTCCGCCGAGAGCACGAATCTGCTTTGTTATTTCCTCACGAAGTCTGATGACCTCTTCTGTCATTGTGCCGTCTCCGCAGTTAGCAAAGTCTTTTTTCTTTTCCTCAATAAGAAAATCTATACCATACAGAGCAATACGGCGATAATCGCCTACGATCCTGCCTCTGCCGTAGGTATCAGGAAGTCCTGTTATAATCTTATTATGACGAACTGCCTTCATCTCGGGAGTATAGGCATCAAAAACTCCCTGATTATGTGTAGTTACATATTCGGTGAAAATCTTATGAATCTCAGGGTCAGGCTCATAACCATTCGATGTACATGCCTGTTCTGCCATCTTTATTCCACCAAAAGGCATGAATGCTCTTTTGAGGGGAAGATCAGTCTGCAGTCCCACAACCCTTTCAAGCTCAGGTTCATCGGGAAAAATATATCCTGCACCATAAGCTGTAAGAGCAGAAACGATTTTTGTTTCCATGTCAAGAACTCCGCCCTTGGCCCTTTCAGCCTTCTGAAGTCTCTTAATCATATCCCAGAGCTTTTTTGTAGCTTCTGTGGGTCCTTCAAGGAAGGATTCATCACCATCATATGGATGATAGTTTTTCTGAATGAAATCCCTTACATTTACTTCTTCTTTCCATATTCTTCCTTCAAAGCCCTCCCAGGCTTCCTTAAACATTGTTTCCATTAAGAATTTCCTCCCTGAGCATTTCCTTGTAATTTCAGACATACAATAATTTTTATCTGAGCCTGCTGCAAAACACACAACCCGAAAGCTCATTTCTCATAAACAGAATCATCATTCCGTTACACATAAAACGGATAATTCTCCCTTTCCCTCTTGCATTCAGAATAAATGATTCATAAGTTTATTTCCTTGATTTTAATATAAAACTCTTTCAGTTGTTTGTCAACCTTTTGGATACTCTTTATTAAATTATCGTACAATTTGAATAATCGGTTAATCACCATGCAAAAGTTTATGTGCATGTTGATATTGTTATTTTTATGTCAATAACTATATATTGTGGTTGATAATGTGTTTAATCAATATACTTTGTGGTTTTCGTATTAAAGGCTATTGATTGCAGGATGTTTTTTTCAGGCCGACCACGGTCGGCTTAAATCAAATTATACCAAGCTATTACGCAGCACCGCGGCCAGCCAATCAGTCAGGCACATTAAGAGCGTAACGCAGTGAAGCGATACCATCGCGTTGCGGCACCGGCGGCTCGCCGGCGAGTTAAGGGTCCATCGTCACGCTGGCGGCTCGCCGGCGTTTGGGCGGGAAGTGGTTTGACAAAGGAGATTATATTTGATAGAATAGGATTTGGCTGATAATAAGCAGATAATAAGGAAAAGGATAAAACGGATAATGGAAAAAACTAATATTTTTGATAAGGAATATACTTTCGACGATCTTGCTCTTAATGACAGAATAAAAAGAGCAATTGACGAGATGGGCTTTACTGCACCAACTCCGATACAGGCAAAGGCTATTCCGGCTGTAAGAGAGGGTCGGGATATTATAGGCAGATCACAGACAGGAACCGGAAAAACAATGGCTTTTGCAATACCTGCAATTGAGATGATTAATTCCCTTGAGGATAAATCTCATGTATCGGTAATTATTATGCTCCCGACAAGAGAACTTGCAATTCAATGCTGCGGTGAAATAAAAAGACTTACAAAATACTGCGAAGGAATACGCCCTGCCGAGGTTTACGGCGGTGCACCTATGGACAGACAAATAACAAAGCTCAAAAGGGCTAATATAGTTGTGGGCACGCCGGGAAGAATTATGGACCATATGAGGAGAAAAACTCTCAGGCTTGACCATGTAAAACTTGCTGTGCTGGATGAGGCTGATGAAATGCTCAGCATGGGATTCAAGGAAGATATGGAAACTATCCTACGGGAAACTCCCGAAAACAGACAAACTGTCCTCTTCTCAGCTACAATGCCTGAAGCAATAATGTCAATTACTGAGGAATTTCAGAAATCTCCGATAGTTATTCAGACTGACAATAAAAAACTTACCCTTGACAATATCAGACAAACCTTCGTTGATGTTCCTATGGGCAGAAAACAGGATGCTCTGAAGCTTCTTATTTATTATTTTGACCCGTCTCTTGCTATCGTATTCTGCAATACCAAAAAAATGGCTGAGGAAGTGGCTGTTTCTCTGAGCAAATCAGGAATTAATGCAGAAGCTCTTCACGGTGACCTTAAGCAGTCCCAGAGAAATGCTGTTATGGATAAGTTCAGATATGGTTCCACTTCCATCCTTGTTGCAACAGATGTGGCTGCCAGAGGTATTGATGTAAACGATGTGGAATTTGTCTTTAACTATGATATTCCACAGAACAATGAATATTATGTGCACAGAATCGGCAGAACAGGAAGGGTCGGCAAGGAAGGAAATTCTATTACTATCTGCAGCGGCAGACGTCAGGTCTTTGAACTGCTCAATATAGTACAAATTCTTAAATGCAAAATAGAACAAATAGAAATACCTACTTGCGATGATATCAACTATCATATTGCAGAAAACAATATTTCTCTGGTGGAAAGGGTTATTTCCGGACAGGTAAACGACAGATACAGAGATATGGTAAATATGCTGCTGTCTGAAGGTTATCCCCTGTTTGATATTGCTGCTGCTGCTTTGCAGATGAATTTCTCGGAAAAGGAAATCAAGGTCAATGATATCAGGGCTGAAAAGAAGCAGTACAGCAAAAACGGTATTACCGACTTTTCAAAGATAATGCTGAATATCGGCAGAGCAAGCCGTGTTGCTCCTAATCATATCGTTGCATCTATTACAGAAAGAAGTACTCTCAGCGGCGGAGATATCGGAAAAATAGAGATATATGACGACTGCTCAGTCGTTGCAGTACCCAGTGTTTCCGTTGATGAAGTAATAGATATGATGTACGGTGCAAAAGTATGCGGCAGGCCTGTGAAGGTCTCACTGTATGAAGCTGCTGAATCCGGAAGAAAGAAGTATTCATCTGACCGAAGAAAAAATGACAGGTCAGGCGGAAAGAAAAAGGAATACGGTAAAAGAAAAAATGACAGCAAAAAAGCCGAAGCGAAAAAAGCTTACAGAAAAGCCTCAAAGCGTCATGGCTGATCTTGTTGATATGTCTGCACATATATAACGGAGGTAATTATGAAAAAAGCTCTTTGCATTTCAATATGTTTTATCATGGCTGTTTCAATGGCAGGCTGTTTTAAAAATAAGGATGCCGCGGTAACCACAGATACCGAAAGCATCGTATATCCTAATACTATATCTGATGAAACATCAAAAAAAGAAGTTCACAACGACATAAGCTATCCTGAGGAAACCGAAGAAATAGATGCTGAAAACCTGAGATTCAAAAGCAGCTCGGGAAATATTGTTGCAACATTTCCTAAGATATTCTGCCGTAAGGTGGAGGATGCAGCCGTTAACGAGGGTATATATCTTACTACCGAGGACGGAAAGGCTACTCTTCAGCTTGACCATGTTATAAGCGAAGAAATAACCCGTGATAAGCTGAAGGAATATCTGGAAAAGCAGTACAATAACTCTAAAGCTGAGCTTATTGACGAAAATATATTAATATTCAGGACAATAAATACCGATAAGAAAAAAAACAAGGCTGTAACCTGTCTTAAGGCTGTGGTAAAGGATAATTCATATACTCAGGCCATAGTCAGCTATCATGAAAGCGACAGCAGTCTTTATGAATCAATCATTGATAAGGTAGAGATTAAATAATTACAGGAGGCAAAGGTATGAAATACAAGTTTACTAAAATGCATGGAGCAGGCAATGATTACGTTTACATCAATTGCTTTGAAACACCTGTGGAGGCCCCGAATTCACTCAGCATACTGCTTGCTGACAGGCATAAGGGTATAGGCGGAGACGGTCTTGTTCTTATTTGTCCCTCTGAATCTGCAGATGCAAAAATGAGAATGTTCAATCTTGACGGTTCTGAGGGAATGATGTGCGGAAATGCAATAAGATGCGTATCAAAATATATTTTTGACAACAATATTGCCCGCAAGGACGTTGTGACCATCGAAACAAAAAGCGGAATAAAGACTATCAGAATTAAAAG
>ONDB01000013.1 GCA_900316485.1 uncultured Eubacteriales bacterium
CCGTGTCAGACGGAAAGGTGACAGCTATATCAGCCGGTACAGCAGCTATTACCGCTGTAACAGCCAATGGAAAGGCAGCTTCTTGTGTGGTTATCGTACATGACCCCATAGTACAGGCAGAAGGCATCAGCCTGAATAAAACCTGTGCATTTATCAGAAAGGGCACAAAGCTCAGACTCAAAGCAGCTGTACTGCCGGAAAACACAACAGATAAAACGGTCAGCTGGACAACGAGTGACAGAAGCATTGCTACTGTATCAAACGGCAGCGTTACAGCTCAGTCTCCGGGAAAAGTCACAATAACAGCTACAACGAAAAACGGCAAGTCAGCAAGCTGTACTGTTACTGTGGTAAAGGAGATAGTAGAAGCAGAATCCGTAAGCCTGAACAGACAATACATAAATATTGTAAAGGGTACAAAATTCCAGCTTAAATCAATTTTTACTCCTGCTGATACAACCGACCAGACTGTAACCTGGATGACAAGCGACAGAGATATCGCCACAGTATCAAACGGCAGAGTAACTGCTCAGTCAGTGGGAACTGCTGTTGTCACAGCGGTAACAAGCAGCGGAAAGTCAGCCAGCTGCAGAGTAAATGTGGTTAACAAAATAGTGGAAGCAGAATCTGTAAGCATGAACAGGGAGTCCATCTCCATAAAGAAGGGTACGAAATTCCAGCTGAAATCCATTTTCACACCTGTTGATACAACAGATCAGACCGTCAGCTGGACAACAAGCGACAGAAGCATTGCCACAGTATCAAACGGAAGAGTTACTGCACAGTCAGTCGGAACCGCTGTTATTACTGTAGAAACAGTCAACGGCAAAAAGGCTGTCTGCGAAGTAACGGTATATTGAAGCAATTAAAAGTCTTTCCATTATTGGACTTTTCATTCTCTTGCCTGGAAATTGCAGGCACAGAGAAATTCCCACTCTGTTTTTCTGAACTATCCCCTCGCTTTGGCAGCTGCTAACCGCTTTTCTCTGGTGCTGATAGTCAACTGTGGTTTGTGCTCGTGGGACAGGTACTGAACGCTATGCTCTGTTGCTGAACGTCAACTGTAGTTTATTGTTTGTGAGACAGTTTCTGACTCCCTGTTCTGACTAGCAGCGTAAATTTAAGCAAACTTAGCAATTACAGCAGCACAGCGGGCAGTAAAATAGTCAGGCGCATTTAGAGCGTAACGTAGTGAAGCGACACCATCGCGTTTAGGCACCGGCGGCTCGCCGGAGCGTTGCGGGTCCAGCGTCACGCTGGGCGTTGACAGACGGCGGGGAGAATGATATAATATAATGTGAAAGTATACATATTTTTGAGGAAGTATCCTGAAAATATGATGATATGTTTATTGAATACCAGAGAAGCCGGTTGCAGTGTGTATTACTTCTTTTTGCAATTGGCTGTATGAAAAAGAAAGGAGGAGAAAAAGCGGTGGAATATTCTATTGGTGATGTACTGAGAATAAATGGTTCTGAGTTCAATGTTATCGGAAAAATAACCTACCGTAATACTGTTGACGGAAAATGTTGGGATGAGTACAGACTGATCTCGGTAGTTGGCAAATCTGAAGCATGGCTGAGTGTGGACGATGTATATAAGGAATACTCTCTGTCCTATGTTGTCATGTCTGCGAATCTTAACGGCTTTCATGAGGTTGACCGCGGCGTTGAGGTGGTGGTCAGCGCCAGAGGAAATGTTGACGTTGACGGAGGAGATACCGCCACATTTTCAGAATTTGAAGATCAGGCAGAAGAAAGGATTATATCTCAGGAAATCTGGGATGACGGCGCCGAATATTCCGAGGGCTTTTATATTGATCCTCAGGATATCGTGTTTGTCAAAAATGACCCGAAGGTAACATTTTTCTCGGGAAGAAGCTCGTCCGGAGGTGCAGTTACAAAGGGCAAGGCGATCGGTACGGTGATAATGGTATTATTAATAATTGGAGTGTTTTCACTGCCGATTGCAGTGCCGGTAATAAGCTCACTGATGTATAATAAATCCATTTCGTCCTATCTGAATGAAAGCGGAAAATATACATACAGCACATCCATTACCGGTAAGGAATCACAAAAGGCAGATGTCTATGAGGCAATGGCAGGTGAGTCTGTGGATTCCGTTACTAGGGATATTATCGACGGCATAAAGGGTAAAACCGATTATGTGCAGGAGGATTCAGAGGATGTGGGCGCAAGCGTGGCTATCCTTACGGCAGATGAATACTGCATGATCTATCTTTCCTCGGACGGTAAGGTGCTAGTACAGGTTTCAAACAGAAAATATGCATATACAAGCGATAATGATCTGTATCACGGTACAAGCCGGTCAAGACGATATTATCGCAGGTTCTATTACTCAAACGGATATAATTCAGACTCAAGCAGATACAGCGGATACTCGTCACCATACAGCAGTTTTTCGGATAGTACCATAAGCTATAATTCCGGTGATACATATAACTCGTATTCAAGCAGTATCCGTCAGTCAAGTATCTTCTCAAGATCATCTTCCGGCGGCGGTATTAGCAGTGGTAAGTAATGTAAATATCCGGCTGAGATCGTAAAACAGCGAAGGGCTGTAACGCAATGCAGGCGGCACAACCCTCGCATTCTGAGATAACAGGCATTCATTTCAGACTGCATCAGTAAAGTTTTTCAGTTTTTTGCAGTCAGATGTGAAAATATATTTGTAAAGGAGAATTATAAATGGAATTTTCAACTAATTTTTGGTGGGATCTTCTGGATGTAGCTATATTTTCATCCATTGGTATAATACTTATGCTTCTGGGCAATTTCCTTATTGACCTTATTATTCCCTGCTCCTTCCCGGAAGAGATAAAGAAGCGCAATAAATCCGTAGGCTTTGTTTCTGCTGGTATAAATATAGGCGTAGGTCTGCTTCTTAGAGCTGCAATTTCCAATCCCCAGGGAACAACCATTGTTGTAAAGGAGACACTTCTCAGCGGACTTCTCGGCAGCCTTATTTATTTTGCTATCGGTATTGTTTTCTTTATGCTGGGCTATATCGTGGTACGTATTTTCAACAGACAGTACAATATCAATGATGAAATAGGAAACGGCAATACCGCAGCAGGTATTATGGTTGCAGGTATTTTCATTGGTCTTGCTCTGGTAATCAGCGGAGTGATAATGTAATGAAGGCTCCCGTAAAAGAATATAGATTGCTGATGCTGACAACGCTGCTGATCTCGGGCTGTTCAATGGTCTACGAGCTGATCATAAGCGCTGTCAGCTCCTATCTTACAGGAAATTCCACGCTGCAGTATTCAATAACCATCGGACTTTATATGTGCGCCCTGGGACTGGGATCCTTTCTTTCAAAATTCATAAAGAAGAATCTGTGGGGCTGGTTTGCCAAGGTAGAAATATTAATCGGAATAATAGGCGGCAGCTGCTCCCTTATTCTTTTCCTTTCATATCTACATATAAGTGCATATGCAGTTGTTATGTATATTGAGATACTTGCTATTGGCACACTTGCAGGCCTTGAGATACCACTTCTGACCAGACTTATCGAAGAGGACAGAAAGGAACTCAGACTTACCCTTTCGTCTATTTTTTCCTTTGATTATATTGGCGGATTGATAGGTTCCATCGCATTTCCAATGCTGCTGCTGCCTCATCTAGGATACTTTGCCACCTGCTTCCTTTCAGGTGCGCTGAACCTTCTGGCAGCTACTCTTATTATCCTGAAATACCAGAAGAAGCTGGGACGTCCGCTGCTTTATAAGGCTGTGGTGTTTACTCTTCTTGCAGGTATGGTGGTAGGAATGGTATTCTCGGAGAATATAGGAAATCTCATTGAGGGCGGTCTTTACCGTGACAGAGTTATCCTTTCTGAACAGACGGAATACCAGAAGATAGTCGTAACAAAGCATAAGGATGACCTGAGATTATATATTGACGGAAACTGCCAGTTTTCCACAGCTGATGAATACCGCTATCATGAAGCGCTGGTGCATATACCTATGTCATATGCACAGAACAGGAATAAGGTGCTTGTTTTGGGCGGCGGCGACGGAATGGCTGCCAGAGAAATTCTGAAATACCCCGATACACATATTACTCTTGTGGATCTTGATAAGGAAATGACAGATCTGTGCAGTACTTACCCTCAGATTACAGCTGTAAACGGCGGATCTCTGACAAGCGACAGAATAAAGATAATCAATACAGATGCATATCAGTACCTGGAGCAGGATAAGGAGCTGTATGACGTTATTATCGTGGATCTCCCCGACCCGAATAATGAATCTCTGAATAAGCTTTATACAAATGTGTTTTACCGGATGTGTGCATCTCACCTTGAAACAGGCGGAGTAATAAATGTGCAGTCTACCAGTCCGTATTATGCTACAAAAGCATATTGGTGTATTGAAAAAACAATGCTGAGTGAAGGCCTTGAGGTAAGCTCCTACCATCTGCAGGTACCTGCCTTCGGAGACTGGGGATTCCATCTTGCATCACCTGAGAAGCTTGTAAAAAAGCATCAGCTTCCGGATAATACAAAGTTTTTGTCTGAGGATACACTGCCGTCCCTTTTTGTTTTTGGTAAGGATGAGCAGAGAGTAGATACTGAGGTCAACCACCTTACAAAGCCTATGCTTATACAGTATTATAACGAGGCTGTCAGGGAATGGGAATAACAGTAAATAATCACTTTTATGAATTATCAGGCTGCTTTCGTTCTGGCTAAAAATATCAATAGGGCAAAAAATAATTTTATTAAAATTGACTGCCCTTAACAAATTGTTTACTTTTTGCTAAATATTTATACATTGATTCTTTTTGAAAATAATTATATAATTAATACAACAAAACAAACTCAGCGTACAAATACTTAATATATAGATTTCGTTTTATTGGAGTGGAACGATTTCTTCTTTCTCAGACTTGGGAGCGTATCATGGGGAGATATGCTCCTGTTTTTCGTTTATATAAAGATTTATTCTGAACGTCTGATGTGGTTTGTATTCGTGGGGCAAGTACTGAACGCTTTACTCTGGTACTGAACGTCAACTGTGGTTTATTGTTCGCGAGACGGTTGCTGACTCCCTGCTCTGACTAGCAGCGTCAATTTAAGTAAATCAAGCAA
>ONDB01000033.1 GCA_900316485.1 uncultured Eubacteriales bacterium
CATTTTTACATATACAAAACACCCAATATATGACACAATTATTATAAGATTCAGAGAAAATAGCATTTTTTTACACTTTTTTTATATTTCTCTATTGACAAGCACTGGTAATACATAGTAATATGATTATACGGAAGTAATACGATATTTACTTGCCGAAAATACAAAGGGAGGTTTTACTTATGAGAGCTATCGGATGCGTTAGACAAATTGACAAGCTCGGAAGACTGGTGCTTCCTTCAGACATCAGAAAATCGCTCAACATTGTAAACGGAGTTGACTCGGTCGAATTTTTCGTAGATGATGATTCAGTAATTATCAAGAAATATCGTCCTGCCTGCATATTCTGCGGATCTGCTGATGACATTATCACATACAAGAATAATAATATATGCAGATCATGTCTTGATGAGATGAGAAATGGCAAATAATCTTGTCAGGAACTGGCTTTGTTTTGCAGTGATATAGTGATTTCAATGCCTGACACGAAAGAAAACAAAATGATAAGATGAAAATCGGGGGATGAGCATTTGCTTATCCCCCGTGTTTTTGTATGTTCAATTTTATTCCGGAATCAGACCTGATATTCCATCAGTCAATATTATTCTGTATTTTTGCCGCCTTGAGAGTATTTTTCATCAGCATTGCAATAGTCATCGGGCCAACACCGCCGGGAACCGGGGTGATAAATGAAGCCTTTGGCTCAACCGATTCAAAATCCACATCTCCGCAGAGCTTGCCGTTTTCGTCCCTGTTGATTCCAACGTCAAGAACTACAGCGCCTTCCTTTACCATATCGGCAGTAACGAACTTCGGTCTGCCCACTGCGGCTACAAGTATATCAGCCTGTGAGCATATTTCCTTAAGATTTTTTGTTCTGCTGTGGCAGATGGTTACGGTTCCGTTTTCATGAAGCAGAAGCATAGCCATAGGCTTGCCTACGATATTGCTTCTTCCGATAACAACGCAGTTTTTACCGCTGACATCTATATTTTCCGTATGTATCATTTCCATAACCCCTGCAGGTGTGCAGGGAAGGAAATGATAATCGCCAATCATGATTTTACCCACATTAGAGGGATGGAAAGCATCCACATCCTTTAAAGGTGATATTGCATTGATAACAGCCTTTTCATCAAGATGTGAGGGCAGGGGAAGCTGGCAGAGTATGCCGTTTATCTCTTTTTTATTATTAAGCTCGTCAATAAGTGACAAAAGCTCAGCCTGAGTAGTCTGTGCCGGCAGTGCGTATTCTTCCGATACGAAGCCTACATCTGCACAGGCCTTTTTCTTATTATTTACATATACCCTTGAAGCCGGGTCATCTCCTACAATTATAACAGCAAGCCCCGGAGCAATGCCCTTTGCCTTAAGCTCGTCACATTCCTTTTTTACCTGTGCTCTTACGCTTGCAGATACTTCCTTACCGCTGATTATTTTTGCCATTGATATACAACTCCTTTACTCTGTCAGGCTATACTGCCTGATTATTTTTTTCATCTTCTTTTTTATTGTTTTCAGCTTCTGCTGGTTTTACAGCTTCTTTTTCCTCATCCGAAGCTTCAGCCTTGACTTCATCATTATTTCCGCTTTGCTCCTCATCAGTCTGCTGAGCCTTTTCAGCGGCAGCTGCGGTAGTCAGCCTGCCGGCCTTTACCTTTCTCAGATTGATTATCAGCAGAACCGTACCTACTGCCACAAGCACTGCTGAAAGTATCTGAGAAACCCTCAGACCCAGGAAGGGGGTCATAAGGCTGTCTGTGCGGAGTCCCTCAACGAACATTCTTTCAAAGCCGTACCATATGAGGTAGAGCAGGAACATCTGACCGTCAAATTTTCTCCATTTACGGCTGATAAAATACAGCACGAAAAATCCCAGCAGACACCATACCGATTCATAGAAAAAGCAGGGATGAACCGCTGTATTGCCGGTATTTTCGCTTACCATTCCCCAGGGCAGGTCTGTAGGAGTGCCGAAAGCCTCCTGATTGACAAAATTGCCCCATCTGCCAATACCCTGACCGATAAGGAAGCCCATGCCTCCGATATCCAGCATTGCAGGAATATTCACCTTTTTGATTTTCGCAACGATACAGGCTGTACCCAGACCGGCTATTATACCTCCGTAAATAGCAAGACCGCCGTTGTGTATATCGAAGATACTCAGCAGGTTGTCCTTGTAATTATCCCACGAAAAAGCAACGAAATACAGTCTGGCTCCCACTATTCCTGCCACAAGTCCGAAAAGCACACAGTCGATGAAGGGTTCCTGCTTTATTCCGTAGCTTTTCAGACTTTTCAGCGCAAATATAAGTGCAAGCACAAAGCCTACTGCAATTATAACGCCGTACCAATATACATTGAAGCCCCCCACACTGAATGCTATGCGGTTTACTGTTATGGGTCCGATGCCCAGCCCCGGGAAGCTTACATGGTTGATAGCTTCTTCCATTATTTTTCTCCCTTTACTACCGAAAGACAGCAGTTGTCAGCATCCAGCTGATCTGCAAGCCTTTTGTTTACATCCTCGAATGTTATTGACGCAATATCGTCTATTGCCCCGAATATTTCACGTCCGGTGAATTCCCCGTTTGTAAGCTCAGAAGCAATGGACTGCTTATTGTCAAAGCCTGAGATCATCTTTCCGTAGACTACCTTTCTCGAAGCCTCAAAATCCTCACGGCTTATGCCGTTTTTATGGAGCTTTCTGACCTCCTCGCCGAGTATCTCAGCCACTGCCGAAGGATCCCTTGTTTCGCCTGAAATGATAACAGAGCGATATCCCAGACCCTCGAGATATTCATAGCCGAAGGTGGAATTGATAAGCTTTTTATCAAGCAGTCTGCGGTAGAGTGCAGAGCTTTCGCCGATAAAGGAATTCATAAGCACGCTTGTGCAGACAAGCTCTCTGCTTGAGGCATATTTGTCTGTGCTTTCCTCCTTGAAGCCAAGTTCAAACTGAGGAACAGCAACAGGCATTATCTGTTCCGTATATTTCTTTACTACGCTGTATGGTTCATCAGGTATAATAAGCTTTGTATCCACCTTTTCGCTGGGCTTTATCCTTTCGTCAACTATTTTCAGCACCTGATCAGGGTCTGCGCCGCCTACTACGGTAAGCACCATATTATTGAGGTTGTAATAGCTGTTGTAGCATTCGTAAAGTATCTCCGGTGTTATCTGAGCGATAGTTTCAACGCTTCCGGCTATATCCTTATTGATAGGATGATTATGATAAAGTCCCTGGAAAAGATTCATCATCACTCTCCAGTCGGGACTGTCGTCATACATTTTGATTTCCTGACCGATGATTCCCTGTTCCTTTGCTACAGTTTCCTTTGTAAAATACGGGGTCTGCATAAGGTCTATCAGTATCTCCAGGGACTGTCTGAAATTAGAAGTGCAGGAAAACAGGTAGCAGGTCATATCAAATGAGGTAAAGGCATTTGCAGATGCTCCTGTTTTAGCATATTTTGAAAAAGCGTCCCCGTCCTCGCTTTCAAAAAGCTTATGCTCAAGGTAATGGGCAGTTCCGTCCGGCACAGTCACCTCGTTGCCGTTGAATTCAAATTTTGAATAAATGGAACCGAATTTTGTACCGATGCTGGCATAAACAGAATTAAAGCCTTTTTTCGGATATACTATCACGGTCAGACCGCTTTTATGCTTCATACGGAAATAATGCTCTCCGATGCGTTTGTTTTCAATTGTTGTAAAATCCATATAAGCCGCCGCTATGCGGCGAATCCCTCCTTCCTTATCTGCTGATACCCCTGAGGGCGTACACTGTGTCCAGCTCCACCTGATTTGCAAGCTCGGTTACTCTTTCCTTTGTTATATCGTCAACTGCCTTGGCAGCACTGGAAGGAGTCAGCTGACCCTCACGCAGGATTCCGCCGATATAAAAGCCCTGCATTGCAGAAAGGCTGTCAAGAGATGACATAAGCGAATTCTTGATAGCAAGTTTAGCTTCTTCAAGCTCTCCGTCAGTTATTTCGCCTTTTTTCAGAAGCTCCAGCTGACGAAGCACGCTTTCCTCTGTTCTCTGGATATTTTCGCTTTCAACACCGCTGTCAATAAGCATTATGCCCTTGTTATTGTCCACTCTGCTTACGCAGTAATAGCACAGGCTTTCCTTTTCCCTTACATTCAGGAAAAGCTTTGAGGTAGGAGTTCCGCCAAGAACTGCTGACATTACAGAGTTTGCAAGGCAGTCCCTGTCATTTTTGAAATAGGCAGTACGCAGTCCCATAACAAGCTTTGACTGTGAAAGCTCTTCCTCTTCGGTAACGCGCTTTACCTGTGATGGTGTTCCGGCGGATGCCTGTACAGGCGTAAATTTTCTCGGGCTGTCCGCAAAATATTTTTCAAAGCCCTTGTATGCATTTTCAGGGTCGCTGCTTCCCAGCATGGTAAGCTCTACTCTTGCGCTTTTCAGAAGCTCTTTCCATGCGGCATATACATCATCATTGGTAACGGCTTCCACTTCATCACGGCTTCCGCACCGGCCGATAGAATAGGCTTCATTTTCGCACATTACTTCTACACAGCGCTTTATAGCATAAAGACGTTTTTCATTGAATTCGGCGTCAATGCTTTCGATAAGCTGACGTCTTTCCTGTTCCAGGTCTTCTTCGCTGAAAAGACCGTTTTCTGCGTTAGGCTCAAAAAGTATTGAGCAAAGAAGCTGGGCAAGCTCCGAGGATACGGATTCTTCCTCAAGTGCAAATCTGTCCTCTATTCCGGC
>ONDB01000019.1 GCA_900316485.1 uncultured Eubacteriales bacterium
ACAGAAGAATGATCAGTGCTGTGCTTTTATGTGCAATACTATCAGGCAGTGTTCTTCTGACAGGCTGCAGCAATGGCGGAAATAACCAGGAATCGAATAGTCCGGCAAGCTCTGCTGCAGTATCTGCAAACAACAATGATTCATCAGAAAAGGCTGAATCCTCAGTCAGCGTTGAAAAAAATGATACCGATTCGTCATATGATGAAAGCAACAGCACAGTAATAAGTCTTTCTGATTCGCAGACAAAGGTTTCCGGCAGCGGAGCAGCCTTTGAAAACGGTACTGTGAAAATAACCTCAGCCGGCAACTATATTCTGAGAGGCAAACTCAGTGACGGTCAGGTGGTTATCGAAACAAGCAAGGATGATACAGTAAGACTGATACTCGATAATGCAGAAATCACAAGCTCATCTACAGCTGCAATTTTTGCTCGAAAATGCGACAAAACCATTATTCTCCTGAACAAGGGCACAACCAATACACTTACAGACGGCAGCAGCTATGCTCAGATCCAAAGTGAAAGCAGCAGTGATAACAGCAGCAGCGATTCACCTGACGCGGCACTTTTTATACAGGACGACCTGACTATCCTGGGAGAAGGCACCCTGAATGTCAGAGGAAATTGTAAAAATGGCATTACAAGCAAAGATACCCTTAAAATAACCGGCGGTATCATTAACGTCACATCTGTAAATCACTGCATTACCGGCAAGGATAATCTTTATATCAGCGCAGGAAATGTTACAGTCAGCTCAGAATCAGGCGACGGAATAAGATCAACGTATTCAAAGGAAGATGATGAAAAGAAGGGTCATGTATATATAGAAAATGCTTTGGTTGATATTACGGCGGCGAACGACGGCATTCAGGCAGAGCGTTCCGTTGTTATCAACAGCGGCACTGTGACTGTAGTATCCGGCGGCGGTTCATCAGCTAATGTGCGCACCCAGACTCAGCCCGGCGGTTCTGACAAGCTTCAGCAGTCCTCCGATAATACAACATCTGAAAGTACACGAGGAATAAAAAGCGGTACCGATATTATTGTAACAGGCGGTACAATTACAGTGGATTCCTATGATGATGCCCTTCATTCAAACAGCAGCATCGACATCAAGGGCGGTTCCTTCGTTATCAATGCAGGCGACGACGGTATTCATGCAAGCGACAAGATAGATATTAGCGGCGGCAGTATTGAAATAAAAAATTCCTATGAGGGCGTTGAAGCCGAGGTTATCAATATCAGCTCCGGAACAATAGATATCAACGCCAGCGATGACGGTATTAACTGCGCTGGCGGAAATGATCAGAGCGGCTTCGGCGGCGCTGATGCAGATATGCAGTTCAGGAATTTCCAGAATAACCAGAATCAGAATTCTCAGGACAGCACTCAGAATGATAACACTCCCCCTCAGCCTCCTCAGAGTGATTCATCCCAGGGCAATATGCAGCAGGGTCAGATGCCGCAGGGCAATATGCCGGATGGTCAGCCCCCACAGGGAGGAATGCCGGATGGACAGATGCCTCAGAATAGTAATTTCCCGGGTCAGATGCCCGGCGGCGGAATGGATGTAGATGAAAATGCCGCACTGAATATAAGCGGCGGTACTATATATGTTAATGCACAGGGTGACGGTCTTGACAGCAATGGAAATATCACAATGTCTGGCGGTACTGTTGTTATAAACGGAACAACCAGCGGCGGTAACGGTATTATTGATCACGGCGCAAGCTGCAATATAACCGGCGGCACTCTTATTGGTGCCGGAACATCGGATATGCTTGAAATGCCGGATGAAACCTCCGCTCAGAATACACTGACTGTCATTTTTGAAAGTAGTCTTGTGGCAGGTACGCCTGTATATGTTGCAGACAGCAGCGGAAAAGTGATTGCAGCTATGACTCCGAAAAAGGATTTCGGCTGCTTCATTCTCAGCTGCAGTGAGCTTAAAAACGGTGAAAGCTACACTGTATACACCGGAGGTACTGTAAAAGGAACAGAAGTAAACGGTTATTATTCCCAGCCTTCAGTTTCCGGTGGAGAAAAATTCACCTCCTTTACCCTGTCAGACAGCAAGGTCACTTATGTAAATTCCCAGGGTGTAACTGAATATAGCGGCAGTATGGGAGGATTCCCCGGCGGAGGTATGAGAGGCAGAATGCAAGGTATGTCAGCTGATCCCTCCGGTTCAGCAGAAATAACCGCTGTATAAGCAAATACCTTTCATTGATTACAACCATTTTTCATATAAACATCTCCTGAGCAGATTCCGGACATCAGAAATATGTCCGGAATTTGCTTTGTAATAGTTTATGCTGCTGCTCTCGCCGGCGTTTGGGGTTGAATAGTCAGGATTTTTAGAGTATAATTAATTTAAGGTTTAACCGGATAAATTCACTTTAGAAATGAGGTAGTGAAATGAGAACCGATAAGATCAATTATTATCTTGATATCGCTGAAACAGTGCTTGAGCGAGGCACCTGTCTGAGAAGAAATTACGGTG
Source organism: uncultured Eubacteriales bacterium (assembly GCA_900316485.1). Classification (GTDB taxonomy): domain Bacteria; phylum Bacillota; class Clostridia; order Oscillospirales; family Acutalibacteraceae; genus UBA1213. The sequence goes on from ONDB01000019.1 coordinate 2,502, forward strand.
CTATTATTGTAAAAAATGACCAGATCATATCTACGGGCTATGTGGGCGCACCAAGAGGACGTAAAAACTGTATTGATATGAAAGTCTGCGTGCGTGAAAGCCTTAAAATACCCAGAGGAGAAAGATACGAGCTTTGCCGCTCTGTACACGCAGAACAGAATGCAATAATTCATGCAAGACGTGAGGATATGATAGACTCTTCTCTTTATCTTTGCGGAAAAGATGCTGTTACCGGAGAGTATGTTGAAAACGCCTCGGCCTGCTCAATGTGCAAGAGAATGATAATAAATGCCGGTATTACAAAAGTATATATCAGAAATACAAAGGATAAATTCACCGAGGTGAATGTAAACGACTGGATAATAAACGATGAATCCATTGAGGGTGTAATGGGATATTGATGATTCTGATGTATGAGAATAACTATTAACAGGTGATAATATGACGGATATACTTGATAAAAACGGGCTTGATGAGGAACAGTTTCTTACTGCCTATAAACCGGGAGATTATGTAAAACCCAGCGTTGCTGCGGATATGGTTATCTTCTCTGTTTTTGATATTGAAAATAACAATTACCGCAAGCTGCCTGAAAAGGAACTGAGAGTACTGCTTATACAAAGAAGCGGACATCCCTATATCGGTTGCTGGGCGCTGCCGGGGGGATTTGTTGAACCGGATGAAACTACTGAACAGGCTGCTGCAAGAGAACTGAAAGAGGAAACGGGTATTGACGGTATCTATCTTGAACAGCTTTATACATTCAGCGACCCGGGACGTGATCCCAGAACCTGGGTGATGAGCTGCAGCTATATGGCTCTTGCTGACAGCAGCAGACTTAGTGTCAAAGCCGGAGATGATGCCAAAAGAGCTGAATGGTTCTCTGTATCCCTGAAAGAAATAACCGTCAAGGAAGACAGAAACGGAAATACACTGGATAAAACTATGATTTACAGTCTTCAATTAAAAGGACCGGATAAAATATTAACTGCAAAGATCCTTCAGAATTATCACCGCTCCGATATGGGCTGCGAAAATATATATGATGTACTTGAATGCGACGGACTTGCTTTTGATCATGCAAAGATTATTACATATGCCATTCAAAGACTCAGAGGCAAGGTGGAATATACTGATATTGCCCTGAATCTTATGCCCGAATACTTTACCCTTACTCAGCTTCAGCAGGTTTATGAGCTGATACTTGACAGAGAACTCATCAAAGCCCCCTTCAGAAGAAAATATGGAATTCTTGCTGAACCTACTGATAAGCTTACTGCTGACAAGGGACACAGACCATCAAGGCTTTTCCGGCGCAAATGGTTATAAACGACTATCACAATAAGTCCTATTGGATTCAGCTGATAAAAGGAGAGATAGATTTGAAAATACTTGTTGTTGAGGATGAAATAGCACTTGCTGAGGCAATATGCGCACTGCTGAGAAAAGAAGGCTATTCTGTTGATATGGCTAATGACGGCAAAAGCGGTCTTGAAAAGGCTCTCAGCAATGACTTTGACTGTATAGTACTTGATATTATGATGCCTGTAATGAATGGTCTGGATGTTCTTACCTTTATGCGTGTAAAAAATGTGGAAACACCTGTTCTGCTTCTGACGGCCAAGTCTGAAGTTGATGATAAAATAAAGGGTCTTGACTGCGGCGCAGATGATTATCTCACAAAACCATTCGTAACAGGGGAGCTTCTTGCAAGAATAAGAGCTATGACAAGACGTCTTGGCGCATCTGTGGATATGAACCCAAAATACGGAGATATTTCTCTGGATATGAAAAAGGGTGAACTTATCTGCGGAGGAAAATCCGTCATACTTGGCAGAAAGGAATTCCAGATGATGGAGTTGCTTATAACCGGCGGCACAAGCATTGTTACAAAAGAAGATTTTGTGAAGAAAATCTGGGGCACCGGGGATGACAGTGAATACAACAATGTAGAAGTCTATATTTCCTTTCTACGGAAAAAGCTCACTATGCTCCATTCAAAGGTTTCTATAAAAACCAGACGCGGTATCGGCTATTGTCTTGAGGGTGGAACAAAATGATAAGACGACTGCAGCACAAAATTGTGCTCATTATCACACTTTTGCTTTCGATATCCGTTGTTGTGCTGATGCTTGCAATCAACATAATGTCCCAGGGACAGAGTACCCAAAGACTGAGAAATACTCTTGAAAATGCTGCCGAGGCTGACGGGCTTATTATTACCCGTTCCTTCGACAGACTCGGCGAAGGCAGTGAAAGCTGGGTACTCAGGGTAATGCTGGATTTCGGCAACCGTATGATGCGATATGACAGCAATGCCGATACAAGCTCAATAAACAGCAGTGCGCTGCTGCTTATTACTAATCAGGTGCTTGAATCCGGGGATGAATTCGGATACGTGGATAATCTTGCATATTATGCTCAGGATAAAAGCTATGGAAAGCTTATTGTATTTACCGATGCAACAGCTGAAATAAGACAGAATAATAATCTTCTGCTTATAACTTCTATCATCGGTATTTCGTCGGTGCTGTTATTTTTTCTGCTGTCCATCGCCCTTTCATTCTGGCTTATCAGGCCTGTAAAGGAAACCTTTGATAAACAAAAGCAGTTTATTTCTGACGCAAGCCATGAGCTTAAAACTCCCCTTGCGGTCATAAGCGCAAATACTGATGTGCTTGAAGCTGAAATAGGTGAAAATAAATGGCTAGGCTATATCCGGAGCGAATCTGTAAGAATGAGCGAGCTTGTAAATGAGCTTCTCTATCTTGCAAGAATTGATGATAAGACCGGGAAAAAGCTTTCTATGTCAAAATTTGATCTCAGCGAGGCGGTGCTTACCACTGCCCTGCCCTTTGAAAGCAGAATGTTCGAGGAAGGCAAAAACTTTGATGCTGATGTGGATGAAAATATTTTCTGCGAAGGTGATATCAGCGCAATAAAACACGTTCTCACGATACTTATCGACAATGCTATTAAGTATTCCGGGGAAAAAGCTGATATCAGTGTTTCGCTTAAACAGCATGGAAATAAAAAACTGCTTAGTGTTTTCAATACCGGTACGGGTATCAAAAAAGAAAAGCTCGACAAGGTATTTGAAAGATTTTACCGTGAGGATGAGGCAAGAAACAGCAAAAGCGGCGGCTACGGTCTGGGACTTGCAATTGCAAGCGAGGTAGTCGCACGCCATCACGGTACTATAAAATGCGAAAGTGAATACGGCAAATGGGTAAAATTTACCGTGACACTTCCCTGAGCTTATATATTAATCTGTCTATATCTCCCTGCGTTGTAAATACGGAGGGAGATATTCTTACTGTGCCTGTATCCAGTGTGCCCATCGCTTCATGTGCTGCCGGAGCACAGTGAAGTCCTGCACGCACGGCAAAACCGTTCTTCTGCAGAATACCAGCAGTTTCCTCACTGTGTCTGTCCCTGATATTGAATGATATCACAGGAACAAAGCTTTCATCGTCCGGCTCGGATGTGTACAGTATTATCTTCGGATTTCCCTCAATTGATCTGTACAGTCTTCTTATCAGTGAAAGCTCATGCCGCCTTATCCTGTCAATTCCTTTTTTCTTTACAAAGCCTATGCCTTCAAATATTCCGGATATTCCCGGATAATTCAATGTGCCGCTTTCAAATTTATCCGGAAGATCTTCCGGCTGAACCGGAGAAAGAGAATTGCTGCCTGTGCCCCCTTCAACAAGTGTATCCGGAGATATTTCCGAAGAAAGGATCATAAGTCCTGTGCCCATAGGCGAATACAGACCCTTATGAGGTGCCGCGCAGACTATATCATAGCCGTCTGACATATTGATATTCAGTATTCCTGCACTTTGTGCTGCGTCCAGTACAAATATCAGTCCGTAACTGTGAGCAAGAGCACAAAGACGCTCTACAGGCAGTCTGATGCCGAATACATTTGATGCATGAGTACATATTATTGCCTTTGTTTCAGGTCCTATGCTTTTGCGGAAATTATCAACGGTTTTGTCATTATCTCCGGGGCAAACCTGTGCCCTGGTATAGGATACCCCGTTTTTTTTGAGTTTTTCCAGCGGACGCATGACTGCATTGTGCTCAAGCGAGGAAACAACTGCATGACTGCCAGAAGAAAATATGCTTTTTATTGCTGTATTGAGCGAAAAAGTACAGTTAGGTGTAAAAATAACCTGCTGTTCATTTGCCGCTCCAAAAAAATCAGCGGCAAGACATCGTGTATCATAAACCCTCCTTGCAGCCCTCAGAGAAAGGTCATGTCCGCTTCTGCCGGGGTTGGCGGAAGTCTTGTTTGCTAAATTGCAGGCGTTAATTACAGCCTGCGGCTTGGGATTTGTTGTAGCGCTGTTGTCAAGATATATCAAAGCTTCACCCCTGATTCTTAAAACGGCTGACTGATCTTTATGCCGTTTTCTTTCAGTATTATCTCTGCGACAGCCTTATCAGCTGAACGCACAGTCAGCACATATCCGCAGCCGGTTTTGTTTTTTTTGGCAATATTTCTCTTTATCCCTGCTCTTATTCCATTGGCGGAAAGAACTTTCTGCCCCCTCATGGCATAGGTCACCGAGGAAACAAATATTTCAGCTATCCCACAATGATCACCTCTCTTTTATTCCATAATATGCTGAAATGCCTATTGCCGTGTTTTTCACAATTAGTGAATAATTTACTTGGGTATGACAGTAAAAATTTTTTAAAAAACTGTTGATAAAATCAAATGATATGGTAAAATAATTATAGGGTCTGATATTTGCCGCATATCTCAGATTTATTACTTCTTTTGCGGCAGCAGGCAAATTCAGGTCTGCCCTGTCTTATTATAAAATGTGCAGACGTTTTCCCGGAGGTGATGGGCTTTGTGGGCTCATATAGTCAGCTTTTATGAAAGTTTCATCAGTTCTATGCAGTCATTCAAAGTAACTGATGTTCTTGATATAGTTATAGTTTCTTTTCTTATATACAGCCTGATCAAGATCATGAGAGAAACAAGAGCGGAACAGCTTGTTAAGGGTATCCTTATTCTTCTTCTCGCTTTTGCTGTTTCAACGATTTTCAATCTGAAAATGCTGAATTCGCTTTTTGTTTCATTCTTCCAGTTCTCTGTGCTCGCTGTGCTTATTGTGTTCCAGCCGGAGCTGCGAAGCGCACTTGAGCATATAGGACGAAGCAAGATCGGTAAATACTGGACGGGTCTGGCTTCTACGGGCATTGAGGAAGAACAGATCAAAAGTGTCAGAAGGTGCATTAACTGCGTTGTGGAGGTTGCAAGTAAATTCCAGAAATCTAAAACAGGCGCACTGATAGTTTTTGAACGGCAGACCAAGCTTGGTGAAATTATTGATACAGGTACCGTAATTGATGCTGTTCCCAGCGTGGAAATGATAGGAAATATTTTTTTTAATAAGGCTCCACTGCATGACGGCGCTATGGTGATCAGAAACGGAAAGGTTCATGCCGCTGGCTGTATCCTTCCTCTTACAAAAAATAATGATATCAGTACCGATCTCGGTACAAGACATCGTGCAGGTCTCGGAATCAGCGAAAACAGCGATGCTATCGTTGTTATCGTATCCGAGGAAACAGGAACTATTTCTATGGTCAAAAACGGTATTATTACCAGAAACTATACAAGAGAAACTCTGAGCATGGCTCTTGAGGAAGAACTTATCCCCAAGGAACCTGAAAAATCAGAGCGTGTTCCTGTTGTCAGCAATGAAATGAAGGGGAAGAAAAATGAACGGAAAAAGTAAATTCAGCTTCAGCAGGATCTTCTATAACGATAAATTCGTAATGCTTTTTTCTGTCATAGTTGCTTTCTGCATATGGATAGCACTTCCTGGCAATTCTGAGGAAACAAGCTATGCTTATATCAAGGATATCCCAATAAGCGTACCGGATATCGGCAACGATCTTAAAGTATTCTATATGAGCAAAAATACTGCTGCTGTAAGGGTAAGCGGTAATTCAATTATTCTGAGAGGTCTTTCAAAGGACGATATCGAAGTTTCTCCTGATGAATCTCTTAATGAAATTGAAAGTGCTTCGGAAAAAACCGTGAAGCTTACGGCAAAAAAAGGCAGTATTGCAAATGATTACACTATCATTTCCGGTTCACTTGATCCGGAAGAGGTAACGGTTTTTGTAGACAGAGAAGAAGAGGTGGATCTGGCGCTGACCTACAAGTTAAATGCAACTATCGCAGAAAACTACCATAATGACGGTGTTACATTATCTAAAAAATCTGTCCATATAAAAGGCGCTCAGTCTATAATACAAAAAATTAAAAGTGCAGTTGCTGTATGCGAGTACAATGAAGATCTTACCCAGACAACTACAATTGATGCTCCGATAAAATTCTATGATGGAAACAACAAGGAGATTGACAGTGTATATTTTGACAGGAAGTATATTGAAACCGATATTACCTCAGTTAATGCAAAGATAACTGTGCTTATGCTTAAGGATCTTAAGATAACTCCGCTGATAACAAATGCACCGTCAAGTTTCAATGCTGACAACGGTATCATGACCATCGAGCCTTCAAGCGTGCAGATAGCTGTTCCAAATGATGAAACGACTGATATCGATTCTGTAACCACAAAGGAACTTGATCTTTCAAAGGTTTCACCGGGTAATTCAGAATTTAATATTGATCTTGTAGTACCATCTGGTGTTCGTCTTATGAATGAGGACGTTACGTCTGTCAAGGTGAAATTTGATGCCGACAGTCTTGACTCCAAGAACTTCACTGTAAACAACATTCAGATAGTCAACAGGCCGGAAGGCAAGAAAACCACCGTCAATACCAAATCTATCAGCGTTACTATTGTTGGCAGAAAAGATCAGCTTGAAAAGCTGAAAGCTGGCAATCTGACCGCGGTTATTGATATGAGCAGCTCTGAATCGCTATCCGGAAGCATTACTCTGAATGCAAACATTGTACTTGATTCCAGCTTTGACTGCTGCTGGCCCTATTGGGCTGTTTCTGACAACCCCTATCCCGTTATAGTAACCGTCAGTGAACCTGAAAATACCGATTCATCTGATCAGGAAACGTCATCTTAACAAGTTTAAATTATCGCCTAAAGATAAAAGAATAAAGTCGATGGATATCTGATTCATCGACTTTATTCTTTTAAGATACACTGATAACTAAGTTATGTTCTGTCTTTACTTAAGCATTAAGAATTTAGCCAAAAAACTCCCACAGATTATCTTTCTGTCTTGAATGTTATTGAAAATCGTGGTATAATCGTGGATGTATTGACAGACAGCTGCTATTATCGGCTTTCTGATATACATAATTAATGATTAAATTCGTATTGTCAATTGGAGGCGTTATTATGCAGTTCACTCTTGAAAAATGGCAAAACGGCTATCTTAATGATTTTATTGCTGCTACAGAGGATCCCCATCTTGCTGACAAAATGTGCGAAGCTCTGCCCTATCCTATGGATACGGCTTATGCGGTGGAATATATAAAGGACAGAATGCTAAACAGTGAGGAACGTCAGATCTGCAGGGCAGTTACTGTAGACGGCCGTCTTGTTGGCGGAGTTGATGTTGTATTCGGAAACGGTATATATGAGAAAAACGGAGAATTATCTCTGTGGATTGCAAAGGATTACAGAGGAAAGGGTCTGGGTGCTGCCGTTATATCAGAAATGAGCAGAATCTGCTTTGCTCTTTATGATATCCGCAGAATAGAAGCTCACCCGTATTCTGATCATAAGGAAGCTATTACTGCTATTGTCAATGCTGGTTTTCAGCATGAGGGAACAATGCACAGCGCAATTTATAAAAATGGCGTTTCATATGATTATGAGGTTTTTGCTCTGCTAGGCTGATCCATATACCTGATATTTATATTAAACAAAAAACACGCACTATCACAGGAAAGCAATGCCTTCCGTGTGATATGCGTGTTTCCTTTTTCAGGCAGGCACCACCCTTGCCCTTTCTTCTCCCAGTCTTATTCTGTCTGCAAGCATTGCAACAAATTCACTGTTTGTGGGCTTTCCTCTGCCGTTGTGTATGGTGTAGCCAAAATAGGAATTCAAAATGTCAAGATCTCCCCTGTCCCAGGCTACCTCTATTGCATGACGGATAGCTCTTTCAACTCTTGAGGGTGTTGTTTCATATCTTTTTGCTACAGATGGATACAGCTCCTTTGTCACTGCGTTGATAAGCTGGGGACGGCGTACACACATTATTATTGAATCACGAATATAATGATATCCTTTGATATGGGCAGGTACACCGATCTGATGAAGCATTTCTGTTACAGTGCATTCAAGGCGGTTGTCATCTGAACCAGCTGCCGGAAATACATAGGATCTTTGTCTTCTGCAGAATTCAATAAGATCTGTTATCCTTTCAAGAAGGTCTTCTGTGCTGAAGGGTTTGATAATATAATATGCTGCTCCTGCCTCTATTGCCTCACGTTCTATTATGGGACTGGCAAAATGAGATACAATAACAAATACCGGCGAATTATCCTTTTTCTCTGACTTTACCCTCTTTATTACACCTATACCGTCTATTCCGCTCATAAATATATCCATAAGAACTACATCCGGTTCAAAGGATTCAATCTCCTCCAGAACTCGCTTTCCGTTTTTTTCACAGAAGCCTGCACTGAATCCGTGCTTGTCAAAAATCATCATATCAAGTCCTGCGTATTCCTTTTCCTCCTCGGAGATCAATACCTTAAATTTCTTATCCATGTCAAATTCCCCCGTAAATATATTTAGCTGCGAATTAAACAAAGCCCATTTTATGCCAAACTGCTTAGCTGGCTTTGTCTGTTCGTTTTGTTGATGATATTATATTACCATATTTTACCAGATTTGGCAATACCTAAATCAAAACTTTTTTTAATTTACGGTGGTTTTTTTATTATCCTGAAAAAAGCTGTAGTTATGCAGCCAGGTTTTGTACAGTTTTATTACATTCCTCTGCCATGTTTTCTGCAAAGACCCCATAACCATGAGTTGGATCGTCAATAAAAACATGAGTAACTGCTCCTACCAGTCTGCCGTTTTGTAATATCGGACTGCCGCTCATGCCTTTGACTATTCCCCCGGTCTTTTTAATCAGCTCCTTATCTGTAATTCTTATTACCATATTTTTTGATGGAGATCCGGTATCGTAACTGATATTCTCTATTTCGATATCATAAGCCTTCGGGGTACTGCCTTCAACGGTTGAAAGTATTACAGCACTGCCCCTCATAACCTCCTGGCGGAATGCAATCTCTGTTTTCTCACCAGATGCAGCTTTATTATAGCTGCCGTACAGACCGCATTCAGTATTAGCAGAAAGAACACCAAGAGGTTCTCCTGTGATAAAACAACCGCTCAGACTTCCCGGTCTGCCGCCTGCTCCCTTATCAACTGAAATGATATCAGCAGGAACTATATCGCCATCTGCCAAAGGCATAAGACTGCCGCTTTCTCCGTCATAGATACCATGACCCAGTCCTGCAAAGCATTTTGTCATGGGATCTATAAAGGTTATTGTACCGATGCCTGCACAGCTGTCACGCACCCATATACCTAATCTGTAGGTTCCCTGAGAGCTGTCTTTCACCGGAGTTATGGAGGTATTGAAGCTTTTGCCGTCACGTATGCAATGAAGCAATACAGGATCACCCTTGCTTTCATGGCAAAGCTGCAAAAGCTGTTCATTGGTCTTTAATTCATTGCCGTTTGCCTGCAGTATAACATCTCCGCATTTAAGACCTGCATCATCTGCAGGTGTTATTTTTCCGCCGGAAGTCTGTACTGATGATATTCTGGATATGATTAGTCCCTCAGTATACAGTCTGATTCCGAAGGGCTGACCGCCGGTGATAACGCTTTGTCTTTCGCTTAATGTTACTTTGACATCCTTTACAGGAATAATATCCAGAAGCTTCATCTGAGCAGTTGTTTCGGTATATTTTCCGGTTCCATCGGCAAAGGTACTGTCAGGAAAGCTAAGACTGTAAAGATTGTCGCAGCAAACAGGTGACCTTGTGGAAACATTCATTGCATCTGGTGTTGTCTGTCCCACATATACACAGGCACCAAGAATCAATAAGCATAGAGCCGCCAGCACAACACTGACAGCTCTGATTAATCTTTTCATAAATTCACCTCCGTATCTATTTTGCCCCGATACGGAGGTTTTTTTATTGTTATTTTTTTGAATTTTTTATATGCTTATTATACCTCAACTGCTTCACAGCAATGCAGTGAATATATGTAGCATTGCTTGACAGGCTTTTCAAAGAGCTTTTCTGCTGCTGCCTTATACAGTTTAAGCTGGAGACTATATCTTTCTGAAAGCTCCTGGGGCTGCTTTACCCTGTCGGTTTTGTAATCCACAATGACCATACCGTCAGATTCTTCAAAAATACAGTCAATTGCTCCCTGCATAACTGAACTGATACCATCTGAATTTCCTGATGAATTCTGTATGATATCAGGTTCATTTGCAAGCGCAAGTTCGGCAGGTATATTTACAGTAAAACGATATTCGCGGTAAAGCTTTGAGGAGCTGACCATTCTTCTGAAAAGATCAGTCTGTACAAAGCCTTTGATATTATCTTCAATAATCAGCTCTGATTCCTCAGAAGTCATTATTCCGCTGTTAACAAGTCTTACCTTTTCCTGAGAGAGACCTTCCTCCGCTCCAAGACTGTATAGATTTTCAAAATCTGCATACTGCAGGAATTCATGTGTGGCAGTTCCTCTTTCTGTGGGAGAAATTTTTTCTTTCCGCGCAAATACCGGCCGTGACGCAGCTACAAATTCAGGTGCCATTCCCTTATGAGCAAGCATTGAAGCCGTTACCTTTGAAGGAACCAGGGTGCTTATTTCCTGCTTATATTCTTTATATACTGATTCAAGCTCTTCCAGAACAGATTCATCCGGCAGTGCAGCCTCCGTCTGTGCTGCCTCATCAGCTTCTGTTTCACCAAGTTCCTGATATACATATCTGATATCAGGACAGTCGCACATTTTCATTTCTATCTCTGTCTGTGCATGGCTGCGTATCTCATCGAATCTGCTTCCTACAAGCATACACATTGTTATCCAGTCGGAATAATTTCTGCAGAACATTACCTCCAGCGGATCAAATCTGCCGGATTCATCAAGGCTGCATTTTTCAGAGATTGACTGCAGATATTTTCTGAATGACTCACAGGTCTCCTGGCTGTCGTCTTCATTTTTGCCGCTGTCTGAAACAGTTGACAGAATAATAAGCTTTTCCTTTGCTCTTGTCATTGCAACGTAAAGAACTCTCATCTGCTCGCTTTTTTCCTCGGCTATATTTGCGGCTTTAATAGCTGTATACTGCAGGGTATTGAAGCTGATGAAACGATTATCGTCCATTGCCCTCATGCCGATACCAAGTGTGGGATGGAAATTTATTTTTTCAGATGTATTATTCTTTGACGTTCTTGTTCCGGCAAGTATGCATACGGGAAATTCCAGACCCTTTGAATGATGTATCGTCATTATCCTGACCGCATTTACCGGAACTGTATCATTTACCTTTATTCCGCTGCCCGTTTCTTCAAGATATCTGATATGACGTACAAAGCCTGTAAGTCCGCCGCCTGTACTGTTTTCATAATCTGCTGCAAACCGTATAAAACGTCTGAGATTACGAACACGCTGCTCTGAGTTTTTCATAGCTCCCACTGCACAAATAAAGCCTGTCTTTTCAAAGACCTCTGCTATAAGACTGTCACATGGCATGGTAACGGAAAGTGTCCTGAAATACCTCAGCCGTGCAAGGAAATCACTGCATTTTTTACCCAGTGTATCATTATCTTCAGATTTTCTGAGAAGCTTTTTATAATATCGTCTGCCCTTTTCATCCTTCAGCTGTGCAAGCTCATCAGGTGTAAACCCTGCTGCAGGACAAAGAAGTGAAGCAGCCATATCTACATCTGACAAAGGGTTATTCATTATTCTCAGGTAAGAAGCTGCAGCCCTTATTTCGTATTTTTCAAGAAGATCGTATTCTGTATCCGTGCATGCCGGTATTCCGGCATTTTCAAGCTCTTCTGAATATATATGAGCCTTATTCCTTACCGCTCTGAGTAGTATACAGAAATCTCCGTACCTTGCCGCCCTCATGGTTTTCCCTTCACTTACCATAAAGCCTTCATTTATCATTTTTTTAATCATACGGGCACAGTAAACGGCTTCTGCTTTATTATCACTGTCAACTGAACTGTCATCCTCATCAGTTGACTGACCTTTATTATATGTCAGATAATGAACCTCTGTATCAGGCTCAGGTTTTTCTCTTTCCGGATAATCAGCCCCGAAAGTAAGACGCTGGGTTTCGTCGTATTCTATTTCACCTGCCTTCTCTGACATAAGCAGTCCGAATACATAGTTCGATGCATCTATTATTCCCTGTCTGCTGCGGAAGTTTTTATCAAGTATTATCAGTGCCGGAAACTTCGGATCATCCTCATTATACAGTGATGCCCTTTCGCAGCGTTGTTTGAAGATCTTTGGCTCGGCATCTCTGAAACGGTAAATGCTCTGCTTTACATCACCAACAACAAACAGATTAGTTTCATTCCTTGATACTGCTTTAAAAATGCTTTCCTGAATATCATTTGTATCCTGGTATTCATCTATCATTATTTCATCATATTGAAGCGAAAGCTCTTTTGCAAATTCACTGAGATTATATTTTCCGCTTTCCTCGTCCTTTTCATACAAAAGGCGAAGCATAAGTCTTTCAAGGTCATGAAAATCAAGTATTCCCTTTTCTGTCTTTGCTGCAAAGTATCTGCTGTCGAATTCCTCAAGCACTGCTTTTAATGCCAGTATCACAGGCAGGGAGCTTTCATTTCCGCTTTGAAGCATTTCCTCGTTGAATACAGTATATTCAAGAAGCTCATTTTCCATGGAAGATGCAAATCTACCCAGAAGTGAAGCAGCAGCCTTCAGCTGTTCATCCTTTGATGAACCTATGGCTATTCTTACCTTCTGGAAATCGCTGAGGCTGTCTGCCGCTGCGGAAATATCCATTTCCTCTTCGCTGAAAAAGTCCTCAAGATTTGAAAGGAAATATTCATAGCTGTTATACGCATCTAGTACAGCTCCGAAGCTTTTCTTTTTTGACTTATGATACTCTGCTTCTATATATGGTATATATCCTGCGGCACAGTCAAGTATCTTTCTTAGCCTTCCTGTATATCCGTATATCCTGTCCATAAGATATTTTGCACATTCGCTTTTGTTAATATCCGAACCCGGAAGATACTGGCTTATGCAGTTTTCCATCCATATTTCCGGAAAAGCGTGGGCACTGTATTTATCATACGCACAGAGAAGCTGATTTTCCAGATCTGTATCAAGCTTTGTATCTGTAAGAAGCATACTCAGAAGAGAAAAACCGTTTTTCGATTTGTTTTCATCATTTTCGCTTTCTCTGTAAAATGCTTCAATAATATCAGACATTATTCGTCTGCGCATTTCATGAAGCTCTGTATCTGATCCGATCCGGTAATCCCGGCTTATTCCAAGACGAAAGAAGTTTTCCCTGACTACTTTACTGCAATAGCTGTCTATTGTACAGATATCAGCAGAGCCTAACAAAAGCTGCTGGCGGCGGAAAAAATCATTTGATGGATCCCCTGCTATAAGATCGTCTATGGTTCTGGCAATTCTTGATCTCATTTCAGCAGCCGCTGTATTTGTAAAGGTAAGTATCAGAAGCCTGTCAGCAGGGATCTGCAGCTGGGTAATAAGTCTTATTACCCTCTGCACAAGCACCCTTGTTTTTCCGGAACCTGCTGCCGCCGATACGGTTATCTGACCGCCGTGGGCTTCTATTGCGTTTTTCTGCGCCCTGGTGGGCTTAAATCCGCTCTTAGCTGTCATCTTCATCTGCACCTCCTTTTTCATCTGAGGCTATTATTTTCATTGCGTTTTTGCTGTCAAGATTCGGAAGCTCCCTTGATTTGTCGCCCTTTTCAAAACGGCATACACTTTTGTAATCACAGTAATCACAGGCATGCTTTTCTGGATATGCTTCAATATTTCCGGCATACAATTCTGTGCCCATGCTTTTAAGCCTGTTGTCAATATATCTGAATATCATCGAAAAGTCTTCCTGACTTACCACACTGCTTTTTGAGCTAAGATCAAAAGGCGGTTTTTTCTTTGCGCTTGCAGGTATGAATTCTCCTGCAAGTCCGCTTTCCATAAGCTCCAGAATATCCTTTTCACCAAGCAGAAGTCCCCTCATACGGAAGCTTTTATTTTCATCTTCACCGGATGCTTCGATATCACTCTCCCTGCCGGACAATGCAGTTGGTGCTTTGGCTGTTGAGGGAACATACAGTACTCCTGCCGGAAGAAGAACAAGACCGTCCGAATATTTTTCTGCGCCGTTTTTAAGTATTGCAGAAAGATAAAGCAGCATCTGCAGTTTTATACCGTTTGCTATATTGCCAAGCCTGAATACATCACTGCCGGTTTTGTAGTCGATTATTCTTATATACTTATTATTTCCTACGGTTACCGTATCTACCCTGTCAACAAATCCGCTGACAAGTATTCTGTCGCCTGTAGGAAGCTCCAGCTCGTATGCAGGTATGCCGCTGCTGTCATTTGCTCCGATACGAAGCTCATAATCCACCGGACGGAAACTGTCCTTTATAAACTGCAGTCTCATCCTTCTGAGTGTCTTGAAGGCGTTTCTGCGTATCCTTGTACAAATAGCAGAAAAGCGGCTGCTTCTCTCCTGGGTATCACCTATTGATGCCAGATATTCATCCAGATATTTTCTGATCTCCGTTTTCAGTTTATCATCAGAAAAGTTTATAAAATCCTCTATTTCATTTTCACTGAGTATACGTTCAAAGATATAGTGCATGGCTGTCCCGTATAATCCGCCGTCCATTGAAGCTTTTCTCAGCGGAAGAACTTCTATGCCGAATTTGCAGAAATATGCAAATTTGCAGGCTGCAAACTGATCCAGCTTTGTACTTGACAGTCTTAGTGGTGAACCAAAAAGCCTTCTTATCTTGTCCTGTTCCTTCATGACAAACGGTGTCTTATCTGAAAAACGCATGATTGCATCTGCACGATCCTTATATTTATCATTGCTGAGAAAATACTCTTTTAAGGATGCAGAAAGAGACGTATTTTCATTCCAGTCCGCAGAGCAAAGATCAAAGCTTTGTCTTTCTGTATAAAGTTTTTCTTTTCCATATTCAGAGGAAATAAACTCAATACCCGGCAAAAGGGTTTTCAGCTCACTTATTATTACAGAAGGCTCACAGGAACTGCCTGAAATGTTCTGGGTATGAAAGCTTACGATTAGTTTTTCTGATGGAGCACTGAGAGCAGCATATACATTATACTTTTCTTTCAGTGAATTGCCGAATATGCTTTCATAAAGGGGCAGCCTTTGGTCCTCAGGGCTTTCTTCACGGAGAAAACGTCTTTCGCTGTCAGTGAATATTCCCACTGCTGAGGGCTGAGGGGGAAATTCACCTTCATTGCAGCCGATTGCAATAACTGCTCTTGGTGCTTCACTTCTGATACTTCCGGCAATACCTACAGTTATGCTGTTAACGGTCTGGGGAATATCTCCTATGGGAGTTTTTCTTATGTAAATACGCAGAAGATCAAGGTATGCCCTGCTGTCCATTCTGATTCCGCCAAGCAAGGAATAAAGCTTATCCATTATTCCCATAAGCTTATCCCATACATCTGCTTCCCTTTCCGCCTTTGCTTCGCCTTCCTTTTCTCTTACATCGGAAATGAAGGCTCTGAAATGACTGCGGCAGCCTGCTGTTTCAATATAATTATAAACTGCTTTTGTGATCTGTGCTCCGTCATATGCTGAATGAACCTCTGTTTCAAAAGCAATAAGGGGCTTCATAAGCTTCTGTCTTATACTTTCAATGCGTTCTATAGCTTTAGTCAGTTCCTCTTCGTTATCACGTTCGCTTCTGTTACCTTCGGGTGACATAGTAAATGCGTGTCTGAAGCGGTCGCCTCGTATGCTCCATATATATACATAATCCTCAAGCTCAAAGGTTTCATAATCGCTTAGCCCTGTGAATCCGCATTTAGCCAGGCGGAGAACAGATTCTGCATCAAATCCCCCGTGAATGACATCGAACAGGGT
This sequence comes from uncultured Eubacteriales bacterium, assembly GCA_900316485.1. GTDB lineage: Bacteria > Bacillota > Clostridia > Oscillospirales > Acutalibacteraceae > UBA1213. The sequence goes on from ONDB01000019.1 coordinate 18,672, forward strand.
AGTTACCATCTTTATAAGCTGTTTGCCCTCTAAGGATTCTCTTTCAGCCATGAAACACGGTATTCCGTATTTCGGGAATTCCGAGCGTATCACGCTTTTATATTCGTCAATATTTCTTGTGATCAGCTCTATTTCGTTGTATTTGTAGCCCTGTTCATGAACAAGCTCGAAGATTCTTTTGGCAGCAAAGCTGATTTCATCATAAACACTGCCTGCACGGTATATTTCCACTGCGCCGTCATTTTCACTAACCTCAGGCTGCTGTCCTGTGCGGAATGATGAAAACAGCCACTTTTCAACATTCATCAAAGCAGGACTTTTATATCTTCGTCCTGACTGTTCAGCAAGATCGGTTATTCTGCATTCGTGACCGCTGCTTTTAGCTGATCTCAGCAGCGTGCGATAGGTCATATTTGATTCGGCAAATATGCAGGTGTCATGGGATAGTATTTCTCTGTCGCAGCAAAGTGAAATGTATACATTTCTGCACTGTGAAAAAATACGTTCACAGATTTTTATCTCCTGAGCTGAAAAGCCGGTAAATGAATCTATAAATACAGTCATTCCGGCAAAGTAAGAGTTTTCGCCCAGAAGATCATACAGTCTTATAAGATCATCATCAGGGTCTTCGTAGGAATTTTCAAGAATGGCATTATAAGCTGCATATATCCTTGCACTGTCGCGAAGCTTTGATGCAAGTACCTTGCTTTCAACCGTTCCTGCGGCTTGAAAAAGCCTTTCGGGAGATATCATACACATCTTATATTCATTAACGGCAATAAGCATCGGCTCAATAAGCTCCATTGTTTTTTTCATGCTGCCTTTGCCTGTCTTTCCATAAAGTTCCAGACTGCCGCCCTCTGAGGGTGCTTTCTCTATTGCCATGCTCATAAGAACAGCCTTTACTCCGTCATTTATCCGCTGCCCTGTTCTGCCCTTATATTCTTCAAGAATATTGCTGCAAAGTCTGCGAAAGCTGAGCACTTCTGTATTTTTTGCTTTCTTCTCTCCCAGTCGGCTCAGAAGCAGCTTTTCATTATAAAATGAGCTTTGTTCTGGTACAATAAGCACTGCTTTTTCTTCCGGTTCAAGCTCAGCTATGCGGCTGTAGATGTATTCGCTTTTTCCGCTTCCGCTGCGGCCAAGAATAAAGTTTATCATCATTTCATCTCCTTATTGTTATATTCATTGACAACCGTATGTTACTATAACATAAGCCGCCACGCAAACAGCGGGCGGCTCAGCTTATTAAGTTAATAACTGCAGAGTCTCAGTTCAGCTCAGACATCCTCTGAGAAATCATCGCTGAGCTGGTTAAGACTTGCTGCCTTAAGGTATGCATTGATAAAGCCGTCAAGGTCTCCGTCCATAACCGCATTTACATTTCCTGTTTCAAAGCTCGTTCTGTGGTCCTTTACCATAGTGTAGGGCATGAATACATATGAGCGAATCTGAGCGCCCCATGCAATTTCCTTCTGAACACCCTTGATATCCTCGATCTTGTCAAGATGCTCTCTTTCCTTGATCTCAATAAGCTTTGATTTAAGCATTGTCATTGCAACATCTCTGTTCTGGTACTGGCTTCTCTCCACCTGGCAGGCAACTACAATGCCTGTGGGAATATGAGTAAGTCTTACAGCCGATGATGTTTTATTGACTTTCTGACCGCCTGCACCGCTTGCACGGTAAACATCCATTTTGATATCCTCAGGTCTGATATCAACCTCGATTGTATTATCTATCTCCGGCATTACTTCAAGGGATGCAAAGGAAGTATGTCTTCTTCCTGATGAATCAAAGGGGGAAACTCTTACAAGACGGTGAACTCCTGATTCGCTCTTGAGATAGCCATAGGCATTATCACCCTCGATAAGCAGAACCGCACTTTTTAGTCCTGCTTCATCACCGTCAAGATAATCTATTTCCTTCACCTTGAAGCCGTGACGTTCTGCCCAGTGGGTATACATTCTATAAAGCATAAGCGCCCAATCCTGAGCCTCTGTTCCGCCTGCACCTGCGTGGAATGTAAGAATAGCATTCTTGCTGTCATATTCACCGGTGAGAAGTGTCTGCAGTCTCTGTGATTCAAGGCTTGTCTTTACCTTCTCTACCTCGTTCTGAGCCTCTTCAAGAAGAGAAAGATCCTCTTCCTCATTTGCAAGCTCTACAAGTGCAAGTGTATCCTCATATGCAGCTACCAGACCGTCATATTCGGAAACCTTGTTTTTAAGCGCACCTGTTTTCTGGAGAATTTTCTGGGAATTCTCAACATCGTCCCAGAAACCGGGCTGAGAAGCCCTCTGCTCAAGCTGCTCTATTTCCATCTTTATCTTTTCAAGCCCGAGCGCATTAGCAAGCTCAATTATATCGGGATGAAGTCCCTCAAGCTCTAATTTCAATTCTTCAAACTGTATCATATACTCTCTCTCTTTCCTGCGGAACAAGCCCGCTTAAAAACAATATATTGTCCCGGAGTTCACATACCACTCCATTCTACTGACAAACATATTATAAAATAATTTTTCCTACTTGTAAAGGGGTTAGGCTTGTTTTTTGATATGTACCCAGATTGATAAGAAAGATAATTATACAAAAATATATTAAAATGATAAAACCGCACAAAAAGATGAATGATATTATTTAATAGTTTAATAAAGGATAATCTTGCTAAAACTAAAAATATATAGTATAATAGTAGTAATACATTATCTCAGGAGATGCAGTTTTTTGGTTCATGTCCTTTGATATGTAAAAATATACCGTTTATCATTCTGAAGATATCGGTATGTCTTTATACTTTGTATAGCCGGATCAAGTGGTTTTCAATGTCTGTTACGGCTAATAATTTTTAATCGGAGTAATCAGGAAATGGATTTTAACGGAAAGATCTGCCCTGTATGCTCTGTGGAATTCAAGGAAGATGACGATATTGTTGTCTGCCCCAAATGTGGAGCTCCTTATCACAGAGAATGTTACAAGGCAAAAGGAAAATGTATTTTCCCCACCCTTCATAAAGAAGGCAAAAGCTGGAAATCTGTGTACGACAAAAAAACCGAGTCTGATGAGAAGGAGGATAGCCGCAGCAGGGACAATACGGTCTGCAAAAACTGCGGACACAAAAACTCCCCCGATTCCATCGTATGTGAAAGATGCGGTGAATTTCTTACGGGTCAGGTTTCGGATACCGTTCATTATGATGATCAGGAGCAAGAAGAAAACGAAATCGAAAAGATCAAGGAACAGATGAAAAATGTAACTCCCATTATGGGAAGTGCAAATTTCTATTCAAATGCCGGATCCCCTTTCACCTATGGCTTCGGAGAAAATGAGGATTACGACGGAGTATCAACAAAGGAGCTTGCTGATTATATCGGGCCTAATGCACTGTATTACATTCCTATTTTTTCAAGAATCAAGAATTTCAATACAAGCAGATTCAATTTTGCCGCCTTTCTTTTTAACGGCGCCTGGTATTTTTACAGAAAGCAATATCTCAAAGGTATATTTATTTCTGTGATAATGCTTGCATTGAATATTTTGCAGGGATTTGCTACAATATACTGGTCAGGCAGTCTGTGGGAAAAAGCCAACACAGCTCTTGGTGCCGCTGAACATATGCCCACCTATCAGGAATATTTCAGCTGGATCTCTGAAAACTGCACTACTCAGGAAATGCTTCTTATGGCTCTTCCCTACGTTCTGAGTATGTTGTCATTCGTTGCTATGATTGTATGCGGTCTGCTTGCCAACAAGGGCTATTACAAAAAAGCCCTGAAATCAGTTCGCAGAATCAAGGATGAAAACATAGATGATGATTCCGAAAAGCTTAGAAAAACAATTGTCAGGAAGGGCGGAGTTCATCTTGGCGCAGCATTTGTTCTGATAACCTGCGAATCAATTCTCAGTCTTGCAATCATGTACTTTTTCTCGTAAACAATATTTAAAGCACAATCTGAAAACTTTTATACCACTTTTGTCATCTCTTTTGATGAGTTTTCAGATATTTTCAATATTATATATCAGGAGGACAAATCATGAAAGTTACAAAAGCTGTTATTCCCGCTGCGGGTCTCGGAACAAGAGTTCTTCCCGCTACAAAGGCAATGCCGAAGGAAATGCTCACTATTGTGGACAAACCGGCAATACAGTATATTGTCGAAGAAGCTGTTAACTCTGGTATTACTGATATCCTTATTATTACAAACAGAGGCAAAGGCATTATCGAGGATCATTTTGACCGTGCGCCTGAGCTTGAAAGCAGATTGCTTGCTTCAGGCAAAGAAGACGTTTATGACGAGGTTGTTTCAATTTCCAAGCTTGCAAATATCTTCTTTCTCCGTCAGAAGGAAACAAAGGGTCTTGGTCATGCAGTAAACTGTGCACGTTCCTTTGTAGGTGATGAACCCTTTGCAGTTCTTTACGGCGATGATGTTATCATTGGCGACGATCCTGCCTGCAGTCAGCTTATCCGTGCATACGAGAAATACGGAAAGGCTGCTGTAGGAATCAAGCCGGTTCCCGAGGATCAGATCTTCAAGTACAGCTCACTTAAGGTAGAGCCTCTTGAACATAATCTTTTCAACTGCACAGACATGGTAGAAAAGCCTAAGACAAAGGAAGAGGTTCTTTCACTGTATTCCATCCTTGGAAGATGTGTACTTACTCCAGATATTTTCGATATTCTCGATCATACTCCTCCCGGAGCAGGCGGAGAAATACAGCTTACTGATGCTATGCGCACACTTGCTCAGAATGTGGGTATCACAGGCGTTGATTACACGGGCAAGCGTTACGATATGGGCGATAAGCTGGGAACACTTCAGGCTACAGTTGAAATAGCTCTGCGTAATCCCAAGCTTGGCGCTCCCTTCAGAAGATATCTCAAAACAATAGCTGCAGATCTCTGATTAGATAAAAATAATAATTCATTTTTGCACCCCTTGACATTTTATGTCGGGGGTGTTATAATTTATTTTGTTATGTGTACATAACATCCTTGCTCTTGCCTGGTGCAAGGGCCATATGTCCAGAAGGAGGTGCTAAAAATGGCAGTTATCAATTCTTATGAAGCCGTTTACGTTGTTTCTTTGAAGCAGGGTGAAGAGGCTGTAGCCGCAACTGTTAATAAGTTCAAGGGTCTTATCGAAAAGAACGGTACTCTCGAGAGCGTTGACGAGTGGGGCAAGAGAAAGCTCGCTTATCCTATCAATAAGGAAACTGATGCTTACTATGTTCTGTTCAACTTCAAGGCTGAGGCAGAGTTACCCGCTGAGCTCGACAGAATCGCAAAGATCACTGACGGTGTTCTCCGTTCAATGATCGTTAAGAAGGAAGCTTGATTAAGGAGGCAGTTTTATGAATAACGTATCTTTAATTGGCAGACTTACAGCTGATCCTGAACTCAGACATACACAGTCTGGTACAGCTACTACAAGATTTTCAATCGCTGTTGATCGCCGCGTTAAGACCGGTGAGGAAAGACAGGCTGATTTCATCAATATTGTTGCATGGAATCAAAGGGCTGAAATGATCTGTAAGTATTTTTCCAAAGGTCAGCGAATTGGTATTACAGGTTCTATCCGTACAGGCTCTTATACAGCTCAGGACGGATCAAAGCGCTATACTTTTGAAGTATGGGCTGACAATATAGATTTCTGTGATTCCAAAAACAGTTCTTCATCATCATACAGTAATAACAGTTATGATGGTGGCAACAGCTACAGCAACAGGCAGTCTTATCGTCAGGAAAGCGCTCCCGCGCCTTCATATTCAAACGGATCAAATGATGATTTCGTTGATATTCCTACAGACGAGGATCTGCCCTTTTAATAACAAGAAAAGGAGGAACAACCGATGGCTGAAAGAACCGAAAGAGATAACCGCAGAGGCGGCCGCAAGGGTCGTAAAAAGGTTTGCGCATTCTGCGTAGACAAGGTTGATGTAATTGATTACAAGGATATTTCCAGACTCCGTCGTTTTATTTCTGAGAGAGCTAAGATCCTTCCCCGCAGAGTAACAGGTACATGCGCTCGTCATCAGCGTGAGCTTACAGTTGCTATCAAGCGTGCAAGATATCTTTCACTTCTCCCCTACACAAGCGACTGATTATTCTGACCGATGCTTTTTCTGCATCGGTCTTTTTGTATACGAAAGGATTGCAATATGAAAACAGTTTACAATACAAAAAGAGTTTGCTCCAGATCTATAGAAATTGAAATGGACGATGACCATACTATTACTCAGGTACGCTTCAATGGCGGATGCAGCGGCAATACCCAAGGTATTTCAAGTCTCGTAAAGGGTATGAAGGCTGAGGATGCTATTGCAAAGCTTAAGGGAATTGACTGCAACGGCAGAGGTACTTCCTGCCCTGATCAGCTTGCACTGGCACTTGAAAAAGCTATGAATAAATAAAAAAGGAACCCTCCGGCAGCTACTCACTCTGTCGGAGGGTTAAATCATAGGAGAAGTCTGATGACTGAAAGTCAAACTAAAAATTCGGCATCGGAATCATTCCTAATCGTTAAATTTGAAAGGTAGTTTTTATCTCACCATACAAAAAATTTTAAGTATTACATTGGACACATTCCTGTCTATATAGAATATATAATAAGCAAAACCTGCTATAATCCTATTAACCATCAGAATACATTCGGTGCACTGACCACTGCGCCACACCTTCGGAGGGTAATACCTTCCTTAATGCTTTGTTCAAACGGCCGAACCTATATCCGACCCGCACATTGATACACATAAACCCGTAATGTACGGAACTTCCGATAGATAAACGGTGCAATTATACTGTTCAGCCTATGGCAAATTCTCCTCTATAGGAGCCATCCCCGCTGCCTGCGGTTAAAGAGCCTTCATGAAAACTACATCAAACGCATACAATAATCACGAAGGATATTCAATTGTAAGTTCTCAGCCAAATCGAAACTGCCCTGCCGCATTCCTTATGTAATACCGTCGAATACAGCTGACCGTCATCGTCAGGCAGCTAACAACGGATCAAAGACACCGGGAACCCACAAGCACAATGCTTTCAATCAGAAGCCGCTCTGCGGAAGTTGCCGTACACCATGGCTCCTGCACGGATCGACCGGAGCAAAGCTCATAAAAAACTTAGTCCCTCATTCAGTCTTATCTCCGTAGAAGACCTCGCACCAAGAGGCGCTAAGTCTTGAAATAACCGGTTCTGAATCGCCCATCGGAGCTTGCCTCCTTTCGTGGATTAGACTCAACCAAACCGAACCGCAGTCATCAGATTCGGTTTCTGTTTATCTTGTATATATTATAGCACATCTTTGTTAAATGTCAATAGTTTTTTTAAACTTTTATTAAAATATTTATTTTTAAATTTAGTTGCAAATACTCTTGACTTATTTTGAAAATAAGTATAAAATAAAGGTTATGATGTTGTTTTTACATCCTATTATTTGACAAAGGAGATGTTAAGATGAGCGATGCAGAAAAGAAGATCCCCGAGGAGGAATATCCCGAAACAGACCTCGTAAGCCTTGTGGATGAGGATGGAACGGAATATGAATTTGAGGTAATTGATGAAATAGATTATAAGGACGGGCATTATTATGCTCTTGCTCCCCAGTTCGACCTCCCCGATCAGGATATCGAAGCTGGCAGCACTTATATGATATTTGAAGCTGTTGAGGATGACAATGGAGAGCCTCAGCTAGCAGAAATTGATGACGATGAACTTCTTGACGAGCTTGTTGAAATCTTTGAGCAGAATTTTGACGCTGAATTTGAGGATGAAGAGGAATAATTTTCATTACAGTCCGGTCTTTGAAATTCAGAGCTTTTCCTCCGCCTGCTTCTTTTCAGGCGGAGGTTTTTTACTGCATATGCCATACTGAGTTTTTGATAGTTATATTGCATTCTTTTAAAAAAATTTGCAATAACACTTGATTTTTCCTGTTCTCTGTTGTATAATAAATATACACACAGGAGAATAAATTCAGTTAAATCGTCTGCCCGATGCGTATTGATCGTTCAAAATAACCCTACAACCCTTAAATCGGGAATCCGGCTTCTGCAGTGGACTTCAGACCTCCCGCTTTGCGGACGAAGGGAGTATGAAACTGTGGAGAGGATACCCACCTGCTTATCTCGTAGGCAGGTTATTATCAACGGTGTACGGTTGGGCGGACCTTTATATTTTCTCGGTACTTTGGTGCCGTTTTTTTATTTTACGGATCATTTATTACTGTTGCAATAAACTTTAAAAAATTGTATAATAGTTAAGGAAGTGTCTGACTACTGATAATAATCTGATGTTATTATTCCTGAATCAGACTCAAACAAACGGAGGTGATGCTATGGAAGACAATAATTCAGCAAAAACAAATAATATCAGACTGACTATTGTTGTTGTAACATCTATTGCCATAGCAGCTACCCTGATATGCATTATTCTGCTGCTTCTTTTCAGAGCCGGTAATTCCCGAAATTCTGTAAACTATACTGCTCACGATATCACCAGTCATGTTATTTCCAAAATGAATTATGATAATCTTTCGGAAATATCCGGCGACAATATTGAGAAGTATTATGAAATACCTAACGGGGTTGTGTCTGACTCGGCTATGTATATTTCAGCCAGAACAGATAATTTCACCGAGCTTGCATGCTTCAAGCTTTCCAGTGAAGACAATGAAGATGTACTCCGAACGGTAATTGAGGACTATATTAACGAAAAAGCTGCTACATATCAGAATATTAACGAAAAAGCCTACAATGCCGTGCATGAAAGCGAAATATTCACTCATTATCCATATGTACTTGTTTCAGTATCACCTGATAACAATTCAGTGAAGACTGCTTTTGACAATATGTTCGTTGATAACGGCAAGCTTCAGTCAAGCAAAGACAATTAAATAAAAGATCTCCCCTCAGATTGCATCCGAGGGGAGATTTCTTTTACTATAATTATTTAATAATGCTTTCGCCGTCCATCTCCTGAGGCTGGGGAAGCCCGAGAAGCTTCAGCATTGTGGGAGCAAGGTCTGCAAGTCTGCCGCCGTCACGAAGCTCGCAGGGATGGTTTACCACTACAAACGGAACAAGGTTTGTTGTATGAGCTGTGAAAGGCTCGCCGTCCTCATCAAGCATTCTGTCAGCATTACCGTGGTCAGCTGTAATAAGAGCTATACCGTCCATCTTCTTGATAGCCTTGATAACCTGTCCTACGCAGTCATCAACAGCCTCTACTGCCTTTACGGCTGCCTCAAACACTCCTGTATGACCTACCATATCGCAGTTGGCAAAATTGAGAATAATAACATCATATTTGCCGCTTTCAATTCTTTCAACCACATTTCTGGTTACCTCATATGCGCTCATTTCAGGCTGGAGGTCATATGTTGCTACCTTCGGAGAAGGAATAAGGCATCTGTCCTCACCTTCGCTGACAGTTTCCACGCCGCCGTTGAAGAAGAATGTAACATGAGCATACTTCTCTGTTTCAGCGATTCTGAGCTGCGTAAGCCCCTTCTTTGAGATATACTCGCCAAAGGTATTTGTAAGTGTCTGGGGCTTGAATGCTACTTCAACATTAGGCATGGTAGCATCATACTGAGTCATACATACATATGTAAGCGGGAAGAAGCCGTTTCTTCTTTCAAAGCCTGAGAAGCTTTCGTCAACAAATGTACGTGTAATCTCTCTTGCTCTGTCAGGACGGAAATTATAGAAGACAACGCTGTCGCCGCTCTTAATACAAGCATTTTCAACGCAGACTGTAGGAATAACAAATTCATCGGTTACACCCTCTGCGTATGAGTTGCTGATTGCTTCAACTGCGTTTGCGGCTTTATTACCCTCGCCGTATACAAGAGCGCTGTAAGCCTTTTCTACACGATCCCAGTTATTATCTCTGTCCATTGCATAGTAACGTCCTGAGATTGTTGCAATCTGACCAAGACCGATTTCCTCAAGCTTAGCCTGGCACTGCTCAATATATCCCTTTGCACTTGAAGGAGGTACGTCACGTCCGTCAAGGAAAGCATGAACATATACATTCTTTACACCCATTGTCTTTGCCATTTCAACAAGACCATAAAGGTGAGTATTATGACTATGTACACCGCCGGGTGAAAGCAAACCCATAAAATGAAGAGCTTTGCCTTCCTCAGCAGCGTTTTCCATAGCATGAACAAGAGCTTCATTCTTAAGAACGCTGCCGTCCTTTATTGCCTTTGTGATTCTTGTAAGCTCCTGATAAACAACACGGCCGGCGCCGATATTAGTATGTCCTACCTCACTGTTGCCCATCTGACCATCAGGCAGACCTACATCCATACCCGATGCAGCAATAAGCGTCCAGGGGTTAGTAGATGTAATATGCTCCAGATTCGGCTTTTTGGCAGTGCGGATAGCATTGCCGTAGTTTGTTCCGATACCGAAACCATCCAGTATCATTAAAATTAATGGTTTTTTCATTGCTTTACTCCATTCGTCTTTTAATTATGATCAACCGATGATCCTGAAATATTGTTTTCTGTATTTCAGCAAAAGTACCGGGTGAAAAATCGCCCGATACTTTTAAGTAATAATTCTGAAATTATTTGCTGGCCTCGTCAAGAAGAACGCCGAAATCAGCAGCCTTAAGAGATGCACCGCCGATAAGTCCGCCGTCAACATCCTCCTGTGCAAGAAGCTCTGCTGCATTCTTCGGATTCATTGAGCCGCCGTACTGGATTGTAACTGCATCAGCTGTTTCCTTGTCGTAAAGCTTTGCAAGTGTATCACGGATAAGCTTGCATACCTCTTCTGCTTGCTCAGCTGTTGCTACCTTGCCTGTGCCGATAGCCCAAACAGGCTCATAAGCAATGATTGTCTTCTTTACATCCTCAGCAGAAACATCGAAAAGATCAAGCTTGATCTGTCTTGCTACTACTTCCTCTGTAATATTGCATTCACGCTCCCAGAGAAGCTCACCTACGCATACTATAGGCTTAAGACCTGCTGCAAGAGCAGACTTTGTTCTCTTGTTTACAGTTTCGTCTGTTTCTCCGAAATACTGTCTTCTTTCGCTGTGACCGATGATAACATACTCAACGCCGATCTCTGTAAGCATATCTGCTGAGATTTCGCCTGTGAATGCACCGCTCTTTTCAAAATGCACGTTTTCTGCGCCAACCTTGATATTTGTGCCCTTTGTAAGCTCTACAGCTGTTTCAAGGTTTGTAAAAGGCACGCAGATAACTACTCCGCAGTTTGCCTTCTCTGCAATCGGAATAAGCTCCTCAATAAGTGCCTTTGCCTCCGGTCTTGTTTTGTTCATTTTCCAGTTACCAGCGATAACTGCCTGTCTGAGTTCCTTGTTCATTGTAATTACTCCTTTCTTTATTATGGCAGAGGCTTTCCCCCAGCCATTGTCAGGTCTTATTTTCCCTGACCAAAATTAATATTATTTTTAATCTTCAATTTGCCGGGGTGATGTCAGAAACCTGGTCTTATCATCACCCTGGAATACGCAGTCGAAAAACGGGATAGAGCATTTGCCCTACCCCGTAATCTGAATACATGAATAAAGCATTTCATTATGCTTATGTGCATTATGAATCATGCATTATTATTTTTCGTTAAGGCATGCGATACCCGGAAGTACCTTACCCTCGAGGAATTCGAGAGATGCGCCGCCGCCTGTTGAAATATGAGTCATTCTGTCAGCATAGCCAAGCTTCTCAACAGCTGCAGCAGAGTCGCCGCCGCCGATGATGGAGATAGCGCCGCTTTCAGCAACTGCCTTTGCAACAGAAATTGTACCAGCTGCAAATTTTTCCCACTCAGAAACGCCCATAGGACCGTTCCATACTACTGTGCCCGCACCAACAAGTGCATTAGCAAATTTCTCTCTTGTTTTGGGACCGATATCAAGACCCATCCAGTTATCTTCGATCTTATCTGAATCAACTGTCTTTGATTCTGTGTCAGGCTTATACTCAAGACCAACAACTGTATCTTCAGGAATCAGGAAGTTTACATTCTTAGCCTTAGCCTTTGCCATAATATCCTTAGCAAGCTCTACCTTATCAAGCTCACAGATAGATGTACCTGTGCTGTAACCCAGAGCCTTCATGAATGTGTAAGCCATGCCGCCACCGATGATAAGTGTATCCACCTTATCAAGGAGGTTAGTGATTACGCCGATCTTATCTGAAACCTTTGCACCGCCGAGAATTGCAACGAAGGGTCTCTTCGGATCCTCAAGTGCGCCGCCCATAACTGTGATTTCCTTCTGGATAAGATAACCGCATACTGCAGGCAGATAATCAGCAACACCAGCTGTAGAAGCGTGTGCTCTGTGAGCTGTACCGAATGCATCATTTACATATATTTCTGCAAGTGAAGCAAGCTCTTTTGCAAACTCGGGATCATTCTTTTCCTCTTCCTTGTGGAAACGAACGTTCTCTATAAGCTCTACCTCGCCGTCCTGAAGAGAAGCAGCGATGCTCTTTGCGCTCTCACCAACAACATCAGAAGCCATCTTTACCTCAAAGCCAAGTGCCTTTGAAAGATAAGCAGCAACAGGAGCCAGTGAATACTTCATATTGAATTCGCCCTTCGGACGACCCAGATGTGAGCAAAGAATAACCTTTGCTTTATTGTCAATAAGATATTTGATGGTCTTGAGAGCCTCGTCGATTCTCTTGGGGTCAGAGATATTGCCCTCGCCGTCAAACGGTACGTTGAAGTCGCAGCGTACAAGAACCTTCTTGCCTGCTACATCAATATCTTCAACAGTTTTCTTGTTAAGATAGTTCATTTTACTTACATCCTTTCCCCGGTCAGAGCCGGTCAACGATATTGCGGAATAAACCGCTTTTCCCGGTAAGCTCCGGGCGTCTGCAGTCATCTGCACAAATGCACCGCTGCAGCACTTACATAGTATATTTTATAACATTTCGTGTCATTTTTCAATAGGAAAAATAAATTTTATAAGCTAAAACAGCTTTTTTTCATGAAAATCTACGATAAACAGGCATTATTACCAAGCAAGCGGCGCCATGATTTTCATTTTCCGGAGCAATGCTGCCGGACGTATTGCCTATGCATTTTCTTATATCATCCGATATCGCTTATTGTATTCATTTTAAGCGGCGGAATATCAGAACGCGGATATTCAGTTGCTGTGACCATACCGGTACGTTCATCAATTTCTATGATACCGTATTCACCCTCGCAGCCGATTGAGCCGGGATTCATGATAAGCATTGCGCCCTCAGCTGAGGTCACCTGCTGGTGAGTATGACCAAAAAGCACGATATCAAAGCCGTTGCTTCTTCCCAGGTCAATAATTCTCGACAGACCATTCTTAACTCCGAACATATGTCCGTGGGTAAGAAATATCTTTTTGCAGCAAAGCTCTATCTCGTCATAGGACGGATAATCGCTGTACCAGTCGCAGTTGCCGGTTACACCGTAATACATCTTATCAGGGAATTTTATCCGGAGCTGGGAAAAATCCCTTACACCGTCCCCGCAAAAGATTACTACCTCTGCTTTGCGGTGTTTTTTCATGGCGCTCACCATAGATTCAAGATCACCGTGACTGTCGGAAAAGACAAGTATTTTCATTATTTCACTCCTGTTCATATTTTCAGACCAGCGGCATATTATGTAATAGCGAGCCGGATGATGTACCCGCACCAGGGCTGCCGGCTATACGCTGAAGGAGGAATCGGTTATGGACAAAAACAGCGCACAGAAGCTTTTTTCCGGGCTTTCAAGCGAACAGCAGAAACAGGTTCAGGGTATACTTGCGGATAAGGAAAAAACCAGGCAGATACTGAATACTCCGCAAGCTCAGGCTCTGCTGAAAAAACTGATGGAACAGAACAAAGATGGATGATATTTCCCAGAAAATAGGACAGCTGCTTTCTGACCCATCAATGATGGAGCAGATTCGTTCACTGAGAGCTATGCTCGGAAGCTCTCAGCAGGAAAGCCCTGCACCGCCGCCGCAGCCATCCGTCCAGCCGCAGCAGAATACTCTGGGAGCTCTTTCCCCTGATATGCTGGGGATGATGATGAAGCTTGCTCCGCTGCTTTCCTCTATGAATGAGGAAAACGACAGCACAAGGCTGCTTTCTGCGCTGCGGCCCTTTCTCAGCGAAAAGCGCAGGGGCAGAATTGACGGTTCCATCAGACTCCTGGGGTTGATGCGTATGCTGCCTTTAATAAAAAATGTGTTCGCCTCTCAGCTGTAAAAGAAGATGCAAAGCAGCGAAGAATCTCTGCAATAACGGAAGAAGGTGTAGTCATGGACGAGAAAGAATACGAGCGAATGAAAAAAAACGCCCAGGATCTTGCAAATGAATACAAGGCAAAATCACGCCCTGAAGCTTCGTCCGTGTCTGATTCATCCCAAAAAGAAGAAAACAGTGAAGCACCTTTACCTGTGCAAAAAGACGAAGGTATCCTCGCTGCTTTGCTTAAGGACAAGGACCGCACGATGATCCTTGCCCTTATAATACTGCTGTTGGACGAGCAGGAGGATAACTCGCTTCTGCTTGCCCTTATCTATCTTCTTCTGTAGCCAGATTATACTCTTACCTGTCCTTCGCCTTCAATGACAAATTTCATTGAAGTAAGCTCATTAAGACCCATAGGTCCTCTTGCATGAAGCTTCTGTGTAGAAATTCCTATCTCTGCGCCAAGCCCGAACATACCGCCGTCTGTAAAGCGTGTGGAAGCATTTACATAAACTGCGGCTGCATCAACCACCTCTGTAAAGCGTTTAGCTTTCTTATAATCTTCGGTTATGATACATTCGCTGTGGCCGCTTGAATATTTTGCAATATGTGCAACAGCATCATCAAATGAATCAACTACACGCACTGCAAGGATATAATCACCGTACTCTGTCTCCCAGTCGCTTTCGTCTGCCGGCTTTACGCTGTCGCCAAGTATCGCAGCAGTTTTTTCACAGCCTCTGAGTTCTACATTCTTTTCGTCCAGTCTTGCCTTTATTGCAGGCAAAGCCTTCTCTGCAATCGCACTGTGAACAAGTATTGTTTCTATTGCATTACAAACCGAGGGACGTGATGTCTTTGCATTGTAGATGATTTCTGCTGCCATATCAATATCTGCTTTTTCGTCCACATAAACATGACAGTTTCCTGCGCCGGTTTCGATGAC
>ONDB01000027.1 GCA_900316485.1 uncultured Eubacteriales bacterium
CAATGGCGATCCGGAACGGGATCGAACCGTCGACCTCTAGCGTGACAGGCTAGCGTTCTAACCAGCTGAACTACCGGACCAAATATTACGCAGCCTTCAACTGACTGCTCTACTATAATAACACAACAACGGGTTTTTGTCAACCTTTTTTGTCTTTTTTATCAAAAGAATTTGATGTGCATACTTTCTTATAATATCATCACCTCTGTTCCTACAGAGAATTCACTCCGAAAAAAGCAGCCGGATCTGCGCCTGAAAAGATTACCTGTCATATCTTTAACGGCAGATCCTACCTTCAATTCCTGAATGAACGTCCCGACAAACATCTCAGACCCTAACCTTAAATTCAACCCCTTATTCCTGCACTGTAAGAGCTTCCGGCTCTGATGCTTCCTCTGTGGGATCAAAATCTTCATCCTTAAGTGAACGATACGCAAGAACAAATGCTGCTATCTCAAATACTACACCAAACTGACAAAGTGTTGTTGCTGTTATTTTATCCTTTGTCATTCCAAAGATCTTTGCAAGTGTTTCAAAAAATGCTGTATCTCCGTTCATATAGAATACAATGCCTACAATTATTATTGCAAGTCCTATACCTCCGAATACCATCGCAGAGATCATAAGCGGTTTCTTTTTCATATGGTTTCACCTCAGAATTATCAAGCAAAACACCGGGCAGTTCCATTCTTTGCTGAATACTGCCCAGCGTTTCCATTTATTTCGATCAGAACAAAATATCCTTGAAGCATACCATCTGTCTGTTGTTATCATAATCCCAGCTGTGATATGCTCCGCCGCCGCAGAAATAACGCGATTCACACCAGCGGCATCTGTCATCTTTTTCATAAAGCGGTGTACGGAAAATCTCAAATCTGTTTTTCCACACATCGGTAAAATCATCACGCAGTATATTTCCCTGTATAGTTTCTTCCCTGCGCTCAATATCAAGACATCCTGCTATATCTCCGTTAGCCATAATGCTTGCTGTAAATACTCCTGAATTGCACAGGAAATACCAGTTTCGTACAACTTTTTCAAAATCGATTCCCAGATAATGTGAGCAGCCATAGGTCACCGGATAACCCATTGCTCTTTTTTTCCTGATAAAATCAAACATCCGGCGGTAATCATCACGGTCAAGAGCATATCCGTCAAGCTCAAGTGCCCTGCCTATCGGCTCAATATTGATTACTCGCCACGAATGCACGTCCAGTTCTTCAATCAGCTGAAAAAGCTCATCAAGCTGGGGAAGGCTTTTTTTCGTAACAACAGTAGTTACCTGAACATCCTGAAAATCATACTCCAGAAGGTTCTTTATACCCTCCAAAGCCTTTCTGAAGCCACCTGGTGTACGTCTGAAGCTGTCGTGCGTCTGCTCCAGACCGTCTATACTCACCGAAATAGTTTTCATCCCGGATTCATACAGTCTTTTTGCAATTCCGGGAGTAATAAGCGTACCATTGCTGGTCATTCCCCATCTGTAGCCAAGGCTTTGGGCATAGCCCATTATTTCAAAAAATTCCCTGCGCAGCAGCGGTTCGCCGCCGGTTATGCACAGCATAGGCAATTTGGGAAAATCTTCTTTCACCTTATCCAGAAGCTCCCGGTATTTTTCTACAGACAGCTCATCATACTCCACATCTCCGCAGCTGCTGCCGCAATGAAGACACCTTTCATTGCAGCGCATGGTAAGCTCGAGAAATAGAAATTTCAAATCCGGCTCCCTGCGCAGCTTTTCCTTATATTCGTAAAGCTGCATAAGATGCTTCGCTTTTACCAGTGAATCCATATCTGCTCCCTCATTATTCATCTGCTATAGCAGGACCATACACTGTCATGGGAATATTATCATCCGGGTTGAAATACATATCCGTATCATCCGATTCTTCTTTGATAATACTTTCATCAAGCACAGGATCAGACTCTTCCACTACCGGAGGACCGTAAACGTCCTCAGGAATATTATCGGACGGAACAAATACTTCATCAAGGCCGCTTTCCGCAGCAGAAACTACGCTTGCGCCGTTGGAAATCTGCATTTCCACAGATGTATCCGATGATAATTCGGAAGCACCGGTTTCTGAACTGTCCTGAACGCTTTCCTCAATTCTGCTTGTTACTTCATCCTGACTGCTCAGCTGGCTGTCAGATGATACATTTGCAGGCACCGAGCAGCCGTTAAAGCTCAGTACAGCTCCCATGGCAGCAGCAGCAAGCGCTCCTCTTTTAAAATGCTTATTACCTTTCATACGGATCATCTCCTTTGCTTTTCCTGAACATATACAATTTCAGACTGATTTTTAATCCAGAAAGCTTATTCTACAGAAAGAATAAAGTAGTATATAGGCTGATCGCCCTGAATAAGGGATATTTCCACACTGCCTCCGGTTTTTGCCTCAATAGTTTCCATAGCGGCAGCAGCCTGTTCCTCAGTAATACCGTTACCATAGATAAGGCTTACATATGAGGTATCTCTTGTAATCATTTCCTTTGCAAGCTTTACGACTGCCTTTACCGGATCCTTTTCCTTAACGGTAAGCTTGCCGTTATTGAGAGCTATTATATCGCCCTCTTTTATCTTTGTCATGCCGAATTCGCTGTTTCTTGCAGCATAGGTAACCTGGCCCGTTGAAACATTCGCAAGAGCCGCTGTCATAAATTCCCTGTTAAGCTCAGAGGTGGAATCAGCTGCATATGAAAGCATAGCCACAAGTCCCTGAGGAATTGTCTTTGAGGGAATAATAACTACTTCCCTGTCATTTACAAGAGGTATCACCTGCTCAGCAGCAAGTATAATATTCTTATTATTCGGAAGCACGAATACTGTCTTTGCGGGTGTAGCCATAACAGCCTCTAAGATATCTTCTGTGCTGGGGTTCATGCTCTGACCGCCGCTTACAACATGGTCGCAGCCAAGATCCCTGAACACTCCTACAAGACCCTCGCCGCTTGCAACTGCAACAAAGCCTGCTTCCTTTTCCGGCTCCACCGGACGAAGCTCTTCCTGTCTTTTTCTCTCCTGCTCTGCAGCAGCCTTTTCCTTTTCGTACTGCTCCGCAGCCTTTCTGTGCTGCTCCTTCATATTTTCCACCTTTACGGTAAGAAGCTGACCGAATTCAAGACCAGCCTGAAGAGCATTACCAGGATTCTCTGTATGAACATGTACCTTTATTATATCCTCATCCTCAGCAACAACAACGCAGTCGCCTATTGTTTCAAGGAAGGATCTCAGCTCCAGCGGGCTTTTTGTAAGCTCCTCAGCCTTGCCTACTATAAACTCTGTGCAATAGGTATATGTAATATCTGTATCATATTCTGCGGCTGCATTTCTGAAGAATTCCCTGCTCGCCTCGATCTGTGCCTGAATGCCTGTTGCCGGCTCATCTTCATCCTGTTCCTTTGCCTCAACGATCTCACCGTCCCTGAAAAGAGAAAGCATACCGTCAAGTATCATGCACAGACCCATACCGCCTGCATCAACAACTCCTGCCTTCTTGAGTACAGGAAGCATTTCTGGTGTTTTATCAAGAGCGTCATGTGCTGCTGAACAAAGCGCATTGAATACCACAACGGAATCAGTATCTATCTCAGCCGCTGTACGTCCTGCGTCAAACGCCATTCTTGCAACTGTAAGTATTGTACCCTCAGCGGGGTTCATAACTGCCTTATATGCCATTTCCACACCTACATGAAAAGCTGATGCAAAGGCTTTTCCGTCAACCTCTGTTCTTTCCTTGAGGCCGTTTGCAATACCTCTGAAAAGAAGCGAAAGGATAACGCCGGAGTTTCCTCTTGCGCCCTTCAGCATTGCAGATGCAGCTATAGAAGCTACCTCTGAAACATTCTGTGAATGTACATCCTCCAGTGCTCTTGCTGCAGCCTGGATTGTCATTGACATATTTGTTCCCGTATCGCCGTCCGGAACTGGGAATATATTCAGTGCGTTTATCTCTTGTTTGTGTGATGTTATATTGTTTGCGCCTGATATTATAGCATTTTTGTAACCGGATCCGTTAATCATTTTTAAAGCACTTCCTTATTCTGAATAAAATTTCGGACGACAGAACATCCCCGTCGTCCTTGTTCGGTCAGAGTTTACCTTATCTCAACAATAAGCTTGATTGCGGTACGCTCTACCCCATCGATTTCAATGCTTGTGAATGCAGGTATGCATATCAGATCTATTCCCATAGGCGCAAGATAACCTCTGGCAACAGCAACTGACTTAAGCGCCTGATTTGTAGCGCCTGCTCCCACTGCCTGAACTTCAACACAACCGTAATCCCTTACTACCCCGGCAATCGCACCTGCGACTGAATTGGGTGACGACTTTGACGAAACTTTAAGAATCTCCATTTTTAATTCATCCTCCTGCTTAATTTTTAGGAATGCAGGGCAGGGACACATATATGCCCTATTCCGCAGTCCCTGTGGAGCATTTTCCACATCAACCATTGGCTCTGCAACAAAGCCGGATATTTCCCGGAAACAGAAAAAGCCTTCTGCACCTGTCTGAGGGCAGATAACCTGTGCCGGGCTGAGCCGAAAGCAAGGCCGTCAATTTATCCGTTGCCTGCGGCAATATGCAAAATCACGGACATAAGTCCTGCTTTTAATGCAAAACGCAATGTTAACACTAATACGCACGATCAAATGCAGCCGTGTGAATCCGCCGGCTCTGTGCCGACAGATCTGCCTTTACTGTCCATGTTTTTGTCTTTTCATTCAATGCGCCGCCGTAAAGATCAGGCTGCGCTTTGCACAAGCCGGTCTGCCTCCATGGCAGCACAGGGGACTGATATCCGGCAAGTGCGCAATTCCTTCCAGA
>ONDB01000018.1 GCA_900316485.1 uncultured Eubacteriales bacterium
ATATCCTCCCTTTTCATAGACAGTATCGCCGTTTATCACTATGCGGCTTATGTTTCTTTTATCGACGACAATTATCTCATCCGCAAGGGCCGGGTCGGGAACATCCCTGTATCTGAGATGAATACTCTCTTCATATCGTCCCGTACTGTCATTGATTCCGCTGCTGAATCCGCTCAGAACAAGATAGTAGCTTGTTCCGTTATCAAGAGTGATATATGAATCCGCACTGTTTATTTCCCGGAAGGCAAAGAATTTCAGCCCCGTTTCTCCGGTTTCAGGCATTCCTATACCGGCTGCAGATGCAGAGCAGTCAGAAGCAAGCTCAATTCCCAGATCGGAAAATACCGCCGTCATACCCGATGCGGCAGGGGTAAGAATGTCCGTTATTTCTGTGCGTGACGGGTGAAGCCAGATATTATTACCCGTTTCGTAATCAAGGGAAAAGCTGATCTCAAAGGGCAGCTCATATTCCTTTTCGATCGTTTTGCAAAGCACATAATTATCATCCGTGCGGATAAAATGCCAGCCCTCGCTGTCAATAAGCTTTTCGTTTTCAAGCCAGTCTCTGTTAGTTACCGTTTCATAAGACCTGAGTATCTCTGTTATCTTCTGTGCGCGAAAACGGCGGCTTGTAAATGTCAGTTTGCCGCCCTGTGCATCAAATCCGTTCAGATCTACCCAAAGATATATTTTCAGTTCAGTTCTGTCATCACTGAGATATAAGTGGCAGTCAAATCCGCCGCCGAATCCTAAATTGCCCAACGGCTCGCCGTTTTTCATAGTACAGCTTATCATACCGCCGAAATCGTCAAAGGTGCCGCTTGTCGGGATATATAGTCCGCAGCGGTAGTCCTCGTCTGTAAATGCTGTGCCGTCCTTATGTCTTACGCTGAGCATAGCATAAAGATCGTGATAGTCGGCGGTCATTCCCAGGACAGATGCACTCAGATTCTTGTCAGGGCTTGAAAAATCCACCGAGCGGCTTTCAAACAGCCCTAATGCATTGGGTTCTCCCGAAAAAACATCCGAAAAGACTGAATCCGCAGTTCTGTTCGCAATAACAGCCGAAACGCCCAAAGCTGTACAAACAACCAAAACCGCTGCTGCAAGCAATACGATCAGCTTTCTGCCTGACCGTCTTTTCGGAGCTGCTATACCGAGCTTTTTGTGCGTCATAGCAGTGATCCTGTCACTCGATATATTACAGGGAGCAGAAAGACCCACACGATCCTCAATTCCGAAGCTGTCATCAATCCTGTCAAAAAGGCTGTATAATTTCATAGTGCAAAACCCCTTTCCGTTAAGTATTTTTTTAATTTCTTTCTTGCCCTGTGAAGCCTGACCTTGACGGTTGCAGAAGGAATACCCATTTCCGATGAAATGTCGGCCACCTTCTGATAGTAATAATAATGACGAATAATGATCTCACGATCCGTTTCAGGAAGATCATTTACTCCCTGTTTCAAGGCTTCGATGATCTCATTTGTTTCTGCAATGCTGTCAGGCTCAGATCCTTCTCCGATCAGATCTTCGTCAGCTTCAATGACAAAGGCAGGATTTTTATCTCTGAGCCTGTCAAAAGCTTTTGATTTGGCAACCGCACAAATATAACCCGTAAGATGCTCCGGGTCAAATCTGTCAGCATTTTTCCACAGGGCTACAAAGGTATCAGAGACCGCCTCTTCCACATCTTCATCTGAAAGAGCGCCGTTTGAGATATTAAGTATTATTTTTGCAGCAAGCGGAGTGAACCGCGTAATTATCCGGTCAAGTGCTTCGTCGTCGTGTTTTTTCAGCCGCAGGGCGAGCCTTTTATTTTCATCCAAAATCCTTGCCTCCCTGTAATGATGTACATCTGTTATTAATGACGGTGTTTCATTAAAAAAGGTTTCAGTATAAAAAAATTCTTTCTCTATGATAATACACAGAGAAAGAAATGGCAATTTAATTTACAAGATAATAATAATGATAGTATAAAACAGACAGGAATTCTGAAAATTGAATGTCAATACCTGTTTTGTGGAAAATACTGTAAATAAACATAATGCCAACAGTACAAATACTACAGCTTTTACTACTGGGATTCAAGATATGCTTATTGTTTTTTATCATTCAATATGTAGTCTTTCTGCAATATCCCTTATCGCGCTCACAAAAGGGTAGTCTTGTGTCAATGTTATCAGTGACGGTCGCCCTCACGAATCCTCAGCGTCCTGCGTATTTTCTTAGGTATGACGACACGCCCGAGGTCGTCTATGCGTCTGACTATTCCTGCCCTGCGCATGGTTTATTTCTCCTTTGATACAAATTTATTCAAGGGTAGTATTTGTGTTTTGCGGGGGATTATACCAGATAACGCCGCATATTAATTGGTATCAGCCACACCCTGCAAATAAACAGAATCATAGTCGTTTTTACGTTCGAGATATTGATGTACAGAACAAAATATGGTAGAATATCAGATAACAGTACAGCAATACCACTAAGGAGATATTTAAACCCCCTTGTGATATATCAGGAGGAAAAATGGAGAATTCATATTTTACAGAAAAAGACTGGAAGCTTTACAGAAGCAGGATAGCCGATTGGCAGGAAGCATATATGGAAAAGCTTTGCAAAGAATATATTAAAATACTTTCCACAGACAAAAATGCCTCTGACCGCTTCTGGGAGCTGCACGACAGGATCAAGGAAGATAAACGCTCAACGGGTGTAATAGTAAGAAATTCCCGCTCCAAAATGGTGGATAATATTTTGGGACTGTTAATGGACGGTGTGATAACAACAGACGATCTCGACGGATTCAGCGACGAGTTTCGGGAAAGAATAGGCTTCATTATTAAAAATCATCCCGACCATTTCCCGGATAAAAATGATTAATAAGAAAAGGACACCAGAATGGATAAGATATTCTTTTTATTTACAAAAGATTCTTTCCGTGTCGATATAGCGGCACAGAATACAAACAATGAAAATACCGGCAAGTTTGTAAAAGCTCCTTATCAGACCTTTTACAGGCTCGCTTTTTCGGAAAAACCCGATTATTTTGATGCGGCCGGAAATTACATATACCGTATTGCGGAACTATTTTCGGAACAGCTTGCTGCAACACCCGGCATAGAGCTGAGCCGCGAAAAAACCGTACTAACACCCGATGAAGAAACGACAGAGCTGCTCCTTAACAGCGTTCCCTTTGTTATCGGCGCGGAATATGTAACTAAGACATGGATAAAGCGTCAGTACAAACGCTTTCTGGATATATTCAAAAAAGAAATAAAGACATATCCCGGGAAGGTATCTCTTTATTTTGCCGAAAAGAACTCAAAGCTCCATGTCCCCGAAAGAGTGTTCTTTCATCTGGTAGAAAATAAACAGGGAGATTACCCGTTTGCATTTCTTGCAACCTATGCAACAAAAACAAATAACGGTTCTGTTCGCCATGTTCCGCTGCAATATGCGCTTACTGAATACAAGGGCGAGAAAGCAAAAATACTTGATCTGCTATCCTGCCTTAACAAGGCGGCAGAGGTATCCGAGATCATCGGAGAACTAATGGACAGCGGCGAGCTTTTTCATCCGCTCGGTTTAACGGCGGAGGAAGCATACAGTCTGCTTAAGGATATTCCCACTCTGGAGGATGTCGGTATCCGCTGCCGCATACCAAACTGGTGGAAAAAGAGATACAGCAGCGTTGCCGTTTCCGTCACAGTCGGTGACGAAAAGCCGAAGCTTATGGGGCTTGATTCAATACTTAGCATGACGCCGAGTCTTACTGTCGGCGGTATACCGTTGACAGAAGCGGAAATAAAGGAGCTTCTCAGCCAGACGGAGGGTCTGTCATTTATCAAGGGCAGATGGATCGAGGTCAATCATGCACAGCTCAACGCATTGCTTGCAGAGCTGAAAAAACAGGAAAACGAGATAACCCTTCTTGATGCCCTTCGCGCGGATATACTGCGTACACCGGATGAAAAATCCGATAACGGAGTTGTGATTACAAACGGAAAATGGCTGATGGATTTTCTGAAAGTCCTGAGAGATCCAAAAAAGATAAAAAATGCGCCGCTTCCGGAAACCTTCTGCGGAGAACTGCGTCCTTATCAACAAAACGGAAGAAATTGGCTGCTGCAAATGAACAGGATAGGCTTTGGTGCCTGCCTTGCGGATGATATGGGACTTGGAAAGACAGTGCAGATACTCGCATTTTTAGAAAACCTTCGGACGGAAAAGCCCAATGCAAAGGTGCTGCTTATTGTTCCTGCATCGCTTTTGGGGAACTGGAAAAAGGAGAGCGCCAAATTCACGCC
>ONDB01000074.1 GCA_900316485.1 uncultured Eubacteriales bacterium
AGATTCATTATCTTTGATTCTGATCTCTGCCATTTATCTTCCCTCCCATCCGCCATAAGGCAGGGGTTTGTGTCATTACGATACTTTGATATTATACATTATTGCAATACCATTTGTCAACACAAAAAACATATAAAAAACGCATATGTCTTATAGTAATATTGCACAAAGATAAATAATAATTCCCATTATTCATTATTCATTTTAGTTTATTTTAACGAATAATCAATAGGTTAAGGTGTATTTCCGGAGCTAAATTAGTGATTAATCACCATACAAATCATTCCGGACAACCTGTGATTTATGCATAAAACGGTCATTTCCGGTCCATCCAGGTACCATTTAACGAACATCTGTTATTATTCATGGTCGCAGCAGCACTGAGTTTTGCAGCCTGTTCGCTCTGCTTTTTCGATATTCAGTCTGAGCAGTCTTGGAATATTCATAGTCATTGCCTGTTCATTCTTAAGAAATCCTGATTTATAATACAAGCCTTCGCCCTCTTTCGTAGCATCGACTGTAATCTCAGTAACACCTTTTTCCTTAGCCTGTTCTGTAAGCATATATACAAGTGTTGAAGCTATGCCCTGTTTACGGAAATCCTTCTTTGTATATACATTCACGATATATGCTCTTTTGCCTGTCTGATGTTCAAAAGTCGGCATTACATTTACATAGCAGATGGAGGCGCAGGCAACTGCTTCTCCGTCAACAGCAATAAGTGTTGTCTGATCTCCGTTTTCAAAATAAGCCCTGCTGTCTGCGATAAATTTCTCGCTGAAGCTATAATCCTCTGCAAGACCATTTACCTCTCTGAGCATTTCCAATCTCAGGCTGACAAGCTCGTCCATATTCTTTTCTGCTGCATTATATATTCTTATCATCAGTTTTTCTCCTTTAATATAATAAATTACTTAACTGTCCGTAATCATATCACTGAAAGTATTATCGGGAAAGCATATACCAGCAGAATACTTATTATGCAGGCTGCCGCCATTACCAGCTCCACTACACTGACAACCCTTTTGGGCAGCTTTATCTTCTTTCCGAATATAAAGTAAAGCACAGTCAGACCTATTCCCAGCACTGAAATGATAATTCCGGGAATAAAGCCCTTGGGAATCATAGTAATTTCAATATCATTTTTTCCGCTTTTAAGAGTAAATGCTGTCATATCGGAAAGCACCTTTTCAGGCTTTACGCTTTCTCCGTTAATCTTTACTATCATTCCATCACTGTAAGGTACTGCAAGAAAAAGCGTCTGATCCTTCTGTGCATCCACACTGCCGTACAGTTTTCCGGCAGTATAATTAAGATTTGCACATTTGCTGGTTTTTATCGCATCTGAAAGGATATCAAGGTCAAGTCCGAAAACGCCGAAGCTGAAGCAGTCTATTGTCTTGGAGGCAACCATTTCAATCAATACGGTCTGGTCACTGAATTCTCCCAGATATAGCAGACCGTTTCTGTCCGAACCAGGATATTTATTTTCAATTACTTCTCCGTTTACCCTGACGCTTATGCTTTCAAAGTAATCCTCACCCAGATCATTTGAAAAGCCGTTATAGCAATCTGCATAAAGGCTCTGCCTTCCTTTTATCGGAATAGAATATCTGACAAATGAACCGTTTGTCAGATGATATGAATTTCCCACAATGGTTACGTCATTTGATGCTGATTCAGCATACTTATATTCTGTGATAAGCTTTTTATTTCCGCCGAATATGTTACTGAAGAAGTATTCCTGCACCTGTGCCCTTGTCATATTGCTAAGATCTCTTTTGGCAGACAAAAGCTCCTTGCTGCTTACTATTCCCAGTCCGTTATAATAATCATCATGTCTTACAATTGAGGCTTTTATGCCTTTGACAATTGCTTCGTCTGCCGGAGCATCCCTGACTATCTTATATCTGACATTATAAAGTGAATCCGTAAGCTCTGTGCCGCCGGAGCCGCCTGCCTTCATCCATACAGTAGAATAACCCAGCTGTCTTTGCATAGCCATAAAATCATGGCTGTTAAGGGATGAATAATGGCTTATGGAATTATAGCCCAATGCACCGGTCATATTGTAATCAGTATTCCAATAGTCCGTTGTCACCCTGTAAAAATCCTTATCCGATATTTTATCGCCAAGACTAATAGCATCTACATAATCAGTGGTTCTTGCCGTATTATTGACTGACGGACTCGCCATATAGATTTTTACATTGCCAATGCCCTCAACGGCACAAAGAAATACAAGCAGAAGGGCAAATACAGTCTTTATCATCATTTTTTTGCGGTAGAAGGCATAGATAATGCCGTAACAAAGAATAGTGATAAAGAAAAGCCTTGCAAGCATATCCAGAGAGGTTTTATCGCCCCAGAGAGAGTCGGTATATCTGGTTATATCAGAGAAATTTCTGCCTATATAACCAGAAGTATAAATGTAGTACCATACCACAAGGGCTACCATCACAGGAAGGACAATAATCTGTTTTTTCAGCGGAATATCCTCTTCCCCTTCTATTTTCTCTTCAAGCACATCCGCACAGCACATTAATCCAAGAAATACAGTTATAAAGCCGTATCTTGCCGGGAAAGACATATAATCTCCCGTGTGCCACAAAAGGTTGATAGGCTCTATTATAAAAGGAACAAGCATTGCTGCAAAAAGAAGAAGGTTGTTTCTTTGTTCCAGAGTATGCCTTTTTCTGCGGATAATACTGTAAGCCGACAGCAGGAAAATAAAAGCCGTACACAGCAGCAGCGGAATAACCGTCATATAGCTTGTAAGGAAAGGGGAATCCTCAATAGTCTGGCGCACGTTTTTTACTCTTCCGGATGAAGCCGTGGAAAGAATTGACGGCAGCCATATAACAGCTGTTATCAGCGCCGAAAGAAGTGAGCCGGATACAAATTTCAAAGCTGCCACAGACGAATACTTTTCCTTCGGTGTAAGGAAATAGTAAACCGCCATATACATAAGCAGAAAGATTACTACCATATAGCTTATGTAGAAATTCATTATCATCATAAGAGAAAGGGTGATAATATATATCAGGTTTTTCTTTTCATTTATCAGCTTATGAAGACCTATCATCAGCAGCGGAAAAAGGTACATTATATCCAGCCACATTATATTCTGGAAAAAAAGCATACCATATCCGCAAAGGCCGTACATAATGCTCAGAGAGACAGAAAAACCACCAGATAGTTTTTTTCTGCACACCCTGAAATACAGTGCACATGCAGCCGACGCGCACATACATTTCAACAAAACCAGAATATTTACAAAAAACAATATATTTGATTTTTCCGTGAATTTAACAAGAAACGAAAAGGGATTAGACAGGAAAAAGCAAAAAACTCCCCACATATCCATTCCGGCTGCATTATGCATATTGAGGAACAGTCCGTCCTTGCCGCTTAGAATATCGTGCATATCCATAAGCATCGGAACAACCTGGTAATTCATATCACACCAGGCAACCGTTGCCTTTCCGAAGGGATAAAGCTGGAACTTGCTGAAAACATACAGCATCACCGCACAAACTATCAGCGGTGCAAGCAAGATGGGACAGTTTTTCTTTATCCCATTAATTATTTTTGATTTCATCGAAATGCATCTTCCTTTATTTTAAACATCAGCCGACAGGACGTTTTTTCTCGTGAACATAATCCCTACGCAATCCCAGATCCCATCAACACAAAAAGAATATCACAATCCCCAACCAATGTCAACCGCCCAGCGTGACGCCGCCGGTGCCATAACGCTATGGTGTCGCTTCACTACGTACGCTCTAATTGCGCCTGACTGTCTGGCTGCCCGCAGTGCTGCTGTAATAGCTTGGTTTACTTTATCTTAGCTGATTCTGGTTTTGAGTAAACCCAGAATTATTTTACACTAACCGTGACGATGACCGTGCCATAACGTGATGGTATCATATACAGGCAAAGAAAAATGAAAAAAGAATAAATAAAAAATAATACAGAAATACCAACGGATTTCTCTTCATTATTTCTTATTTATTCTCTGTTATGTATTATTTCTGCCCCCCGTCGTAAAACGAGGGGCATCTACGGAGACGGTGGGATTCGAACCCACGAGCCCGGTAAAGGGCTAACGCATTTCGAGTGCGCCCCGTTATGACCACTTCGATACGTCTCCTTATCTGATGTCAACAGTACTATTTTATCTGTTTTCTCTGCGTTTGTCAATACATATTTCCATTTTTCCGCTCTGCAGCTTTCTTACATATTAAAAATATTTCTTAAATATCATCAATGTGATTGAAAAATAATCCATTTAGTGCTACAATAATATACACAGTCCTTTTTGCACAAAAAACAGTCTTATTATATGTGAATTGTATGCAGTAATAATAACATTTGCTGCCTGAATCCATTTTCAGGTTCAGCTATTTGATTCTTTATTTTTCTGTGCAGAAATAACGCTGAGATCCTTTTTATGAAAAAGTGCAGCTTCTCCCTGCACGGTTCTTTCATCAGCGCTGACTTTTATGTTTAATACCAAAGGCTGCAGGCAGCTTGTTTTTTCTTTGCCTGCTGCTTTTCTGAGCTTTATGAGGTGAAGTATATGATAGTTGTAGAAAGCGGAGAAATGAGAAATATCGAAAGAGCTGCCGTCAGACAGGGCACATCCCTCGCATCCCTGATGGAGCAGGCAGGCGCAGCCGTTGCAGAGCTTGCAGCGAAGATAATCGCAAAGGACAAGCTTAGAAATGTCACTGTATTCTGCGGAAAAGGAAATAACGGCGGCGACGGTTTTGTTATTGCAAGATTTCTCTCCATGATGTGTGATGTTACCGTTATTATAGCTAACGAGTATCCTGTAAGTGACCTTGCAAAGCTTAATTTCAATATTCTGCCCGACAAGGTAACCGTTGTCAACAACACTGAAAACAGCGAGAAGTGCGCTGAGATAATCAGCAATTCCGATATCATCATAGACGCTATTTACGGAATAGGCTTCAATGATATTCTTGACCCGTACTGCACAGAACTGATTGTACGTGCAAACCGCAGCAAGGCTGTACGTATTGCCGTTGATATCCCCAGCGGTATTATCTGTGATACAGGAGAAGTTCCCGGTGAATGCTTCCATGCTGATTATACCGTTTCATTTACGGCTCTCAAGCCTGCTCATGTTCTTTATCCTTCAATGGATTACTGCGGAGAGGTAACGGTTTCAAAAATCGGTATTCCGAAAATGATAATTGATACCTGCACCTATGCGATGAAAACAACGGATGAATTTCTTGAAAAGCATCCCATGAAATCAATGAAGAAATCTGCCCACAAAGGTTCTAACGGTACACTGCTGTCCATATGCGGAAGCTACGGAATGGCTGGCGCTGCTGTACTTTCGGGTATGTCTGCACTGCGCTGCGGAGTAGGTCTGCTCAGGGTAGCACTGCCGGAATCAATTTACCCCATTGCTGCACAGGGACTGACAGAGGCTGTTTTCATGCCCCTTGAGCAGTCTTCCCACGGTCTAATAAGTATAAACGAATTTGATCGTCTGCAGATGGAAATAATGAACAACTGCAGCGCTGTACTTCTGGGCTGTGGTCTTGGTCAGGGCGATGATATTTCTGAGCTTGTTTCTGCTCTTATCTCTATAACTACAAAGCCGATGGTTCTTGACGCTGACGGTATCAATGCCATAGCTGGTGATCCCACAATACTCAGAACCGCCATGGCTCCTGTAATAATAACACCCCATCCTGGAGAAATGGGCAGGCTGACAGGCAAATCAACAAATGATGTACAAAAGAGCCGCTACCGCACAGCAAGAGATTTTGCTTCCGAATACGGTGTTACTGTAGTTCTCAAGGGTGCCAATACCATTATTGCACTGCCTGACGGAAATGTCTATGTAAACCTTACGGGCAACAACGGCATGGCCAAGGGCGGCAGCGGTGACGTACTCGCCGGAATGATGGCATCATTTATTTCACAGGGAATGAACACCGACGAGGCAGCTGTAAATGCTGTTTATTATCATGGTAAGCTGGGAGACAAATGTCTGGACAAATATTCAGCAAGAACAATGCTGCCCAGTGACATGATCGAGGAGATCAAAAATATTCTCTGAATACAGGTTTTATAGTCAGCACTGATTGATACAGGTTTCCACATCTGTAATCAAATGAATTATTTACTGAGGGTCTGTAGCATTAATATTATGCATTATACCTCATAATAACACAAAAAAGTCGATGAATAATTTTGTTCATCGGCTTTTTTTATTTGTCAGGGAGTCAGTCGTTCCGCTTTCAGCTTTGCTGCCTTGCGGCAGCAGGACTATTTATTCATGAACCAGACAAAGGGATGCCCCGGGAAAGAGGAATTGAAGCCCAGAGATTTCGTACTCTGCGAATTATGATCATAGACTTTGCCCAATGGTCTCCGCAGCCTTAGCATTTCCATCATTGGAATATTCCTGCCGATAGTCGCATATTATTGAACGATTAAACAGGTTTGACCTGTACCGATGCCGGAATCAGCTGTATATCCGGCAGTCAGGAGGCTGTACATTTGAAAAAGCTATATGCAATTTGTCTTATCGCACTTCTGCCGCTGTCTGCAGGAGGCTGTACAAACGAAACAGCGCCGCCTGCTCCTGAACTGGCGGCAGACG
The DNA here is from genome assembly GCA_900316485.1 of uncultured Eubacteriales bacterium. Classification (GTDB taxonomy): domain Bacteria; phylum Bacillota; class Clostridia; order Oscillospirales; family Acutalibacteraceae; genus UBA1213. The sequence goes on from ONDB01000074.1 coordinate 6,650, forward strand.
GCAGCTGTATTGTAAGATATAAAGACGGAAAATATGACTGCAATATCAGATTTATAAGTAAGGATATCGAAGCAATAACCGTCAATTCTCCCGACTCAGTAAAGGGAATGACCTTCCGAAGCGGAAAAGACGGCTTTACATTGTCTTTTTCCGGTCTTGTATGCCGCAGCAGTGAAATACTTTTACCCGAAGCGTCATTTCCCCGTGCAGCAGCCGAAGCTGTTCATGAAATGAGGAAATCCGATGTGCCATACGAAATATCAGATGATAAAGACGGCTACACGTTCACTGCAAAGGGTTATACACTGCGCACTGACAAAAACGGAACCATAAAGGAGCTTATGCTGTAATCAAAGCTGGCTTACAAGCTGGTTTCTTTCCTTATACTGGGTATGTCTCGGGGAGGGCTCACAGTCCTCGGCAATTCCGCTGACGGGAAGCAGCGCTATTAGCTCATAGCCCTTTGTTTCCGGAAACAGCTCCTGTACCTGAGCTGCATTGAAATGTCCTATCCAGGTTGAGCCATAACCCAGATCATGTATTTCCAGCATCATATGAGTTGTTACAATAGAAGCGTCAACCTCGGCATAGTTTTTCTGATCAAAGGGACGTACCCATGCTTCCTCAGGCTTTGCGCCTACCATGAAAATAACCTTAGCCGGAGATATAAACTGCATCTTTGTGCAAGTCAGCAGTTTATCTCTTGCCTCCTGGCTTCTGAACACCCATATTTTAACAGGCTGATTATTTACAGCTGTGGGTGCACAGATACCTGCCTGGATGATTGTTTCCACATCCTCCTCAGGAATATCCCTGCCGTCAAACTTCCGCACAGAATATCTGTCATGTGCAAGCTCTGAAAAATCTTTCATACTAATCTCCTTTCTGCCGCAGGCTGCAGCACCAACTGTTATGATTGTTCTGACTGGAGCTGTTATTATACTGATGTATAAGTTGATTCTTTTACACTCCGCCTCAGAAAAAGAATTATGCCGCATATTTCCGCAGCACATCAACACCTTCATTATACATCATCGTCACTTCCCTTTCAACAGTTTTACTGCTGAATATCCATAGGTTCTCCGAAGGGTGACGCTGATCTGTATATTGTGCTGAATATCTTTTGTTTCATCAGAACAGATGTAAATTCATCAATATCCCTGTTTCCGCCATGACAGCACATTTCTCCTCTTGTTTCATTTATGTGTGTTATCATCAGAGAAAGACTGTGAGGGATGTTTTTGACATTTTTGGTATCATATGTCATGGCTGATAAAAATTCCTTTGTGCTGCCGTGTGGAGCAAATCTCAGCGTACCCTGCCAGTCATTTGGAATATTGGTCTTATCCTTTATATGATAGATTTCCGGATCCAGCTCTCCGGCGTACGGCAGCGGACCATTCCCGTGGCGTGTTACATATGTTCTGGTAATATAGACAAGCTCAAGCTCATCTGAAAAAGAATTCTTTTTATAAAACTCCGATGGATTATATGAGCCTGTTCTTGAATTTGTCAGATGTGGTGCGAAAGGTTTATATTCGCTGTCAAGCAGCAGCCCCTGTGCACCTTCAAATATCAGTTCATCATAATTCTGCAGCATATCCGGTGTATAAATATCCACAAGCTCCGCATTCCTGCACATCTGAGCAGCCGTATTCATAAGAACATTATCATCAGAAAGAAGTTCACCGTATTCCCCTGCCTTATCAAGCTCCAGCCCCAGTTTCTTCAGCCTGTACGGAAGATAGTTATTTCTTATCCCTTTCAGTTTTGCATAGAGAGATGCTGCAGTCATTCCCTTTACTTCACCTAAAAACAGCGGTTCATATTCAGAACGCTGCATACATTCATTTATACCCATTCCGCAGCTTCCATGGCGACTGCTTCCTCTGGTGGTTTCAATCACCATATTCAGAAGGATATCGTCTATGCAGGTACATCTGCAGCCTGCATCAGCAAGTATTCTTATTTTCCTGCCGGATAAGCTGCTGAACTCTCCAAGCTCGCTGTCAATTTTATACAAATCCGGCAAATATGTTTCTGACCATAGAGTATCAGCTCCGGCAAAGGAACCTGCTGAAAGCTGGTGAAAGATAAATCTTCCGCTGTGGGTTTCTACCGTATGACCAGCCTGGGCTCCGCCGTTATGACGGATCACAAGACAGGATCTGCCGTTTTTCACAGCCTTCCCGGCAAAATGATCAACTGCAAGTCCTTTGCCCTCATCACCGAAATTTTTGCCTATTACTGCTCTTAAGATCATTTTCCTATCAGTCCTTCTATTATACTTCTGACTGTTTGTGGTTTTCTTTTTATAAATATTGTTTTCAATGCTTCCTCTACTACTGCCGATGCCTTTTCGTCAAACTGATCTAATATCTTTTCTTTCGTATCACCGTTTACAAGCTGCATAATTGATGTTATCACTTCAGACAAGAAACTGATATTTTCCTCATTAATATATGCTGTTCTGCCCGGAAGCAGCTTTTCCCATGAGTTAATAGCTCTTGTACTTCCTGTTATGATGTGAAATACCTCGTATTTTTCAGACACCATCTTATACAGATTATCTATATTGTAGGAAACAATGACATCGTCATTGAAGATAGAACTTATTCTATCCTTTTCAAGAACAATATCATCAGCATTACATATCACCTCATCACCTATACAGAAGATAAAGCCTTTTTTCTTTCTCTTTTCATAGCTGTCAATTTTAGTGTGCTTTGCGGCAAAATACCATACAAGGCTATCATAACTATACCTGTTCCAGCCTTTGCCTACATTAAATTCAAGAAGCTGCTCTGCTATTCTGATATCCGCTTCAAATTGTGTAACCTGAATTGCGCCGCTGCCGCATTCCGGGCCGGAAAATGCAGCGCACATGATATGCGGATTCGTAACAGGCTCTTTATCATACATCTCTGTTATAGTTTTATTAAGTGAATTCTTTGCTATTTCCTCCGCAAGGTAACCCATGGAACCGGTTGAATCAAAACCCAGGATTATGGGTGTAGAAAAGGGAGAATCCTTACTGTCACATGATTCACGGACATCTATGAATCTGGGATTATATTTATCCTTGAATTCATTGCAGCTGAAAATATCCGCTGATCCTGAATTGCTGTTTATTCCTTTGCTTGCTTTAAGTTTCTGCCAGTCTGATGCTCTGTAACTGCCGTAACCCATAATTATACCTCCTTTTATTATCTCTGTAATTATTCATTTCTGCTCTGATTTTAGAAAACCAGTCTTTTTTTGTCAGCCTTCTCGTTTTTTCCAAGCATTGCAATTGATCTTGACAGTTTTTTAACCGTTTCATTATCCATAGCGGTCATAACCTTCTCTCTTGAAATACCGCAGGAAAGCGCCGTAATTGATGTTATCAGTTCCGACAAAACTGATATATCCTTTTTCTGTATAACGGTAACACAACCGGGCATAAGCTCCTGCCACATGGATAGAACCTGATAATCATGCACACTACCCTTTTCAATATTTATGTGAAATACATTATACTTTTCTCTCACCTGACGCAAAAGCTCTTCGTTTGAAAGATCATATTCATTATTATCTCCGAATACTCTGTGAATTTCTCTCCTTGTAATACTTCGGTGGCATTTATCATCACCTATTGTTATCAGACAGCCTTTTCCGTTACGTTTTTCAAAATGGTCGGATTCTGTATGTTTGTAAGCAAAATACCACAGAAGATTATAGGACTCACCGTCATTACCTCCTCCGCCTCCTTCAAGACACAATTCAGTCAGCTGTTCCATTATTTTGATATCTGCTTCAAACTGTGTTGCCTGAAGAGGGCTCCGGTCACTTTTGCAGTCCCCTATAGCAGAGCACATTATATGCGGATATCTGATAATTGTACCGCTGCACAGGTTCATGATGGTCTTATTCAGTGAATTAAGCGCAAGCTCACTAGCAAGGTATCCCATTGAGGACGTTACATCAAAACCGATAATTACAGGTATCGCCTGGGGAGAATCAATGCTGTCTCGGGATTCTCGTATCCCTATGTTACTTACGGAGTAAGCTTCACTTGTATTTTTTGAGGTGAAGATACTATCGGCTGTACTGCTTTCAGAAAGCTTTTTTCTTTTCTTCAGAGCAGACCAGTCACTGGCGGTATAGCTTCCGTAACCCATTTTCACTCACCCCTTATTATAGATTTTTTCGTCATCAGCTTCAAAATCAATAAATTTTCTTTCGCCGTAGGATTTTATAAGTACCTCATCCCAGAAGGTAAAATCAGCATATGCATCAGTTTTGGGGCTTCCGCTGATAAAATCTGCCATAGGCTTTGGTATACCATCATAGTTTCTTACCTGTTCATTACCTGCAAAGCCAAGTACATTGGCTGCGGTTTTTCTGAGGGCAATAAGATTTGATTCCATAGTCAGGTAAACTCTACCATATGATGAATATGTATTTTTCTTCCCTGCCGCCCACCATCCACCGTAAAGACTTGCCTGGTGCAGATATGGATTAATATAGATGGTATCAATTCCGAGTAGTGGGTGAACTATACAGTTATATTCAAGCACACAACATAGATTTTCAATCCGGCTTATTATCCATGCAGTATGTCTGCCACTGAGATTGGTAAACAGTCGCAGTGGATATTCATTTTCATCCTTAGAAATTATCAATATGTTGCTGCCGTCATATAAGGAAAAGCCGCCAACTACATTAGGAAAGAAATTTGAAAGCATTCTGATATCTGCACTAGGATAATCTACCATTGAGGAAACCTTTCTATAAAGCTCCGTCTTATCTACTTCACCAGCTTTAAAATGAAAAACCAAATTTCGTCTTGCAGTGTAGACTGTCACTCCCTGGATCTCATGACAATGCAGATACCTGATTTCAACGTCTGTTCCGTCATTACACTTAAAAACTACAGATTCAGCTTTTTCCCAAACCGCATCGGCTTTTTTCTTTTTCTCCAGTTCATCTCTGACCGGGCTTAACAAATCTGTCAGAGCAGAATAATAATCATGAAAAAAATCATTATCCTCCATACTCAGCATATGCTCTGTTTTGCAGAATCTGCAGCTGGCTTTCATCGCAGATGAATCAAAGTACATTGCAGCCCCGCAGTTTTTACAATTCAGACTTTTCATTTATCTCACCTCTTCAGTAAAGTTTTTGTTAGTATCTTTTTGATATTATCTTTATGTACCTATTATAGCATATCCATTTATATATTGCAAGAGTTTTTTTATATATTCTGAAAAAAAGGAAAACTCTCCGTGTAACACACGGAGAGCATTATATCCCTGTTAAATATGCAATACTATTTTTCTCTGCCGAGGAGCTTATCAACGGAAACCTCAAGTATATCAGCAAGTGCAACCAGTTCGATATCAGTTACATATCTGATCTGACCCTCAAGTTTCGACAGTCCAGATGCGTTCATATCCACGCCCCTGACCTGTAACTGAGCAAGCAGCTCTTTTTGCTTCATACCTTTTTTCTTGCGAATCTCCTCAACCCGGACACCGATAAGATTCCGGTCACCGAGTGCCTGTTTACGCAATCTCATGGATCACACCTCACAAAATAATATTCAGCAATAAAAATTATAGAATATCACAAAAAAAAATACAATTGTTATTGTGCTAAAATAATACTGTTGAAACTTATACAAAATATTTATATTGTAGGTATATTTATACAAAATGTTCACTACAACATTGTCAAATATTTAAATAATTTGTTTTTATTTTGTGTATTTATTATATATTTTTTATTATAAGTTTAATATATTAAATAAATTGCAAACGGGTAATATATGAATAAAATGTTAACCCAATGTAAACTTTTTACATTTCTGGCTTTATTTTTAGAATTTTTATGCAGAATTATACAGTATTTCAGCCTGTTTTTCGTTTTACGTGACCATTCTTTGTAATTATTTGCCACAAATGATGTAATTACTTTTGTGTTATTACAGTCACTTTATTTTCAAAATCTCTATTATTTCTACCGGTCAAAAGGGTAATATTATTTCGATTTAGTTTATATTCTTCACTTAAAATGTTTCGTTCATAATGTATTTATACCAATAAAAAAAGCGGGGAGCAAATGCATCCCTGCTTTTCTGATGTTTTTGTTTAGCCTTTTACAGCACCGCCAGTTACGCCGGCAACATAGAATCTCTGCATGATTACGAAAAGAATCGTGATCGGGATAGCTATGAGCACAGCACCTGCACAGAATACTGTGAAGTATTCACTGAATGTCTCATTGCTGAGCATCTTATAAAGACCGAGTGCGATTGTATAAGCGCTTTCATTATCCTTCATGAAGTAGCTTACAAAGATGTAGTCTGCCCACGGTCCGATGAATGTTGTAAGAGCCGTGTAAACTATAATTGGCTTTGAAAGCGGAAGGATGATTATCCAGAAGATCTGGTTTCTTGTCGCGCCGTCAATCTTTGCAGCTTCGTCGAGAGATCTCGGAATTGTATCGAAGAAGCCCTTTGCTACCTGATATCCCAAGCCTGCGCCTGCGGAATATACAATAACAAGTGCGAACAACTGCTGCTTAAGACCGAAGATTTCCATGATGTTATATGTAGCAGCCATGGACATGAAGCCAGGGAACATACCAAGAATAAGTCCCAGGTTAAGGAAGGTCTTACGTGTTTTAAAACGAAGACGAGAGAACGCGTAACTTACCATGAGGATAAGAAGTGTTGAAATAACACATGATAATACCGCTACAATAAAGGTATTGAGGATCCACTGGAGATAAGGGAATCTCATTTCGCTCATGGGAATCACTTCTCCGGTATTCGGGTCATGCTCTACAAAAAGTCTGATGTAGTTATCAAGAGTAAATGATTTCGGGATAATTCCCGTTGATGCACCGTCACCGCTGAATGAAGCAAGTACCAGCCATACAATAGGTGCTATCCAGATAATTACCATAATGGCAAGAATGACATACACAAGTGTATTGACTGCCTTCTTCTTTGCAGCGTAACCGCTCTGCATTGTTGAAGTAGATGTATTTGTCATGAGAATTCCTCCTCATTCTTTGATGCTTTAGACATATTAAACGTAATAAGAGAACCGATAGCACAGATCACAAATACGATAATACCGATAACCGCTGCAAGGTTGTAGTCCTTACTGTTGATGGTAAGTTTATACAGCCATGTTACAAGCAAGTCTGTCTGACCAGCCTGGTAGTAATCTGCCGGGCTCGGGCCGCCGCCTGTAAGGAAGTAGATAACGTTGAAGTTATTGATATTGCCAACGAATGTTGTGATGAGGTAAGGTGTCATTACGAAGAATATGTAGGGGAATGTAATCTTTGTAAACTGCTGGAAAGCGTTTGCACCATCGATACGTGCGCTCTCGTAAAGATCCTCGGGAATGTTCATGAGAAGACCGGAGGAAATAAGCATTGTGTAAGGAATACCTACCCACATGTTTACAACGATAACTGTAATTCTTGCGTGCATTCCGTCTGTCAGGAAGGGAACTGCACTGAGGCCCATGCCTGTGATTACTGAGTTTACAGGACCTGCATCAGCAAGGAGAAGCTTCATGATAAGGAGTGTTACGAACTGCGGAACAGCAGCTGTAACAACGAACATTGTTCTCCAGAAGCCCTTGAACTTGATATCCTTCTTATTGATAAGAAGTGCAAGGATGATACCGAAGATAAAGTTTGTAAATGTTGCGAAGAATGCCCAGATAATTGTCCATACAAGGATCTTTCCAAAGGTCTGGGACTTAAGCTGTGATGAATAGAATACATCAGCAAAGTTCTGGAAACCAACCCACCAGTACATATTTCCGGGAGGCTGATGTGCCTTGTCATAGTTCGTGAATGCCATGAAGATTGTGTAGAGAATAGGCAGAACTGTGAAGGTAAGAAGACCAAGAACCGGGATAATGAGAAGAGTTACATGGAAACGCTCGTCCAGGAACATCTTCATTTCTGCAATAAAGCCAACGGGCTTTGAGCCTTCAGCCTTAATCAGCTGAGAAGCATATGCGCTCTTGGTATTTGTGATATAAACTGCGAAAAATGCAACTGAAACAAGAACTGTAAGAACGAAGAAAAGAAGGATCTTGTTTGAGTCATCAAGTGTGTCAAGGTTCGTTACCGTTCTGGCACCGAATATCGGGTCAAGCTCATAGTTAGGGGGCTCTTTACCGATAACACCGTCTACGAGTGTGTTTTCATCTACATATACACCTGTGCTGTAGATTTTAAGGAGAAAGTTTATTCCAAAGGTTATCATGAAATAGATGTAAGCAATCTCAGAAACCAGGAAACAAAGACCCTTTCCTATCTGACCATGAATCATACTGCCCGCACCCATGATCACATATGAAAGCTTTGTACCAATGTCACCTTTTATAAAGCGACTGCCGTAACCCTTGAAACCATTGCCTATAAGAGTAAAAAGTGCCTTAAAGAATCGTCCGATTGCTTTGAAGAAATTCGCAATCGCGCCGGGAATTCCTGTAAAGAAGCTTTTTATATTATATGCAACTTTCTGACCGGTCGTCATCTGGGCATAGTCCAGAAAATCCATTCATATACAACTCCTTTGCGATTAATTTTGTTATAGTACTGATATGAGCAGCCCGTTTTTGAAGCACAGGCTGCTCATACAGCACACAGATTAATTGACTTCAGTAATTAATAATAAATCAGGTGTCAATCTGCTCCTGGATCTTAGCAAGGCTGTCCTTGAGCTGATCGTCTGTGAATGCACCCTTCTTTGTTACGATCTCACCGCCGAAACCGCCGACATTTGTTGACCAGTACTTACCGCTAACAGATGAACCCTGGCCATGTGAGAACGGAGTCTGATCCTCGATAGCCTTCTTTGCGGGATCTGCCTGAACCTTAGTATCGCTCAAAGCCTCATTAGAAGTCGGGATAAGTCCTCTTTCAGCATATCTCTTGAGCTGTGACTGTGTGTTGCCGAGATAATAAGCAAGTGCCTGTGATGTTACAGGGAACTTTGTAAACTGGTTTACACCAATAAGCTTGTAACCGCCAAATGATTCCAGCTGTACCTGCTTGTCGCCGATAAGAGCTGTCGGAAGCTTAGCAGCGCCTACATTCTCTTCACCAATTGCCTTCTTGATAGCCGGGCCTTCCCATGTACCGATAACAGCTGCTGCAAGTGTGCCGTCATTGAAGCCCTTTTCAACTGCTGTGTTATCGCCTGAACCACCGTCTGAACCTGTGAAGCCAGCGCCAGCGTTTTCAGCAACATGGCACATAGCCTTTGCAGCGTTAAGACCTTCATCTGTATTGAAGGTTGTTGTCTGCTTGCCATTCTCATACTTGATTGTTACACCTGCAGAGAAGTAGAATGCAGCATTATACCAAGCGTTGCCCAGGTTGAAGTATACATTCTTGCCGGCATCCTTAGCTGTCTTGATCATGTCGTCAAGACTTGCAACTGCGCTGTCATCCTTGAATACTCTCTTATCATAGTAGAGGAAGTAACCATTATCTGATGTCTTCGGGAATGCATATGCTGTACCGTCGATTGTACAAGCATCTACTGTTTCCTTTGTGTTGTTAGCCTTAACATTGCTGTTGAAGAGCTCGATTACAGGTGCGATAGCCTTTGCTTCAACAAGTGTTGAAAGCTGGTCATCTGCGAAGTTGAATACGTCTGCGCCATCCTTAGGTGACTCAACGATCTTTCCGCCTGCATCCGGCTCGCCGATAGCGCCGCTGGATCTGATCTTGAATTCATAAGAACCGTCGTCGCTCTTGTAAAGCTCTTTGAACTCTTCGATAAGTGTCTTTTCGAACTTGAGGTCTGCGCTTGCGCACCATACTTTAAGCTCGATTGTGCCGCCGTTAGCAGCAGCCTCTTCCTTCATCTTAGCCTTGATGTTAGCAGTCATCTCATCACTGTAAACATCAACTGTTGAGCCTGATCCGCCGTCACCTTCAGACTTCGACTCGCCGCCATCAGCTGTAGAAGCTGTAGAAGCTGTGCCAGTGCCTGATCCTGACTCTGTCTTTGTTGTCTGAGTACAACCGGCAAGAGCCGTCGCAGCCATCATTCCTGTAAGAATCACAGCAAGTACTCTTTTAGTTTTAGTAACCATCGTAAGATCCCTCTTTCTGTAAATATTTTCATGCACTCTGTGCCTACCGGTGACAAAATGCACAGAAAATCACAGAGAAACTGCACATTCGTCTACCACTGTAATAATAATACCATACAGAAAGGTTGTTTTCAATGGGTCCTTGTCATTTTTATCTATATTCATAAATC
>ONDB01000063.1 GCA_900316485.1 uncultured Eubacteriales bacterium
ATTATTCCACAGTAATACATGCTGTAGAAAAAATCGAAGAGCAGATCAAATACGATGATGAGCTCAGGGAAAATATTGAAACCATCAAAGTAAAGCTGAATGCAGTAAAATGATTTTCAACATCTTTTACACTGATTATCAACCCTGTTTTACACTTTTAAAAATACTGTCAAAGCTTGTATTTTAAAAGTTTTCAGCAGTTTTCCACATTATCCACAGTGCTTACTATTAATACTATTATTTATATATAAATATAAGACGGGAGACTACATAAACATGAAGATATACTGCAGCAGATCAGATCTTAATAAAGCACTTTCAAATGTTTCACATTCAGTGCCTGTAAGATCAACCTCCAATATATTAGAAGGTATTCTCATTGAAGCAGATGATAATAAAATGAAACTGACTGCTACTGACACTAATATCACTATTGAGTCAGTAATAGATGTACAGTGCAGAGAAAAATGTTCATTCGTTGTTCCTGCAAAGCTTTTCACTGCAATTATCAGCAAGCTTCCGGAAGAAGACATCATGATAGATTATGATTCTTCTTCAGTAAAGATCATGATAAAATGCGGCGGATCTAATTCAGAGATCATATGCTTCGCTGCTGATGAATTTCCTAAGATCTACATAAATGATGGAGAAAATCCTGTATTTCTGAGTAAGGATGATGTCAAAAAGCTGATAAGAAAAACAGCTTTCAGCGCTTCTACGGATGATTTCAACGGAATTCTTACAGGAGTTCTCCTTGAAATAAAAGATGGAAAGATGAAGATGGTTGGAGTAGATCCTTACAGAATCGCTGCTTACAACATCGATGTTGATAATGATATTAATATCAGTGCAGTCATACCGGCCAAGCTTATCAATGAAACAGCCAAAATCATCAGTGATGAAGGCGAAGATAAGATGAGTTTTGAGATAGCTGACGGAAAGGCTGTCATGAAATTCGACAATAATAAAGTAATCATCAATACATTCTCAGGAAAATTCATTGATTACGGAAGGATCCTTAACAAGCAGGGAGATATAAACGTAAGAGTAAAAAGAAATGATCTACTCCGCAGCACAGAGAGAGCTTCACTTCTCGCATCAGTACAGAACAACAATCTTATAAGATTTGATATAGACAGTGATCTCATAGTTATTAAGTCTCTGAATGAAGAAGGAAATATCGAAGAAAAAGTTGAGATCATCAATGACGGAGAAGGACTTGAGATAGGTCTCAATTCTAAATATCTGAAAGATGCTCTGAGCGTGATAGAAGACGAAGAAATTCTTATTAACTTCAAAGACAGCATCAGCCCATGTGTTATAAAACCTCTTAAAGGAGATAAATACTCATATCTCATCCTTCCAATCAGAATGAATTAAAAAAAAATCGCCGGAAGGCGATTTTTTTATACTGCGATAAAGAATAAATTTTAATGATTCATTATTTGCAGAGTTCTGCAGCAGTAAGAGCTGCTACTTTTGCATTGTTGAATACCAGTCTGATATTGGAGTCCAGGCTGTCCCCTCCTGTAATGTCTTTTACCTTAGCCAGAAGGAATGGTGTTGTCTCTTTTCCTTTTATTCCGAGTTTTTTACATTCTTCGATAGCAGCATCGATTGCAGGATTAATGATTTCAGGATCCATTGAGTATTCTTCCGGAATCGGATTTCCTACGAGTATCCCGCCTCTGAGTCCGAGCTCAAGATGAGTATTGAAGAATTTTGCAAGCATCTCAGGATCATCCACTTTATAATCTACTTTGAAGCCGCTCTTTCTGGTATAGAAAGCAGGCATATCTTCTGTGCCGAAACCTATTACAGGAACTCCGTGAGTTTCGAGATATTCAAGTGTAAGACCTATATCCAGTATGGATTTACATCCTGCGCAGATTACCATGACAGGTGTCTGAGCAAGCTCTTCAAGATCGGCGCTTATATCCATTGTTGTTTCAGCTCCTCTGTGGACACCGCCGATACCACCGGTAGCAAAAACTTTGATTCCTGCCATATGAGCAATCATCATTGTAGTTGTTACAGTACATGCTCCGTCTTCCCCTTTTGCACAGAGCATAGCAAGGTCTCTCCTTGATGCTTTTGTAATTTCAGGTCCCTTCTTTCCGAAATATTCAATTTCTTCAGGAGTAAGACCTGCCTTAAGTCTTCCGCCTATGATAGCAATAGTAGCAGGTACTGCTCCGTTATCTCTGATGATCTGCTCTACCTGAAGAGCAGTTTCAACATTCTGCGGATAAGGCATTCCGTGAGAAATGATTGTGGATTCAAGAGCAACTACCGGCTTACCGGATTCTATTGCTTCTTTTACTTCAGGCTTGATATCAAGATATCTATTCATAAATAAACTCCTTTTCATTTATATGATTGGTTATTTTAATCTAATAACTTCAACATCTGCTGAATTTATTTTTTTAAGAGCACTTTCTCTGCTGAGATAAGGATTATTGGTCTCTTTTACTTCAAGTGTCATAGATGCGACTGCGTTAGCTGCTTTGGCAATATCAGTAATACTGTTATTTTTATTCATAGATGCCCATGCTATGGCAGCCATAGCAGAATCACCGGCCCCGGTAGTAGATACTATTTCAGAAGGATAAGATGAAACTTTATAGATGCCATCTGTATCAGCAGCTATGATACCTTCATGACCAGCGGATATGAAGATTCTTTTTACTCCCTGATCAAGAAAACTCTGAGCTGCTTTTACATAATCACTGTCATCATTGATAGTGATATCTGTGAGATATTCTGCCTCAAGTTTATTGGGTTTGATAGTATCTATTCCATTCAGACATCCTTTTATTTTGGATGAGTGTGCTGTGGAAACAGTATCTATATATACAGGAACTTTGCATATATCTAAGAGATGCATCAGAGAATCTCTTGATATGTTGCTGTCAGAAATAACAGCAGCTGAATGATTGATCAGATCTTTAAGAGAATCAATATAATCAGGGTCGATCAGATCAGTTATTTCTACATGTGAAACAGCAAGTTCCATGTTTCCGCCATCATCATTTATGTAAATATACATAGATGAGTGTATATCATCGCTGATCAGTGAATGATCAGTATCTATACCTGTATCACGACAGTATCTGAGCATCTCTCTTCCGAGTACATCCTGACCTGCTGCGGTTATAAGCTTTGTATCTACGCCGAGAAGAGTAAGATTGTGTGCTATATTTCTGCCTACTCCTCCATAGCTTATAGATATCCTGCCGGGATTAGAGTCACCTGCTACAAGCTTATTGTATGGATGACCTCCTATATCTATATTTGAAGCTCCTATTACAACTATGTAATCTTTCATTTTTCTATTTCTGACTGATTTGTTCTTTGATTTTGCTGATCCAGCATTTATGACACATAGCAGTATATCTGTCATTTCCTCCGAGCATTACCTGATCACCTTCAGTGATGATTCTACCGTTTTCATCAAATCTTGCGTTGACAGTCGCTTTGCGTCCGCATTCGCATATAGTTTTGATCTCTGTTATGGAATCTGCGAGTTCCATAAGTCTCATTGCTCCCGGGAAAAAGTGAGTGAGGAAATCTGTTCTGAGACCAAAACAGAGAACCGGAAGGTCTTCTTCATCCACGAGGGTCCTGAGATCATC
>ONDB01000187.1 GCA_900316485.1 uncultured Eubacteriales bacterium
AAAAAGAATACCAGCATTACATAATGGACAGGCTTTCGCAGGACAACGGCTATGTTATCCGCAAAGCGGCAAGCTTTGACCGTGCCTTTGCTGTTGACCGGGAAATGCTGTTTCAGTTTCTGAACGATACCCAGCCGGACGAAATGGCGGCTCTCCGTAAAATCTATAAAGGCGATCTGGAGGACACCATTGTCAGCTTTATCAATGCTGAAACCACAAAGGCTCGCGGCAGTTTACTGGAAGTGCTGAAGCATGGTATAGAGATATCCAATATGAAGCTGGAACTCATGTACACCAGACCGGCAACTACCTTTAACCGGGATCTTATGGCAAAGTACGAGAAGAATATCTTCTCTGTTATGGAGGAAGTCTGGGCAAGCGACAACGAGCGAATCGACCTCGTTATCTTCCTGAACGGCCTTGCGATAATGTCATTCGAGCTGAAATGCAATGCCGCAGGACAGTCCTATCAGGATGCTATTTATCAATACCGCACCGACCGTGATCCGAAAACCAGACTGTTCTGGTTCAAGGCAGGCTGCCTTGTAAACTTTGCGATGGATCTGGAACAGGTATATATGACCACCAGGCTGTCAGGAAAATCCACCTTCTTCCTGCCCTTCAATGTTGGCAACGGAGAAGGCGTCGATGCCGGTGCAGGAAATCCGATATATAAAGATAAATACAGCGTTTCCTATATGTGGGAGGATATTCTGAAAAAGGATACCGTCCTTGATCTCATCAGCAAATTTATCTTTATCAAAACGGATGAGGAAAAAGACGAATTGACCGGCAAAACAAAAAAGACAGAAAGCCTGATCTTCCCCCGGTATCATCAGCTTGATGTTATCCGCAGACTGCTTGCAGATGTCCGGGAAAACGGCACCTCACAGAATTATCTGATTCAGCATAGTGCAGGCTCAGGCAAGACGAATTCTATTGCCTGGCTTGCACACAGACTTACTTCGCTGCATGATGCCGACAATAAGATCATCTTTGACAATGTAATCATCGTTACCGACCGTGTTGTGGTTGACAGGCAGCTCCAGAAAGCTATCATTGGTATGGAACACAAGGCAGGTCTTATCCGTGTTATGGACGAGAAGTGTAATTCTGCAGACCTTGCGATTGCACTGAACGGCAATACGAAGATCATAGCCACAACTATTCAGAAATTTCCATACATAGTGGACAGTGTAGCCGGACTGAAAGGTAAGCGTTTTGCAGTCATTATAGATGAGGCGCACTCCTCTACCGCCGGAAAGGATATGGCTGCAGTTACGATGTCTCTTGGCTCCGGTGAGCAGGAAGTCAGCGATGTTGAGGACATGATCACCGACCAGATTCGCCGCAACGGAAAACAAGCGAATGTATCTATGTTCGCTTTCACCGCAACGCCGAAACCTACGACCATTATGCTTTTCGGTCGCCTGAACACAAAAGGTCAGCGGGAAGCATTTCATATCTACTCAATGAAGCAGGCTATTGAGGAAGGCTTTATTCTGGATGTTTTGCAGAACTATACCACATACGATACATTTTATCAGATCAATAAGGAGATCAAGGAAGATCCACGCTGCAAGACTGCAGATGCCAAGCGGCAGATTGCACGGTTTGTGGAGCTGCACGAAACGAACATTGCACAGAGAGTTGAGGTTATTGTCGAGCATTTCCGCACGACAGTCATGCCGGAGCTTGGAGGTATGGCAAAGGCTATGGTAGTAACAGCCTCCCGGCAGGGTGCTGTAAAATATCGTCAGGCATTCGAGGACTACACCAAGAAAAAGGGCTACAAGGATATCAAAGCACTTGTGGCATTCTCCGGAAAGGTTAAACTCCCCGACGATGAAAACGAATACAGCGAAGCATCAATGAACGGTTTTCCGGAAGATCATCTGACAAAAGAGTTTGATAAGGATGACTACCAGGTTCTTCTTGTAGCTAACAAGTATCAGACCGGGTTCGATCAGCCCAAGCTATGTGCTATGTATGTTCTCAAAAAGCTCAAGGGTGTATCCGCTGTACAGACGCTCTCCCGTCTTAATCGTATCTGCCCTCCGTTTGAAAAAAAGACATTTGTTCTGGACTTTGTGAACAGTTATGAAGAAATCAAGGCAGCTTTCGCTCCATATTACACGACTACGCTGCTTTCCAACTCTGTAACGCCGACAGCTATTTATGATCTGGAGGCACAGATTGACGCATATACAGTTCTTGACCCGGATGACATTGAAAAAGCAAACGATCTGCTTTACAAACCGAATATTTCGTCTAAAGACAAGCAGAAGCTGACCTTCTATTTCAACCGGGCAAAAAATATGATTGAGCAGTATGAACTCATCAAACAACATGAAATCGTTGCTATTATGCGCCACTTTGTCAGATTTTACGAGTTTCTTCTGCAGGTTTCCTGTTTTGAGGATACTGACCTGCACAAAAAATACAATTTTATAACTTATCTTTTAGCTTATATAAATATCAAGAATCCGGGTCCCGGCTATAATCTTGACGGCAAGATCAAAGCCACTAATTTTGTCCAGAAAAAAGCAGAGGAACACCCCAAGTCTGATCTGGTGGCACAGCCTGTTGTTAAGCTGCCGACCGCAGAGAGTTTCGGTCTTACTGAAGCTAAGGAAGAACGACTTTCCCAGATCATTGCTGAAATCAACAGCCGTACCGGAAAAGCCTATGATAATGATGTGGCAGTTAAAGCCATGCTACAAATCAGGGATATTCTTATGAAATCCGATAAGCTGAAGACCAGTGCGCGGAACAATACAATCAAAGACTTTGAGTTCTCTTACTTTGATGACATAGACGATGCACTGATCGAGGGTCTGGAACAGAATCAGGACTTCTTCTCGCTGCTTCTCAGCAACGACGAGATCAAGCGTCAGGTACTTGGCATATTTACTGA
Source organism: uncultured Eubacteriales bacterium (assembly GCA_900316485.1). GTDB lineage: Bacteria > Bacillota > Clostridia > Oscillospirales > Acutalibacteraceae > UBA1213. The sequence continues at coordinate 2,918 of ONDB01000187.1, forward strand.
AGAAATTTATAAGAGCTTGCGAAATGCATAGGAGGAAATGATATGTCCAAACTTGGTATAGAACAGAAAACAGTAAAACTCTTGCTTGGGGATAATAAGGCTGATTTTTTGATTCCCGATTATCAGCGTCCATATGCATGGGAAGAGAAAGAATGCCAGACTCTGTGGGATGATATTTTTGCTTTTGCTTTTCCGGAAAATGATTGTGATAAATTTGATCGCCATAATGATGAATATTTTCTTGGACCGATTGTTACTTTTCTGAACGAGAACAACAAGCAGGAAGTTATTGATGGTCAACAGCGTTTGACCACATTGATGCTTTTGCTCAGAGCTTTTTATACCCGTTATCGAAATATGAAGGATGAGCTGTCTGCTACAACGCGGAAAAATATAGAGCAATGCATTTGGAAAACCGATGAATTTGACAAGCCGGATATGAATGCCCTAAAGATTGATTCTGAGGTTGCAACAGATAAAGATAAACAAGAATTCCTTGATATTTTGAAAACTGGTATAGCATCGGATAACCAAAAAAGCAGATATGCTGTAAACTATAGATACTTCCAGAAGAGAATAGATCAGTTTCTCGAAGAATATCCCAGCTACTTTGCTCACCTTCCAACAAGAATACTGAATAATTGTATTTTGCTTCCGATAGAAGCAGAGTCTCAAGATACAGCACTAAGAATATTTTCCACATTAAATGATAGAGGTAAACCATTATCCGATTCGGATATTTTTAAGGCTCAGTTCTATAAATATTATTCCGGAATAGGGAAAAAAGATGCATTTATTGATCGTTGGAAACTGCTTGAGGATAGATGCGAGAAAATATATCATCCGCTTACCGGAACGCCAATGGACGAAGCGTTCACGAGATATATGTATTACGAAAGAGCGAAACAAGGATTAAAATCTTCAACTACCGAAGCTCTGAGAAAGTTTTATGAGCGAGATGCATATGCACTCTTGAAATGCGAAGAGACATTCGAAAATATAATTGACCTGACTGATTTTTGGTTGGATGTTGAAAATCAAAGTGTAGACAGGTTTTCTGATCGTACTCTTCGCAGACTATTTGTGTTGAATTATGCTCCTAATGGTATGTGGACATATTTTGTTTCTGTTTATTATCTTGCCAATAGAGATGCAGATGGAAAACTTGAAGAAGAAAAGTTTTGTAATTTTCTTTCTAAGATTATTGGATTCATCTGGGCTTATGCAGTAACTAACCCCGGAGTAAATGCTCTGCGCACTCCTGTGTATGCAGAGATGGTAAACATTGTGAAAGGTCAGCCGGTGACATTCGAAGATTACCGATTTGATATGCAACAGGTAACGAATGCATTTAACAACTATGTGTTCAGCAACAACAGGGCAATTACGAAGGCAATGCTGACTTGGTGGGCATTTACAAATGAAGATCAAGAACTGCTTTCTCTGGAGAGTGGTTTTGAAATTGAACATATTTTTGCTCGAAAACGACAGGAAAATGAAAAATCGTTGTCAAATCCAAGAAGTCTTGAATCACTTGGAAATAAGGTTCTTCTCGAAAAGCGCATTAATATTCGGGCTGCCGACTACAAATTCCAAGATAAGATTAAATACTACGTGGGTTTTGAAAACTCCCGCAAGCAAAAACGAGAAGGTACCAAGATAAAAGAATTAAGGGATATGGCAGTAACCCGAAATGATTTTACTGAACGAGATATTGCTCAGAGAACTACAGATATAATTTTTGAGTTTACATCATTTTTGAATAAAAATGGATTGATTGAAGAGTAAACGATTCTAAATATGATAGGAATATAAGTTGTCAATGTGTGCTTCCGAAGCCGCTGTACCCCAGCAAACCCGGAAGCACTTTACTTTCTTAATTCTCATGCTGCCGATACAAAGCATTCCGGGTGATCCTCAGGGGTAATCATAAACTGATATGTATATCGTTTATCTTCGCCTATCGTGCAATTTAAAACCTTTAGCCACATAAGTTTATGGAGTGTTGCATTAGTATGACTGTGACTATACTTGAGTTCTGCAATAACCATTT
>ONDB01000016.1 GCA_900316485.1 uncultured Eubacteriales bacterium
GAGATAGCCATAGATCTCCTGTGCCTCATGGAGTACGGGCAACAATGCTCCGGGAACGTTCTTATTCTGCTCGATAACAGACATAAGTTGCTCTTCCTGAGCCTTTGTTCCCTGGAAGGTTAGGGAATTTTCTGCCATAGGATATTCCTCCATTTGTTTAATTTTATATATATTACTGTAAATGCATGATCTGCAGAATACACACCTCATAAAAAGGATATCATCCTTATCTTTCCGCTGACGGAAAGCGGGTAGCATCCCTCACGACCATGAATCTGTCATCCCTTTATCCGCAAAAATTCCGACCTGACAGCCTCCTTCTTCAAAAAAATGATAAAGAAAGCCAGGTCTGAAAAACTGCCGGACAGATCACTGATACGACTGTCTGAAGGTCAACTGAATGTGCTTTTGAATCACAGAACGATCTGCCATACATCTTACACATTCCCTGCAAACCTCATCAGACCCTGCGGATTATGATTTCCGGACACTTACAGTATGTTATATATAATAATATATTCATTATACATTATTTTTAATTAAATTACAAGAATTATTTTTATATTTTCGACAATTATTTACAATTGAGTTCCTGGAAAATGTGGATATATCAGGAATCATGATTTTCACAAATACAGGGACTGATCTCCTTCATGTTCTGGTTACTGACAAAGACAAAACATTCCCTTAATCACATTGTTCTCAATATACTATAGTTTTTCTGATGGTGATTTCATCCTTTTCTGATGAAAAAAGAGGTCTGCAGCAATCAGGACAGTTCCAGGGCATTAGCTTTTTTCTTGTTTCAGCTGTGGGCGCCGGAGCATTGCGGAAAAAGTATGTAAGATATTTTATAGGATCCACACCATTTAGTCTGATTGTATAGATCAGACTAAGCATAGCTGCCTGACGTATTCCGTCCTTAGAAACTGAGACAAATTTGTTTTTATCCGGCAGAGTGAAATCCTTCAGTATTTCATTGCAAAGTTCATTGTCTACGCTTGTTCTTGCATCTGTATAGTACATTTCCAGTTCGTCAGAGTAATCCAGAAGATAATTATACGCCTTTCCGATTGAGCTTTGAGCTGACGGATCCTTACCTGAGTTGACAAATGATTCTGCTATTTCTGTAAGACAATCCGTTATATCTCTGGAATTATGCTCTCTTACTTCAAGCTTTACCTCTTCCTCTTCTACAGGCTTGCTGTCATCATCATTCTTCATTATTTCCGAACAAAGCTCAAGACACTGGGCAGAATTTGAATTATCCCGATAAGCAGGCGGAAGCTTTTCCAATGCTTCACCAAATAATTCACAGACATGACTCCACAATGCTGCTATTTTATATTTTCTGGAGTTGAAATCAAATCTTTCTGTTTTTTCGGTCTGAAGTATTCCGCTGTATTTTTTCAGAAAGCATTTCACTCTGTCTGATTCCTGTAATTCTATTTCAGAACTATCCTCAATATCAAAAATTACTATCGGACTGCTGTCATTTGCCGGAGTTCTGTACAGATATAGTTCACTTGTATTATCCTCGCTGAGCATCATGTTATCAGCCGCTAATTTATACTTACTGACCGTTCTTACATCTGCACAAATGAAATCTCTTTTCAGCAGCTCCTTTTTCATATATTCATAAAGCGGAATGACCCATTTATCAGAAGCTTCATTAACAAGGTAAGACATTGTTTTATGGCTGAATGTAATTTCATGCTTTCTCCAGTAAAGCTCCTGGGTTTTAAAGGATCTGCCAAACAGAAATTTCTGTACTATGATATTGGCAATAACTGATGCATCAATCTTAATTTCCCCTGAAATCCAACATGGTCTGTCAATGATATCAAAGCTATTTGACAATTCCCTGCCGCATTTATCACATTTATATCCCATGAATATCTCATCAGAAACTACCGCCTTGCTATCAATAATTTTTATTGATGATACCGGAACCATGGAAGATACTCTGTATTTTCCGCTGCAGCTGTCACAGTCATTCATTTCATCGTCAAGATAATAAGCTCTGAATATATAACTGATATGATCGTTTAATTCATCGTTAGGCGGGAATCTGCGTATCTGTCGTACAATATCATGGATTTCTTCCGAAACCCGGCTATTGTCATCCTCTGTATCAGACAGCTCTGATTCATTTATCAGCATATCACAGATATCGGATCTTATCCTTTCCTTTTCAGACAAATCACCGTATATCATCCTTCTAAGTTTCTCATTTTCAAGTCTGAGCTGCTGCAGCTCCTGCTCCATTTCAATACATTTTTCCCTGGCAGTCCTGGAAAGATGATTATTTGCAATAAGGTTTGAATATTCCTGGATAGATATGCATTTTGTATTTTCTTTTATTTCTTCTCTGCTTAACATTTTTTACCTCTCATTAATTAACAACAAACGGCATTTCATGATAACATATGGCAATACCGCACAAAGCCGCAATGCGTTCTTTGTACGGTGTTGTTCCACGGAAATGCCTTTATGACAGGCACATCACAATTATTTAGTTTTTTCTGAATAATTATGAGCTTTCTCAAGAAGCATATCCTTGACCTTCATAAGCCTTGTACGGCTTGAACGGTCATTTTCCTCGAGCTTCATCGAAATATATTTTATGGTTTCTTCATATCTCGGAATCATAACGTGCTCGAGAGAATTAACTCTTCTTCTAGTTTTCTCTATTTCTGCAGACATTAGCTCGCAGCTTTTTTCTATCTCGGCAAGCTTGATAAGATCCGGCAAAAGCTCGTTCAGTGACATTACCGCATCATCCAGCTCAAATGATGTAAAAGCAAAACCATAGGGAAAAATGTCGGCTTCATCCGGACTTTCGCTTACTGCTGAATAAACCGGCACGTCAACACTCATAATGTTTTTTGAATGAACATCCAGACCGGTTCTCTGCTTCGAGGACATAAGCGAGGACTCAAGTGCCTCTCTGCTCATGACAGCACTGGCGTTTGTAAAGGCTGCACTGCACTGTGCAAGCTCTGCCTCAACCTTATCCCTGAGCTTTTTATTCTCCTGCAAAAGATCAATAAACTGACGCATCAGCTCATCACGCTTATCCTTGAGCATCTTATGGCCTCTTCTTGCTGTCTGAAGCTGCTTTTTAAGCTTGGTCATCTGCATTCTTGTCGGGTTGACATTCATTATAGCCAATACGAAAACCTCCCAAGCTTACTGTTTGCCGTAATACTCGTCAAGCATATCATCCTTGATTCTCTTAAGCTCGCTTCTCGGAAGTATATGCAAAAGCTTCCAGCCTGTATCAAGGGTATCCTCAATGCTGCGGTTAGTTGTATAACCCTGAGAAACATATACCCGCTCAAACTGCTCGGCAAATTCAGCATATTTCTTATCAATATCTGTAAGTGCAGCTTCACCGAGAACTATCATAAGCTCTCTTGCTTCCTTTCCTCTTGCATATGCAGAGAAAAGCTGGTTCATTGTTGCAGCATGGTCTTCTCTTGTTCTGCCCTTGCCGATACCCTTATCCTTAAGACGCGAGAGTGATGGCAATACATCTATCGGAGGCATTATGCCCTTTCTGTAAAGCTCACGGCTGAGTATTATCTGACCCTCAGTAATATATCCTGTAAGGTCAGGAATCGGGTGTGTCTTATCATCTTCGGGCATAGTCAGAATAGGAATGAGGGTAATAGAACCATCCTTGCCCTTCTGTCTGCCGGCTCTTTCATAAAGAGTTGCAAGGTTTGTATACATATATCCGGGATAACCGCGGCGTCCGGGAACTTCCTTACGTGCAGCGGATACCTCACGGAGCGCGTCTGCATAGTTTGTGATATCTGTCATGATTACAAGCACGTGCATACCCATATCAAAAGCGAGATATTCAGCTGCAGTAAGCGCCATTCTCGGAGTTGCGATACGCTCGATAGCCGGGTCGTTTGCAAGGTTTACAAACATTACAGTTCTGTCGATAGCACCTGTTTCCTTAAATGACTGAACAAAGTAATCTGACTCTTCATATGTGATACCCATTGCAGCAAATACTACGGCAAACTGCTCATGCTTGCCTCTTACAGCAGCCTGTCTCGCAATCTGGGCTGCAAGCTGTGCATGAGGAAGACCTGAAGCTGAGAAAATAGGAAGCTTCTGTCCTCTTACAAGAGTATTAAGTCCGTCAATTGCTGAAATACCCGTCTGAATAAACTCCTGGGGATAATCTCTTGCAGCAGGGTTCATAGGTGTACCGTTGATATCAAGTCTTTTTTCAGGAATGATAGCCGGGCCGCCGTCAATGGGATTTCCAAGACCATCAAATACTCGTGAAAGCATGTCTCCGGATACCGGAAGCTCCATTGATTTTCCAAGGAACCTTACCTTTGAATGAGCAAGATTAATACCGGCAGCAGAATCAAAGAGCTGTACAAGCGCATTGGTTCCGTTAACCTCAAGAACCTGACAGCGGCGAATCTCTCCGTCGGGAAGCTCTATTTCACCAAGCTCGTTATAGGTAACTCCTTCTACGTCTGTTACCATCATAAGAGGACCCGCAACCTCACGGATCGTACGATATTCCTTTGGCATCAGTCCTCACTCCTTTCGATAACATCCTTGAGCTCCTTGTCAAGAATGGCTTTGATTGATTCAAATTCCTGATCTATGCGGTTTTCACTTTCGTACTTGAATCGTCCGATTCTCTCTCTTACAAGCATACCTACAAGAAGGTTGATATCTGCTCCGGACTGAAGTGCTTCAAGTGATCTGTCATAACAAAGAAGAATAGCCTTCATCATAAGAACCTGCTTTTTGAGGGATGTATATGTATCCGTAGGATCAAATGCATTCTGATGCAGATAGTCCTCGCGGATAGCTCTCGCTGTTTCAAGCTTAAGACGGTCTGATGCCGAGAGTGCATCCATACCTACAAGGTTTACTATTTCCTGAAGTTCTGCTTCGTCCTGAAGCAATGACATAAGTCTTCCGCGAAGTTCCATGAAATCTTCGGACGCATTTTCTTTATACCACTTTTCAAGCCGATCTGTGTAAAGCGAATAGCTTGTCAGCCAGTTTATAGCAGGGAAATGTCTCTTATATGCAAGGTTTGCGTCAAGTCCCCAGAATACCTTTACGATTCTGAGTGTTGCCTGGGATACAGGCTCTGAAATATCACCGCCTGGAGGTGAAACGGCTCCGATAACAGAAAGCGCACCCTCTGTATCCTTATTACCGTTAACGATTACTCGGCCGGCTCTTTCATAGAACTGAGCAAGTCGGCTTCCCAGATATGCCGGGTAACCTTCTTCACCAGGCATTTCTTCAAGACGACCCGACATTTCACGAAGAGCTTCTGCCCAGCGTGATGTTGAGTCAGCCATAAGAGCAACTGTATAACCCATATCTCTGAAATACTCAGCAATGGTGATACCTGTATAGATAGATGCCTCACGTGCGGCAACAGGCATATCTGATGTATTTGCAATAAGAACAGTTCTTTCCATAAGTGAATTACCTGTTCTCGGGTCTTTAAGCTCAGGAAATTCATTAAGAACATCGGTCATTTCGTTTCCGCGTTCGCCGCAGCCGATATATACGATGATATCTGCAGCTGCCCATTTTGCAAGCTGATGCTGTACTACTGTCTTACCTGAACCGAAGGGACCCGGTACAGCAGCAACACCGCCCTTTGCTATCGGAAAAAGCGTATCAATTGTACGCTGTCCGGTTGTAAGAAGGATATCCGGAGAAAGCTTTCTCTTATAAGGTCTGCCCACACGAACCGGCCATTTTACAGCCATTGAGACATTTATTTTTTTACCATCATAGTCAAGTACAGCGACTGTTTCATCAATTGTGAAATCGCCTTCCTTGATCTCCTTTACAGTACCACTGACATTATTCGGTACAAGTACCTTATGGAGAACTGCATGTGTTTCCTGAACTGTACCAAGCACATCGCCTGCGACAACCTCGTCGCCCTTCTTTACTGAAGGATAGAAATGCCATTTCTTTTCATGATCGAGTGAAGGCACTTCAACACCGCGGGTAAGGTTATTACCTGCCTTTTTCATTATCTCATTAAGCGGACGTTGTATACCGTCGTAGATTGAGCCGATTAGTCCGGGACCAAGCTCAACAGAAAGCGGTGCGCCTGTGGATTCAACCTCTTCACCGGGACCAAGACCTGAGGTTTCCTCATATACCTGAATGGAAGCCTGATCTCCGTGCATCTCGATTATTTCTCCGATCAGTCGCTGCTTACTTACACGCACAACGTCAAACATATTTGCATCACGCATTCCCTCTGCTATAACCAGAGGACCTGCGACCTTTGTTATTATTCCGTTTGCCAAATTATTACACCCCTTTTAGGAGTTTCGCCTGATTCGTACAGCCAAATGCTATCATCAAGCTGCAAGCCGGAAAACCGGCTTGTGCGAAACTAATTTATCAGTTTTTAAATAAAATATCAGAGCCTACAGCTTTCTCAACAAATAAGGAAAGCCTTCTTGAACCTACACCTGTGTTCCCTCTTGCACCGGGCAGCGGAATTACAGCAGGCATTGTCTGCTCGGCAAGCTTATTGACTTCCCTTATTGCAGCCTCATAAAGCTCCTCAGTAATATAAATCACTGCATACATTTCCTTATCAGCAGCGTTTTTCAGTACTACTGACGCCTCTTCGGGTTCGTCGCACGAAAGCACATCTATACCTACAGCTGAAAAGCCCTTTACGCTTTCGCTGTCACCAATAAAGGCTATATTCTTAACCATATGTTTCACGCATCCTTTCCCTTATCCTGTCGGGTGCGGTATTGGTCTTTACTCCGTTGGAAATGATGCTGACCGCCCTTCTTTCATATTCACAGCCTATATAATAGCCGAAAAGCGGCTGGGGACCTTCATTTGTAAGTCTGCACATTTCTCTTGCAAGCTTCATAAGCTTATTATCTACAAATAATTCAAATGCTGCCGGCTTCTCTTTGTAAAGCAGTATCGCCTTTTTACATTCATAGTCGCTTACGCCTTCAAAATATTTGATAAGACGCTCGGAACCTGACATTATCATTCTCTTGGTCTTTTCCTTGTCGAAGCCTTCACATTCGCACAGAGCTGTATCAAGGAATTCCATTGTAGTCTTTGCCCGGGAAGCGCGAAGCGCAATCTTTACATCTGAATAAAAAGCAAGTGTATTGAAATACTTCAACAGGAATTCTGAACGTGACTGAGCTGCAAGCTCTATAAGTCTTTCAAGCAGCACTCTGTCAACTGCTCCGTCGCTTAGTCTTGCATCCTTTGTATGGGCAAGAAGCTCATATGCCTTTCCAGCCGGCTCCTTCAGCCACTGTGGAAGCTTATCAAATTTTCTGTTTTCAATACATGACTTTATAAGTCCGGGATCAACTGTATTGGGTTCCAGAAGAAGATCTTCATAACTCTTCTTGAACATTACACCCTTTAATATTGTTTTGAAATTATGGATATCATTTTGCAGGTAAAATGGCTCGAATACGGACATATCAGGAGCAACACCCCTTATATATGCCCACATCTGCTGTTTTCCTGACTCCAGGATCTCAGCGGTCGTATCGCCGTCAGGATAGCCCTTATCCTTAAGAAAACTGATTATTTCTGATTCGCTTTTCATGCTTAGCATCTGCTCGTAATCTGCCTTCGTAAGCAAGTGCTTTTCCTTTGCCCTGACTGAACCTATGGAAAATTCATACGATAATGACATATTGAATCCTCCTTAATCCTTGAAAAGCTCAGAGCCTATAAGATCCTCAAGCTGTTCTCTTTTTTCCTCTATGAGTGAAGATATACTCATATTTTCCTCGATATCGCCGTTTTTCAGAACAAATCCGCCGTCAATGCTGTCCTCAGGGACAGAAGAGAGTGTTGATTCTATTGAATGATCTGCAAGCACAAGTGAAAAATTCTTCGGCATCCTTTTCAGATCGCGGCTGTTGAAGAACATTTCACCCTTTGTACTCTCAAGCTTTTTTGCAAGCCTAAGTATGAATTTGAAATAATCCTTATCATTCAATGAAATAATATGCTCACGTAGCATATCAATGGTTTTTTCTATTTCTTTACGCTTGGTTTTGAGTAACGCATTGCGTCTTTCAAGTTCGACTCTGCTTCTGAAAGCGCTGAGAAGATTATCTGACTGCAGCTGAACTTTATGTTCACCGCCTCGTCTTATTTCCTCAGCCTTTTTCTGAGCCTCGCTTGTAATTTCAAGATACACCTTTTCAGCATCATCACTGAGAGCTTTTATTTTTTCCTCGCTCTCCTGTCTGATGACCGAAAGTATCTTTTCGTCGTTGCTCATATGTTCACCCGCCTTTAACTTTGTATAGGGTATTCATAAAACTGCATCTCGACAAACATATCTACCTGGTCGGATGCCCAGGAGAAGGGATAACTCTTTCCCCTGCTTTATCAATGTTTTTTCAGCTTTTTCTTCCAGCCATATTACTTAAGGTTCGGGATGGAAATTACCATGAGAAGTGATACGATGAAGGCAAGAAGAGCATAAATCTCAACGAGTGTGATCGATACCATTGCTTTTGAGAAATTACCCTCGTCCTTAGCACACATTGAGATACCAGCTACAGAAGCTTTTCCCTGTGCAAAACCTGAAATCATTCCGCCGAAACCGATTGCAAGCGAAGCTGCAACATAACCAAGTCCCTGGAAAAGTGTGGGAACCTCGCCGCCGAGAACGCCGCAGTTTATCATGATAAGGAAGCCAACGATAAAACCGTAAAGTCCCTGTGTACCAGGAAGAAGAGTAAGTACGAGCATCTTACCGAACATTGAGGAATCCTCTGAAAGAACCCCCATAGCTGTCTGTGCTGCACCGCCTACACCCTTTGCAGAACCGATACCTGAAAGCACCGTTGCGATTGATGCTGCCAAAATTGCAAATACTAATCCGTACATAATTAATAACCTCCGTGATTGAATGAAAAATTTATAACTGTCAGACCAATATCAGAGTCTTCTCTGTCTTTATTCGTCTGAACCCTTTAATTTGAAATTCTTACCTTTTACTGAGAACGGTTCAAATTTCTTTCCGCCGCCCTCGTAGAATTTACTGAACATTTCTACATACTGCAGACGCATTGTATGAACATACGATCCGAGTGCGTTCAGTCCTATCGTTATTGCATGACCTGCTATGAATATCACTATCATGAATATTATACCGATTACATTTGTGCCCATCAAGGTAGACAGCATATTGAATACCTGAGCCATTACGCCGGTTGTCAGTCCGAGAGCAAGAAGTCTTGAATAACTGAGCAGGTCGCTTATATAGCTTGTGATATCATATAGCGAGCCTATACCGCCGAGGAGCTTTCCGAAGATATTCTTGCTTGCTCTTCCCTGTGTAAGAACAAGTCCTGCAGCAGATGCAATAGCAATTCCTGCGCCGATAGTTACCAGCAGCGGCATAAATGCCATGCCTGCCGCAAGTATCGCAAAGCCTATAAGCATCGTCATCCACAGACCTGTATCGAAAAATGCTTCAGCATATTTCTTTTTTCTGAGACATATATAGAACTTGCAGCCCATGCCCACAAGAATATGAACCAGACCAAGTGCAATGGACATGATCATTATCATGAGCGCATCCTTCTGAGTATCAAGGATCGGCCAGGGCAGAAGCTGAGCCATTGTTATCTCATTTCCGGTAAACAGCTTATAGAATACTGCTGGTGCATTGCCGAATATACTGCCGAACACAAGTCCCCAGAATATCGTTCCGATACCGCAGTACTGGAAAAGCTTAAGATTGTTTCTCATTGGCTTATCAGGCTTGAACACCTTCAGCCCGATCGCCGTTGCTATTACAAGAAGCAAGCCATAGCCCGCATCCGAGAACATCATGCCAAAAAAGAAGTAGAAGAAAAACGCAAGAATCGGCGTCGGATCCACGTCATCTTTGGAAGGCGGAGAATACATTGTTACGATACTTTCCGCAGGTTCGGCGAACTTATTGTTTTTGAGTTTTACAGGAGCATCATCCCCTGCCTCGTCAAATTCCACTATACAATCAGCCGCCTTCAGGCACATTGCTTCCAGCTGCTGCTGATCCTCTTCCGGAACATATCCGTAGAGAATAAAAGTATTCCGGCTCTGGTCAAGCTCTGAAATGACTTTGTACTTTTCTGAACGCAAGTTATAATAATCCTGAGTATCAGAAATTGCATCTCTGTATTTTGCATACTTTTTAAGAGCTTCTGTAGCCTCGCTCATCTTTTTTACAAGCTCATCATCCTTTTTATCAAGACGCTTTATCTTTTCAGACGGAGTCCTTGATGTAGGATTAAGGGGTTTTGTAAAGCCAAGAGTTCTGAGAAGGTTCTCTGCTGCCTCCTTCTGTGTTTTTGAAACATAGATAACAACACAGCTGAGACTTGCAGATGAAAAGAATATCTCATAATTAAAGACCAGTTTTTCATCTGCGGCAAGAGCCTCTGAAAGAGAAACCTCGTCAAACATCCTCGGGAAGGTTCCGATAAACACCGCTGTACATTCTGTATCAGGGGTGTTCATAGGGATATCAAGCGCCTTCCAGGGTTCAAGCTGGGCAGTAAGCGTTCTGAGTCTTACTCTTTCAGCAGCAGTATCTGCTCTTTGCTTTTCAAGCTCAACTATCTTATTGCATATGCCTATTATCTTAGGAGAAGCTGAAGCAAGCTTTCCTATATCCTCAGGCTCTATCTCACGCTTGCCCCTGAAGGAAGCCAGAAGTCCCTTTTTCTCTGGCGCTACCTTATCAAGTATCTTGACAGCCTGCGCCATTAATGCAGTATTTCTTTCAAACTGCTGCAGCTGGGATGCTGTATCAAGTCTTGAAAAACCTTCGGCAGGATTTTCGTTATGCTTTACCTGAACGAGAGAGCTGTTCTGAAGATGCTCAAGGATACGCTTTCTGTCTTTTTTCAGAGCTATTATCCTGACGCTCTTCATTTTTAGTTTAGCCAAATATTATCACCACGCTTTGATAGATTATTGAAGGAAACTCATTACAGCAAAGCTTTATTGCTTAGCTGATTGTTTCCGGCAGTCGCTTTTTCAGGGAAATAAGGGTCTGATTATTTACAGCCCGCAGACAGAACAGGAAGCTATTTTACAAGCTCCTCTACTGCCATTGATATCACCCTGCTGCGGTTATTATCGGCCTTCCGGGACAGAATTTTACATTCTTCACCCGATTTTTCTGCTTCTTTTTTCAGTCTGATGTCAATACTTTTGCTAACAGCCTTTTTATCGTCTTCAAGCATTTTCTCAACATCTTTTTTTGCGTCGGAAATGCATTTTTCGGAATCGGTTCTTGCAGAAATTTTTCTTTCCTCGGCTTTTTTCTTTGCCTCGTTTTCCTTGTTTCTGCAGTTTTCCTCTGCCTCAAGAATCGCTTTTAAGAAGTCCTTCGCCAATTTCAACCCTCCTTTATAAACACATATTCCATTATATTTAACCATAATTCTGTAAAAAAATCAAGTAAATCTGACTAATTTGTAACTATTATTTGATTTCCCTGGTAGATATGGGGTGAACTTACAGATTTTATCAGACAAGCAGTTTTAATACTCTTTTCTTTTTTGCAATTAGTATGGTTTGATAATTCAAAACCCGTGTCCTTAAAAACACGGGTTTATGATTTGATTATTATTTTGTTCTGCCGATATCTTTTCTGTAATGAGCACCCTCAAAGCTGATTTTTTGTACGGCTGAATATGCCTTTCCAAGCGCATCTTCAAGTGTCTTGCCTGATGCGGTAATTCCAAGCACACGGCCGCCGTTTGTATAGAATTTGCCGTTTTCATACTTTGTTCCGGCATGATACACTGTAGCACCATCCACTTGACCGTTTTCATCAAGTCCTGTGATCTCTATACCCTTCTTATACGCAAGAGGATAACCGCCGCTGGCCATAACAACACAGGCTGTTGCTTCATCTGACCACTGAATATCAAGCTGTGAAAGCTTTTCGTCTATAACCGCTTCAATGATATCCACAAGATCCGTTTTGAGTCTGGGAAGAACCACCTGAGCCTCAGGATCTCCGAAACGAGCATTATACTCAATGACCTTGGGACCGTCAGGGGTAATCATGAGTCCGAAATAAAGACAGCCTTTAAATGTGCGGTTTTCACTGTTCATTGCTGCTACAGTCGGTTCAAAAATAGTCTTGCGGCAGATTTCTGCTATTTCATCTGTATAATAGGGGTTGGGGCTTATTGTGCCCATTCCGCCTGTATTCAGACCCTCATCGTTATCATATGCTCTCTTATGATCCTTTGATGATACCATGGGTTTGAGCGCGATGCCATCTGTAAATGCAAGTACCGATACCTCAGGACCGGTCAGAAACTCCTCAACGACAACATTATTGCCTGAATCTCCGAATTTCTTATCCTCCATTATTTCCTTAACGGCAGCCTGCGCCTCGTCATGATCCTTGGCAATAATTACACCCTTACCAAGTGCAAGACCGTCTGCTTTGATAACAACAGGATATTTTCCTTCAGCTTCGATATATGCCATTGCCTTCTCAGGCTCTGAAAATACCTCATATTTAGCTGTAGGGATATTGTACTTTTTCATCAGGTTCTTTGAGAATACCTTGCTGCTTTCGATAATTGCAGCTTCAGCACGGGGGCCGAAAGCTCTGATATCATTTGCAGTAAGTGTATCAACCATACCGTCCGCAAGAGGATCATCCGGAGCAACAAAAACCAGGTCAATACCGTTTTCCTTTGCAAACTTAACCATGCCCTCTTTATCCATTGCGCCGATATTTACACATTCGGCATCCCTGGAGATACCTCCGTTGCCGGGGGCAGCATATATCTTTTCTACCTTCGGGCTTTCCTTGAGCTTGCGGATAATTGTATGTTCTCTTCCGCCGCTGCCTACTACAAGAATTTTCATTGCTGTACCTCCGTGTATCAGTGATGGAAAAGACGGATTCCGGTGAACGCCATTGTCATGCCGTATTTATTACAGGTATCAATAACATTATCATCACGGATAGAACCGCCGGGCTGTGCGATATATTCAACACCGCTGCGCTTTGCTCTCTCTATATTATCTCCAAAGGGGAAGAATGCGTCCGAACCAAGTGAAACACCGCTGAAGGTACTGAGCCACTGCTTCTTTTCTTCTCTTGTCAGCGGTTCCGGTTTAACAGTGAAGAACTGCTCCCAGATGCCATCTGCAAGAACATCCTTATAATCGTCTGAAATATATACATCAATTGTATTATCTCTGTCAGGCCTTCTGATATCATCTCTGAAAGGAAGTGCAAGTACCTTCGGATTCTGGCGGAGATACCAGATATCAGCCTTATTTCCTGCAAGTCTTGTGCAGTGGATTCTTGACTGCTGACCAGCACCAACACCAATAGCCTGACCATCCTTTGCATAGCATACTGAATTTGACTGTGTATACTTAAGTGTAATGAGAGCAATAACAAGATCTCTCTTAGCCTCATCTGTGAATTCCTTGTTTTCTGTCACAATGTTTTTAAGCATCTCTGCATCAATTTTCAGATCATTTCTGCCCTGTTCAAATGTAATGCCAAACACTTGCTTATGTTCAATAGCAGCAGGGATGTATGAAGCATCCACCTTTACAACATTATAAGTACCTTTACGCTTTGTCTTCAGGATTTCAAGAGCTTCATCTGTATAATCTGGAGCAATAATACCATCTGACACTTCCCTCTGAAGAAGTAAAGCTGTTTGCTTGTCACAAGTATCTGAAAGAGCAACCCAGTCGCCGTAGGATGACATTCTGTCTGCACCTCTTGCTTTTGCGTATGCACTTGCAATGGGAGAAAGCTCCAGATCATCTACAAAGTAGATCTTCTTAAGAGTATCTGAAAGCTCTGTAGCAACCGCTGCACCAGCGGGGCTAACGTGCTTGAAGGAAGCAGCAGCAGGAAGACCTGTTGCCGCCTTTAGCTCGCTTACAAGCTGCCAGCTGTTAAATGCATCAAGAAAATTGATATAGCCGGGTCTGCCGTTGAGCACTGTTACAGGAAGCTCACTGCCATCCTCCATAAAGATCTTTGACGGCTTCTGATTAGGGTTACAGCCGTATTTGAGTTCTAATTCATTCATGTTTTATATCTCCTTTTGTCTGACGACGGATTTCATATTTCGTCAGAAATAATTACAATATGATCATACATTCTTATTTACAATCCTGTCCTCAAAACTGCCTGTTTCAAGATCTATGAATCTTGTATAAAGGGATACCTTATTGTCTTCGTTAAGAGCATTCCAGACATTGTTTGTAAAGGTATCTATATCACCCTTGATATCAACAACAGTAGGCTCGCCTTCAAACGAAGGAATCGGGTTACCGTCACACTTATATGTATGGATAAAATGACCCTCACCTGCAACAGGCTGAGCATATTCATAGAAGAAACGAAGAGCTGACTCTTCTCTGCCCTCATTGCTTTTGAGAATAGACATCTTATATGAGAAATCACCATCACCAAATTCCAGAATACCTGAAATTCTGGGTGTGAAATTAGGCGGATCCGGCTCAAAGGTTCTTGTTCTCAGAGCTTCCTCAAAGCTTTTGCCTTCAAGGATATAATCTCTTACAGTATCTGTCTGGTCACCGTTTGTAACAACTGTCTGAGATTCAAGAGTACGAACGGGAGCATAGATGATAAGAGAAGCATCCACAAGAAGTGAAGGATCAAATGCCTGTGTCTTAAGATCATTGCCCTCCTTTACAAATACTCTGTTTCTGCTGTTTGCACTTCTGCCCATTATGAAATATCCGATAACTGCCTTTGTACCATCCTCGCTTTTTCCGATAATGATGCCTCTGCCCGGATATGTGGTAAAAGAGATTTCCTTTACTAAATCAGTCATAGCTTTGCTCCTTTCAGAATTAAATACTATATTCCTTTGATTACCACACGGAAATATTCCTGCAAATTAATATATAAATATCATCTACTTTTTTACGGATATTCCAGGTGTGTACTTTATTATGTATTATTTATCGTCAGTCCTTGATATAAACTATTTCGTCCCTGACTTCAAGCTTATCCTCACAGAAAAGCGAAACAGCCTGGGGAAGTATCTTCCATTCTGCCTGCTCCATAACCCTTTTCTGGAGTATTTCAGGCGTATCTTCGTTTTTTACTTCAACCGCCTTCTGCAGTATTATTGGACCGCCATCGCATACCTCAGTGACAAAATGTACTGTGGCACCTGTAAGCTTTACCCCTTTTTTAAGTGCTTCCTCATGAACCCTGAGTCCGTAATATCCCTTACCGCAGAAGCTTGGGATAAGTGCCGGATGAACATTCATCATTTTATAAGGATATGCTCTTACAACAAGCTCATCCAGTATTGTCATGAACCCTGCATAGACAACAAGATCAGCCTTTTCTTCATCAAGCGCAGAAAGAATTGCCCTGCTGTATTCCTCAACATCCGGATAATCCTTTCTTGCTATTACACGGGATTTTATATTATGGTTCTTCGCCCTTTCAAGTGCATATACCCCGGGCTTGGATGAGATCACACAAGTAATCTTTCCACCCTTGATAATACCACTGTCCTGAGCATCAATCAAAGCCTGCAGATTGGTACCGCCGCCTGATACTAACACAACAATGTTTTTCATCAGCAATAACTTCCTCTCAGGGGAACTATTCCCCTAATTTGTTTATATGGCTTATGCCCTGGTTTATCAGTACTCAATGATAACTCCCTCATTGCTTTCTACAAGCTCACCAAGAATATAAGCATCCTCGCCTGCATTTCTGAGTGTTTCAACGGCTTTTTCCGCATCAGCCTTATCTACTACCACTGTCATACCGACACCCATATTGAAGGTATTGAACATATCACGCTCAGGTATATTACCTGTTTTTGCGATAAGATCAAATATGGGCAGAACCTGTACATCGCTGCGTCTGATTTTTGCAGCAAGTCCTTCGGGAAGTGAACGGGGAATATTCTCATAGAATCCGCCGCCGGTAATATGAGAAATTGACTTAACCTTTACACTGTCTATAAGTGCAAGTATTGCCTTGACATAGATTCTTGTGGGAGTAAGAAGAGCCTCTCCGAGAGTCATACCAAGCTCATCATAATACTTTGAAATGCTTTCCTTGGTGCTGATGTCAAAAACCTTGCGTACAAGTGAGAAACCGTTTGAATGCACTCCGCTTGATTTTATCGCGATCATAACATCTCCGGCATTCTGTGTTTCTGGCTTGAGAATCTTTTCCTTATCAACAACTCCTACTGAGAAGCCTGCCAGGTCATAATCATCCTCAGGCATCATTCCCGGGTGCTCTGCAGTTTCGCCGCCTACGAGAGCACAGCCGCTCTGTACGCACCCCTCTGCCACGCCCTTTACGATTTCTGCTACCTTTTCCGGATAGTTTTTGCCGATTGCAATGTAATCAAGGAAAAACTGGGGCTTTGCACCACAGCAGATAATATCGTTTACACACATGGCAACACAGTCGATACCTATTGTATCATGCTTATCAAGAAGCATCGCAACTTTAAGCTTTGTTCCTACACCGTCTGTACCTGATACAAGAACCGGATTCTTAATCCCTGTTGTATCTACCTCAAAAAGGCCGCCGAAGCCGCCTATTCCTGAAAGAACACCGGGTGTCTTTGTTCTTGCAACGTGTTCCTTCATAAGCTCGACTGATTTATAGCCTGCTGTTACGTCAACGCCTGCTGCCTTGTAGCTGTCACTAAAGCTTTTCATACTATAACCTCCAAACGGCTGCGCCGCATTAATTTCTTATCTTGTGTGAATATTTATCCTGTCTTGACGGATCTGATACATCAAGGGGATAATTGCCTGTAAAGCAGGCATCGCAGAAACCAAGCCTGCATTCTCCCGCAATTTCACGCAGACTGTCCGGCGACAAAAATCCGAGTGTATCTGCTCCGATAAATCTGCATATTTCATCACTTGTCTTTGTAGATGCGATAAGATCTTCCTTCGGGGTTGTATCACTGGTAAGATAGCAGGGGTTGATAAACATAGGAGATGCTATCCTCATATGAACCTCTTTTGCTCCTGCTGCTATGAGAAGATCTACAATATGCTTTGCAGTTGATCCCTTCAATATGGAATCATCAATTACGATGACCCTCTTACCCTCAACATTATGTTTGAGAGCATTAAGCTTTATCCTCATCAGATATTCACTGTTTTTCTTTCTGTTATTGAAGGCACGGCCAATATATTTGTTCTTTATTAGACCTGTAGCATATTTTATTCCTGATTCCATAGAATAACCTATTGCAGATTCAATTCCACAGTCTGGTACACCACAGACAAAATCAGCCTCTACCGGATGCTGCTGAGCAAGCAGCCTGCCGGCTCTTTGTCTTGCCTTTGCAACTGATACACCGTCAATTACTGAATCAGGACGTGAAAAATAAACATATTCAAAAAGACAGAGGGCTGTTTTTTCGCTTTTGGCTACCTGATAGCTATGGAAGCCGTTTTCGTCTATTACTATCATTTCACCCGGCTCAACATCACGGATAAATTCTCCGCCAAGACTGTCAAATACACAAGACTCTGATGTAAGCACAAAGCTGTCGCCTATCTTTCCGCAGCACAAGGGACGTATTCCCATAGGATCACGCACACCGATAAGCTTACTCGGTGACATAAGAACTATTGCATATGCACCATTCAGCTTATTTACAGCTGCCGTTACTGCCTCTTCAATAGAACCTGAATCTATTCTTGCTCTGGCAATAAGATATGATATAATCTCCGTATCGCCGTTAGACTGGAATATAGCAGCTCCCTGGTTCAGCTCCTCACGAAGCTCATGGAAATTAGTAAGGGAACCGTTCATGCATATAGCAAGCTGTCCCTTTATATATCTCATAACAAGGGGTGCAAGATTTTCGTGATCCACTGCTTCTCCTGAGGAATATTTAACATGACCAAGGGCTATACTTCCGGTGCCAAGTCTGTTTAGCTCGGCCTCAGGAAGAGCCTCCGGAATCATGCCGTGATCCTTATAATAGGTCATTTTTCCGCCGTTGTTTACAGCTATGCCTGCACCGATCTGTCCTCTGTGCTGGAGAGCATAAAGCGCAAGATATGTTTCCTCTACAATATCAATTTCCTCGTCATTTTTATAAATGCCGAAAACACCGCATTCATCATGTAATTCTGACATATGATTCTCCTTTGTCAGGTATTGTTGTCTGCCTGTTTTTCTCTGCCGTCTTATAAGAAGGCAGATCTTCCTCATCAGGATGACAACATTGTATGTGTCTGATTATTTGCCGACAAGCTCAGAAACCTTCTGCTGTATTGCTGCATCCTTTGCAGCAACACCGTTTTCCATATTTACCTTCTCATCTGAAAGCTTCTGAGCAAGTCTGTCGTCAGAAAGTGCAAGCATCTGAATTGCAAGGATAGCAGCATTATCTGCGCCGTCAATGGCAACTGTTGCAACGGGTATTCCCTTAGGCATCTGCACGGTTGCAAGAAGAGCATCAAGACCATCAAGTGTTGATGATTTTATCGGTATACCTATTACAGGTATAGTCGTATGTGCTGCAAGTACTCCGGCAAGATGAGCTGCCTTACCAGCTGCTGCTATTATCACGCCAAAGCCTTCTGATCTTGCGTTTGCAGAAAACTGTGCTGCCTTATCAGGTGTACGGTGAGCGGACATGATATGAACCTCATATGGTACTCCATATTCATCAAGAGTTTTTATCGCACCTGATACTACCGGGAAATCGCTGTCGCTGCCCATTATCACAGCTACCTTTTTTTGTTCAGACATATTTTTCTCTCCTTTGTCAGGGTAATATTTCTTTTCGCAAACTTCACATTGCTATGAAATAATGCAGAAGAACATGACCCTTAAATAAAATATTCCGTATACCATTTTACATTATATACGCAAAAAAAGCAAGGCTAATTTATTCTGTCAGCCTTGCTTTTCTGTTATTCTGTTACTATTCACCATTATGCCGTATGTCAGAGTCTTTTTTCCGGCTTTCTGGCATCAAACAGCTTTCTTTGTCAGACCTTGGGAGAATTCTGTGAAAGTGCCTGTCTGGCTCTCTCTCTGAGCGCAGCCTGTGCCTGAGCGGGATCTACAGCGTCAGGTGCCTGCATATTGGGGATCTGTACAGGCGACTTTGCTCTGGGAGTGTTGTCAAGCTCACCCTCTACTGCAAGCTCCTTAAGGGAGGTTGCAAGGCTTGCCATTGACTGAATTTCTGAAGGAATAATAATCTTTGTAGCTCTGCCATCAGCAGCCTTCTCGAATGCCTCAAGACTCTTAAGAGCGATAACCTTATCTGTGGGAGCTGCTTCATTCAACATACGAAGGCTGTCTGCATATGCCTTCTGGACTGCGAGAATAGCCTCAGCTTCACCCTGTGCCTCACGGATCTTTGTTTCTCTGATAGCGTCAGCACGAAGGATTGCAGCCTCTTTATGACCCTCTGCAACAAGAATCTGGCTGGTCTTTTCACTCTCTGCGTCAAGAATTCTTGCACGACGCTCACGCTCAGCCTTCATCTGCTTCTCCATTGCTACCTGAATCTCACGGGGAGGAAGAATATTCTTAAGCTCAACACGCTTTACCTTGATGCCCCAGGGATCTGTAGCTTCATCAAGGATCTCACGTATACGTGCATTGATATTATCACGGGAAGTAAGTGTGCTGTCAAGTTCAAGCTCACCGATGATATTACGCAGTGTTGTTGCACAAAGTGTCTCGATAGCCATGATGGGGCTTTCTACACCATATGTGTAAAGTCTCGGATCGGTTATCTGATAATATACAACTGTATCTATCTTCATAGATACGTTATCTCTTGTAATAACGGACTGGGGCTCGAAGTCAACTACTTGCTCTTTGAGTGATACCTTTCTTGCTACTCTGTCCATAAAGGGCACTTTAACGTGGATACCGTTACCCCAGATCGCATAGAAAGTACCGAATCTCTCGATAACATACGCATTTGACTGAGGAACTACATTGATATTCCTGATAATTACTATCAGAACGATAATACCGATTATAATTAAAGCAATGATTCCAGGCTCCATAAAACAATTACCTCTTTTCTGAATAAACTAAATCAAACCTTGGATACAACAAGCTTTACGCCTTCTATCCTTTCAACCTTTACCGATGACCCAACTGAGGGAATGTCAGATGCCTCAGTCACTGCAGACCAATCCGCACCTGCTACCTTCACACGGAACACGCCAGTTGATTCATCGACGATTTTTGTGACAAGACCAGTCTTTCCGATGTTCATATCGGCATTTGTGGGAGTATTCCTGATCTTCTTCGTCAGCTTCTTTACAAGGGGGCGCGTAAGTGCAAGCGAAATGAAGGTAACCGCGAAAAATACAACGATCTGTATCCTGTAATCAACAGAGCATACATCGCATATCAATGCAGCAATACCGCCAAGAGCTGCCCATATCGTAACAAGCTGAACCTGTGTGATTATTTCTACAATCACGGCAACCACAATTACCACTAACCAGATCTGCAACATAATTAACACCTCCTGTTGACGATCTATCGAACCAAGTACTCTGATCCTGCAAAAGCAACCGTTAACCTTTGCTTTATGTTCGATTAATTCTTTGCGTCTGACCCGATATCAGGCCTTCGGACAGGATCGTTAAAACTTTGTCGATATCAATCGTACTGTGATTATATTACCATATTTCCCCCAAAAAATCAATAAATATCGATATCAAAACTACCGAATTTACAATTTGATAATAATTGTACACGATCTATTTACAAACTGATATTAGTGAGAACTTTTCGTTTTACACATCAGGTAATTCTGTATAACAAATTGTCTTTTGTGAAACTTTTTGCCTGTTTTCACTTACGGCGGCGGACTTTATTCTGCCTCGCTTTTTCCTTGGCATCCTTCTGTATGCTGTCATATTTATCAAAGGAAATACCATATTTTTTTTCGGCCTGTGTAGCAGGTTTTTTGCTTATTATCCTGTCTTTCTTACGGAATGAACTGTCACCGCTGTTCCGAGGGTGAATAAGACATTTTTTATCAAATCCTATGAGATCAGTTCTGTGTGCAAGCTCCAGTGCCTCATGTACAAGCTCGTAATTTTTGGGGTTCTTATACTGTATAAGAGCCCTTTGCATTGCTTTTTTATGTGGGTCGTGCTCAACATAAATCGGCTTCATAGTCCTGGGGTCAACACCTGTATAGTACATACAAGTGGATATTGTTGACGGTGTCGGATAGAAATCCTGAACCTGCTCAGGACTTAAATGATTATCCCTGAGATATTCGGCAAGATCTATTGCTTCTTTGAGCGTAGAACCCGGATGTGAAGACATAAGATAAGGAACAAGATACTGAGGCTTGCCAAGTTTTTTATTTATTGCAGCATACTTTTTGCAGAATGCACGATAAACACTGTTTTCAGGTTTGCCAAGGCTCTTCAGAACATTATCTGAAATATGCTCGGGAGCAACTTTCAGCTGACCGCTGATATGATGCTCACACATTTCTCTGAAAAATGTATCATCAGGATCTGCCATTACATAGTCAAATCTGATTCCTGATCGGATAAAGACCTTTTTTACCCCAGGCAGTGCCCTGAGTTTGCGCAGAAGATCAAGATAATCGCTGTGATCCACTTCAAGATTCTTACATGGTTTAGGGAAAAGACACTGACGGTTTGTACATACGCCATATTTCATCTGCTTTTTGCATGCAGGCTTGCGGAAGTTTGCTGTGGGGCCTCCAACATCATGTATATAGCCCTTGAATTCCGGATCTTTAATAATTGTTTTTGCTTCAGAGATAATGGATTCATGGCTTCTCGCTTGAATTATTCTGCCCTGATGGAATGTAAGAGCACAGAAATTGCACCCGCCGTAACATCCACGGTTGCTGATCAGGCTGAATTTTACTTCCTTTATTGCATCTATACCTCCGGATTTTTCATACACCGGATGATAAGTTCTCATGAAAGGCAGTGCATACACCCTATCCATCTCATCCATTGAAAGCGGCGGCGACATAGGATTCTGTACAATAAAAATGCCATCCGGATACGGCTCTGCAAGACACTTTCCGGAAAAAGCGTCTGTATTACAATATTGTATGTAAAAGCTTCTTGCATAATTCGGCTTATCCGACAAAAGGTCGTTATATGATGGAAGATCTATATGGTCATAAAGGTTTTCAAGTGTTTTTGTTTTATATACCGTTCCTTTTACAAAGGTGATCTCTTCAACCGGTATTCCACTGTTCAGAGCGTCTGCAATCTCAACAACAGACCTCTCACCCATACCATACGAAAGGATATCCGCCTGAGAGTCCAGCAGAACTGATCTTTTCAGGCAGTCATCCCAGTAATCATAATGAGCCATCCTGCGAAGACTCGCTTCTATTCCTCCGATGATAACAGGCTTATTTTTATATGTCCGACGGATAAGATTTCCGTAAACGACTATTGCATGATCCGGGCGTTTGCCCATTACTCCTCCCGGTGTAAAAAAATCCTTTGAGCGTCTTTTCTTTGACACGGAATAATGATTTACCATAGAATCCATATTTCCCGCACTGACAAGAAAACCAAGTCTTGGTTCACCAAAAACATTTATGCTGCAAGGATCCTTCCAATCCGGCTGGGAAATAATCCCCACTCTATAACCTGCCGCCTCAAGTACACGGCTTATTATTGCTGGTCCGAAGGAAGGATGGTCTACATATGCGTCACCGATCACATAGGTAAAATCAACCTGATCCCACCCTCTTTTTTCCATATCCTCTCGACTGATGGGTAAAAAATCCATATTATCTGATCTCCGTATTCATTCACTCGGTATATTGCGGACACAGGCTTTAATCAGCCATTATTAAGAAGTTTTTCTTCCCACTCGGATTCCTTGAAGCCTGTAAGTACGGTGCTGCCGTCAACTATTATCGGGCGCTTGACAAGCATTCCGTCTGTAGCAAGAAGTCTGAGCATTTCATCCTGGCTCATTTCAGGCAGCTTGTCTTTAAGCTGCATTTCACGATAAAGCATTCCGCTTGTATTGAAAAACTTTTTCAAAGGCAATCCGCTTTCATTTTGCCATTGCTTCAATTCTTCATACGTGGGATTCTCGTCCTTTATATGTCTGTCAGTATATTCTATTCCATGCTCATCAAGCCATTTTCTGGCTTTCTTACAAGTACTGCATTTAGGGTATTCGATAAATAACATCCTTTGTTCCTCCTGAAACTGTATTTTATTTTAGTCTGACTGTCAGATGATGAAAAAATGCGGTCTGTCTGTAAGGGTCAAGCTCACTTACACGCATTTCAAGTTTTATCATCCTGTCCTGCCAGAAAATATCCTTATGAAGCTGCTGATTCTGCTGAAGATCCCAGAATGTCCTCATCCCCTGGATTTTCTGTATTTCAAGTTTATCACACCACTTTTCGATATCATTGTCCTCATAATATTTTATTTCACCATAGGCAGAAGCAGTGCTGTTTTTACCATCAAGCAAAGCTTCCGCTTTATCATAATCATCAAGAAGTACAGCCATCTGCATAACACGGCCTGCACGATTATGTTTTACTATGGAAATATATCCATCTGATTTTAGTAATCTTGCAAATTCTCTGACAATCTGTTCTCTTTCTTCTGCGTATTCAAGCACATTATGGCAGATTATAATATCAAAGCTTTCATCCTGAATATCCTTCAAAAGCTCAATACTTCCACACAACTGACTATAGGGTTTATCCTTCCATCTGTTTTCCACGCTTTCTTTTGACGGCTCTATTGCAGTAACATCATTTTCTCCGGCAAAATGCTCAGAAGTAATTCCTGTTCCGCTGCCGAAATCAAGAATCCTTTTTCCTTTTATTGTGCCCATCTGCTGCCAGACCATCTTTTTCATCATTGCTTCCCACGGGGGAAGTAGCACAGTTTTCATATCGTTGTCACAAAGGTATTCATACATTCTTTCCTTTGCCTGAGAAAGGAAATATTCAAAGCTGCTTTCTTTGACTATTGATATTGTCTTTTCAAATCCTGTGCCAAGTGTATCAAGCTTTTCCGCAAGTTTTTCCTGAAGCTGCTTTACAGTCATATTATCTATATCAAGAACGCTGTTCCATTCTCGGAAAATATCTGGATCAATGACTTTGCCGTTCTCCCACAATTCCGGAGATATCTTCCCAAGCAAAGCAGCCAGGTTATCCTCAAGACTTTCATACAGACATTGCTGCAAAATATAATAACAAACAAGATAGTTTTTCATAAATCCTCCATTAGCCCTTTTTACACATTATACCACATCTCCTCCCCACATTCAACCGCCGCAGAAATCGTATAGGGGCGGTTGCTACACAGTATATCATTCCGGAATATGTATTTTTATAATCCTGCTTTGTTAATTATATAAAAAGAAAGAACCGCTGGGAATCAGACGAAAGTCCCTGATACCAGCGATTCTCTTATTTTTTTGCAAAATTATTTTATTTTGCTGCGTTTGGGTTTTGAACCTGTTTCTTTGGTTTTTTCAGGTTTATTACCCTGTTTAGCTTCCGTTTTTTCATTGTCCGGTTTTGTATTCTGCTTGATTTCGGTTTCCTGAACTTCTGTTTTTTTATCCTGCTCAGTTACAGGCTCTTTTTCTGCTGATTTGTTATCAGTTTCCTCCGGAACCTCCTTCTGCTTTTTGTCAGAATCTTTTTCTTCATATAAAACCTCGGTAAATTCCGGTTCTGATGCTTCTTCCGGTTCAGATTCTTCAATTACATACTCATCCTCGCTTGAGGGATCAATCAGGTCGTCGGAATGATCGGCATTTTCATCATCCTCAAGATATGCCATATAAACGCTTCTTTTCCTTCTGGGCTCTTTCCAGATGAACATGTAAACTATATAAAGCAGTATACCGCTGCCGGATACCATTACTCCGAGTCCGAGTCCGGGTGTTGAATACCTGAACACTATCTCAGATGTTTTTTTTGCAGGTACCTTTACAGCCATGAATCCCACATTTACTCTTTCAATAGTAGCCGGCTCACCGTTTACCTCTGCTGTCCAGCCGCCTTCATAGGGAATGCTGAAGAACACAAGCTCCGATTTATTGCCTGCGGTAAATTTAGCTGTAACTTTATTATTCTCAAAATTCACTTCTGAGCAAACGTTCTTTCTTCTATTCGTACAATCCTTGAAATACTCTTCCTCTGTATACTCATAATCCTTCATGTCTTTATGGTGTTTCAGCAGACCCTGATAAGTCTTTGCCTGGTCTTCTGTAAGTACCATAGCCTTAAGAAGGAGAAGATGTCTGTCTGATTCTGAGGCATCATCGTATTCCTGAGTTGTGATATATTCATCATATGTGAAACCATAGGGAATATAGTACTTATTCTCGTATACACGATAATTCTTCTTTGACATCAGGAATTCCCAGCCAGGCATTTCATTTGTTTTATTTGATACCCTGAAGGATTTACTATCCTTTGTGTAATCGAAAAGATATTTTACTGAAAGAAGGCTTCTCAGACCGTATACCTTTGTTTCCGGACGGGATGCAACACTTCTCTCTGTGCCAGTTGTTTTGTAGAAATCCATTACAGATCCGGGAACAACACTCTGGAACGCCTGAATTGTGGGTATCTGCCAGAACATTCCCATGTTATCCATATCCTCATAGAAATCCGAACGGACATTATGAAGATCCTTAAGATCTTTTTCAAAAACGCCCTTACAGCTCAGTGCTTCGCCATGAATAAAATCATATTTGTAGGATGCATTAACTACACCAACACCGATCAGAACGTTCGCATAGCCAACTATAACAACTGAAAGTACGATTGCGGTTACTCTAATAAAAAGCTTTTTATTTTTTCTCAGACAAAGTACAATCGCAAAGGCTGCAAGGCTGATAAATGCAAGACCAACCCATACCCAGAATCTGTCGCTGTATTTTTCAAGTCCAAGCTCGTGTTTACTGTTTGAGTCATTCCATGAATCCTCAGGAATCAGTCCGATCAACGCTGCTATCGTCACTGTTATCAATCCTGTCTTGAGCAAAGCGGGCTTCAGATCAACATCCTCACTGTCAAGACAAAGTATTGTAGCAAGTGAAAGCATCAGAGTAAGCATATAATACCATCTTGCATAATAGGATGAATTAAAAAGCTGGAAAGAACAGTTGAATATCGGAACCAATGCTGTTATAAACAGGATAGGAATAAACTTTCTGAGCCATTTCTGAGTTTTCAGGTTCTTAAAGGCAAATACACCTACCATACTAAATAGTGGCAGCCAACCAGCTACACTTGCCCATTTAGCATTTGAATCCGGTGTAAAATTAGCATATGCAGGCATATCCGGCGGGAAGAAGAATGATTCAATGATATGCATATATCTTTGACTGCTTGAATATACCACAGCATCCCAGCCATGAGGGAAATTGTTAACCCGGGAATTCTGCAATACCGCAAAAATCGACGGAACAATAACAATACCTGCAGCAAGGAAGCCTACAAGTAATTCAAATGCAAATCTGATAAAATCAAGAAGCTTCATTCTATAGCTTCTGGTAGCCATTCTGAAACACCAGTAAACGAATATAAACACTGCCTGTCCGGCAAAGAAATAGTAGTTTACTGCTGCTGCAAGAAACACGGAAGCACCTACAACGCCCTTGCGGTTGTCGTATATGTACATATCAATAGCTGCAAGCATCAGCGGGAAGGTTATCATTGCCTCGTGAAAATGATTGAAGAAAATATTATAAATACCGAATCCGGAAAATGCATAAATAAGCGCTCCGAACATTGCATAGTGCTGTTCACGGACATAACGTCTGAGAAACAGATATGCACACATTGCAGACAATCCGAATTTTATCATGAGCATAGGCGCCATCATATACGGTACCGCATCACTCGGGAATAGCATAGTCAGCCAGAAAAACGGACTGCCTATCATATAAAAGCTATATGATCCGATAATATTTGCTCCCAGATCAGTTGTATAGCTCCATCCTATATTACCATTTTGTACACTATCGTGTATCATCTGATAAAATGGTATCTGTTGTACATTAAAATCTCCGTAAAAGAAAAAATAACCATGATTAAAAATTATCCATGGTATAAAAAACAGGAAGGAAAGCCCCATACCCCACAGGAATGTCTGAAGGCAAAGGTTTTTCTTCAAATTTCTAAGTGTTTTTTGCTTCACTTGCCGTACCCCCTGATTATTTTATAAGCTCCGTATATTCCAAAGAAAAGCAGCGGAGCTGTATAATCCCTTCACAGCCTTGCGAAAAGACCACCAATTTGTATTCTAACATATTATTCGGAAAAAATCCATATAAAAACCATACAAACCAGCTCCTTAATTAACAAAATTTTATATTATTTAATAATTAAAAAAATAATTTTCAAAAAACTATTGCATTTTATTAAAATAAATGATAATATAAACTGTACGCAATTAATGCGCAAGGAGGTGTAACTATGCCAAACATCAAATCAGCTAAAAAGCGTGTAAAGGTTACTGCTGCAAAGGCTGCTAACAACAAGACTTTTACAAGCGCTATGAAAACCGATATCAAAAAGGCTAATGCTGCTATCGAGAACAATGCTGCTGATAAGGAGCAGGCTGTTCGCGTTGCTATCAAAAAGATAGACAAGGCGGCTGCAAAGGGTATTATCAAGAAGAATACTGCTTCCAGAAGAAAGTCTTCTCTTGCCCGCAAGCTTAATGCAGGTGCCTGAGCCTGTATCAGAGCTTTTCAAGGAAGCATCCTAAATATTTCCGTAAAAAAAGCAGAACGTGGTTCTGCTTTTTATTTTTTCGTCAAATGCATAAATATTGTACAATTTTTAATAAAAATATTGACTTTTTTGTTAAAAAGCTTTATACTAGACCTAAACTGATGTATCCGCTCGTTATGAGTTTCCCGAAAGCTGACTTATCAGCTGCCTTTTTCTGAATCAGCAGAAATGGTTCTATCGGAAAGTGCTCACGTGCCGGATTTAGGATTTCTATAAGGAGGTCAACCAAATGAGCAAATCACTTTTTACAGTTCTTATTTCTGTTATCGGTGGAATTGCAGCTATTACTGCTGCGGTAACTGCGTTTCTCATCTTCAAGGAGAAGCAGAGGAGAGATGAGGAAGAGCTCGAGCATTATCTTGACAGCTCGATTCAATAATTTTTCTTTCACCCTTAAGAAATGAAACAGCCGCACGTCGGCTGTTTTTTGTTTTTATATGAGCTGTAAAATCAGTATTACACAAAGGGGCTGTCGCATTTAAAAAGTTTCGCCTGCCTTTTCAAATGGCAGCAGTGCAAAAAGCGGAATTAAATA
>ONDB01000042.1 GCA_900316485.1 uncultured Eubacteriales bacterium
ACTTTTCATTGTCGGGAAAAGAAGCACATCTCTGATAGCCGGTGAGTCGGTAAGGAGCATACACATTCTGTCTATGCCAAAACCAATGCCGCCTGTAGGGGGCATGCCTATCTCCAGTGCATTGAGGAAGTCTTCGTCTGTGCGGTTGGCTTCTTCGTCGCCCTGAGCAAGCAGTTCTTCCTGTGCCTTGAAACGTTCGCGCTGATCAATGGGGTCATTAAGCTCGCTATATGCATTTGCCATTTCCCAGCCGTTCATGAAGAACTCAAAACGCTCAACATATTCAGGATTCTCCGGTTTTTTCTTTGTAAGCGGTGATATCTCAATCGGATGATCCATAAGAAAGGTGGGCTGTATAAGGTGTTCTTCAACAAATGCCTCAAAGAAGAGATTCAGAATATCGCCCTTCTTGTGGTGCGGCTCATATTCAACTCCCTTTTCATCTGCAGCCTTGCGTGCAGCTTCGAGATCCTTTATTTCATTGAAATCAACACCGGCATATTTCTTGACAGCATCTACCATTGTGATGCGCTCAAAAGGTTTGCCCAGATCTATTTCAATTCCGTTGTATGTGATCCTTGTAGTGCCGAGAACCTCCTGGGCTACATAGCGGTAAAGGTTCTCTGTCAGATCCATCATTCCGTGATAATCGGTATATGCCTGATAAAGCTCCATGAGGGTAAACTCTGGGTTGTGTCTTGTGTCAAGACCCTCGTTTCTGAAAACTCTGCCTATTTCGTATACACGCTCAAGTCCGCCGACAATAAGTCTTTTTAGATAAAGCTCAAGAGAAATTCTGAGCTTCAGATCTTCGTCAAGGGCATTGAAATGAGTTTCAAAAGGTCTGGCAGCAGCTCCACCGGCATTAGAAACCAGCATAGGAGTCTCTACTTCCATAAAGCCCTGTGAATCAAGATATTTACGGATAGTGCTGATAATTTTGCTTCTTTTGATGAATGTATCCTTGACCTCGTCATTCATGATAAGGTCAACATATCTCTGACGATAACGGGTATCAGTATCTGTAAGCCCGTGAAATTTTTCAGGGAGGGGAAGTAGTGACTTTGAAAGCAGCTTTACCTGCTGGGCATGTACGCTTACCTCTCCTGTCTGAGTTTTGAAGACAAAGCCCTTTATTTCGGTGATATCACCCACATCCCAGCGCTTGAGGAGAGCATATTCTTCTTCGCCCAGATCATCTCGTTTTGCAAATACCTGAACCTTGCCGCTTTTGTCATGGATATCAAGGAATGCAACCTTACCCTTCACACGCTTTGACATAATACGTCCGGCAATGATAACGGTTTTGTTTTCAAACTCCTCAAAGTGCCCTGAAATGTCCGAGCACATGGTATCACGCTCTGAAACAGTGATCTCAAAAGGATCTCTGCCAATACTTCTTAGAATCTCCAGCTTGTCATAGCGAGCCTTTACCGGATCGCTTGAAATCTGGATCTGATTAATGTCAGCCATATTCCTTTTCCTTTCTTTCAATTACATAGAGATCTCAAGAATAACAAACTCAGATTCTCCGCCGGGAGTTTCAACCTTTACGATCTCGCCTACTGATTTCTCCAGGAGAGCGGTGCCGACAGGAGATTCATCGGAGATTTTTCCGTTGAAGGGATCCGCTTCACTGGAGCCAACGATCTGGAAAACCACATCCTCGTCAAATTCTCTGTCATGTACCTTTACAGTTGATCCGATATGAACCTTGTCAAGGCTCATTTCGCTTTCGTCAATTACCTCCACGTTTCTGAGTACGGTTTCAAGCTCTTTGATCCTTGCCTCAAGTTTAGCCTGGTCATTTTTTGCTTCATCATATTCGCTGTTTTCAGAAAGGTCGCCCTGTGCTCTTGCAGACTGGAGGTTTTCTGCAATTTCCTTTCTTTTAACGGTTTTAAGCTCATTAAGCTCTGCTTCATATCTTTTTTTACCCTCTAAGGTAAGTTTGATCTTTGTTACTTTTTCAGCCATAATAAATACCGCCTTTGCATTATTATAGAAATAAATTCCGATAACTACTATTATATTAATTATCGGAATTTATGTCAAGCATATTAGCATGATAAGCAGTCTATATTTCGCAAAAAATCAGACATATTCTGAATTTGCGAATGACCGGCAGTTCCGCGGTGCTTTATTTTTTAAGAACAGCAAAGTTATATGACGCTGTAAATATCGCTTAATTATGAATGCCGTATTTGGTTATTACGCTGATTTTTCCAAAACTGTAATAAATCATAATTATTGTTTCACTTTTACATCCCGTTATATGATATCATAGAATATATCGTTGATCTTAATATCAGTATCATACAGTTTTTAAAGGAGATATTATTATAACCTTACAGCAGAAGGACCGGCAGAGTGTCGGAATGAAAAATGTCCGTTCAAGGCTTAAAGCATTATGCGGCGGTGATCTTATCTTTGAAAGCACCGAGGAAGGAACAACTGTAACAATAACCATACCTAAATCAGAAAAAGAAATGCGGAAAGAGGTACCGTGAATGATAGGTGAGCAGATAAAAAAATATCGTTTGAAAAAAGGTATTACCCAGGAAGAACTGGGCGAAATGATAGGCGTTACCACTCAGGCGGTTTCCAAATGGGAAAGGGGAGGCACACCTGATGCAGAATTACTGCCGGAGATTGCAGGGGCTCTGGGAATAACTATCAATATGCTTTATGAGCAATCCCAGATGTGTTCACTTGAGGATGCGCTTATTGATGAAATCGTTGAAATGGGACGAAAAGATGGCTTTGGTAGATTGTTTTCGTTCGTATGGAAAACCACCCTCGGCTTTTCGGGACTTGATACTGCCAAAAAAGGCTTTGCAGATGACGGCAGAGCGCCGGGGGAGCTTAGAGAAAAAAACGACTATCACTATTATGCAAGAGCAAGCTTCGACGACGGAATGCTTAATGCAAAAATGGACTCGGATTTCAGCTACTGCTTTTTTATGCCCGAACCGGAAAAAGGATATGCGGAATTTTTTGATGATAGTCTGCAATGTATATCAGCCCGGTGAGCATATGAGTGTATATTGGCAGAATATTTTCCCGGAATTCCTTCAGGCTGTGTTTGAACGAAAGGTTTCAGCTCTTGAGAACGGCGCGGTAGTTAATGTACCGGATCAAGTAAATGAATTGCTGAAAAAATATCAGGAGGAAACAAGCTTCGTAGAAAGAGAACCCACTGATAAGGATTACGTTTACTATGATAACAGCGAAACAAAGTGGGATAAGGTATGTGCATATTGGTGGGGACCCTACGGTGCTTCTACAACAAATATTACCACTAATGAATACTATGACCACAAATGGCCGGGTATCGAGATGGAAAAAATGGGCGATACTGATATTTACAGAGTAGTCGCACCCGGCGGAGCCGTAGGAATAATATTTGACAACGGCGTGGGTGACGATGAAATGGCAGAAGGAAACGAAGCCTATCAGACAGATGATATTACATACGATAGAAATGTTAATCCTGGTCATGTATATAAGATAGATATGACCCAGCCGGCAAAGCAGGGCAAGGGAAAGGAAAAGGTAAAGTATAGGTATCCTGCAGGAGCATGGTCGGATTATGCATCATGAGATGAAATCTCTTTGACTGAACCCCTTTTTCCGGGTCATTCCATTGCCAGGATCAAGAAGAAACACTTCATTCCTGATTACAGAATATAAAAAAGTCGATGAATATTCTGGCTCATCGACTTTTTTACTGCGACAGCCCCTTTGTTCGTCACATGAAAAACAAAGATACTTTCTTTAAAACAAGTGTCAGCTGTTGCTCGGGTTATTTTACGGTACAATAATATTGAAAATGGTGTCATGTATTTCAAAAGGCGGAGAACAGCTCGGCAATCTCCCTGAACATTAACAGAAGCAATTGCCTTCTTTTTTCCGAATGACATACCCATCAGCTGTATCTTTGAACAGGTGACGGTACATTCCGCATTACCTCCTGAAACTTAATTATCTGACCTGGTGATTAAGCTTATTATTTATTTACTTACTTCATTATTATTTCCGGTATATTGACCCAAAAAATACAAATAATAATTTTGAATAAATTTGTATTAAAGGAGATTAATGCTATGCGCGCAACAGGAATAGTAAGACGTATAGACGACCTGGGCAGAGTGGTCATACCCAAGGAAATACGCCGCACACTCAGGATAAGAGAGGGCGACCCTTCGCAGATAACATTGACAGAAGAACACAGCTTTATTATGGCGATCAAGGATATTGCAGAAAGATTACATATAGGAGCATAAGGAAAGCCGTCCGGGTGAAAGTCCGGGCGGCTGTTTTCACAAACAAATTGTCATATACGTAGGAATGCATAGAATACCCTCGTTCATAGTCAGCCTGTCACAGACTTCACCGTCAAGGAAACCACTGACAGGTTTTGCTATCAGACCATTCTTCTTTCTACTTACCATAATTTTGTAAGTCTGACTCTTCTTCGGCAGAGTTAAAGGCGTTTTTGCCGAATTTCAATTCGAAGTCACCCTTCTTAACGCTACAACTGTAACCGTTCGACATAACCTGATTTGGGAGATCAATGAGTCGACAAATAAAGTCAGGGACGCATGGAAGAAGAAACAATCCTGCAGCTAACAGAAACCATCCTGCTGAGGGCTTTAAATCCATGGACCGAAGGATCTCCGTCTTTGTTGTAGGGATATACACCTGATTCTGATACATAAGGACCTTCCTTTCGCATCCGCAGCTATCTGCCGCGTGAAGCACGTCGTATTCCGGCTTTCGCCGGTACTAATATTATAATTCATAGGAAGACGTATGTCACTTTAACGAAAATCACGAGTTTTTCAATTTCATTCGCGGTATTTCTACTGTGAGGTTTTCATACAGGTCTCTCATAAACTGTATTCTCTTACGGTTTGTCCAGTCAAAATGTTGTTTCTTATCCCAAAGCCAATATCTTTCTTTTGTAAAATCAGCTTTCTCAGAAGGATCAAGCTTATGAATATATGGAATAAATGCTGTCCCACCATCATTTTGATTCAGTATTTCAGTTAATCGGCATGTGTCCCAGATAATATCCATTTGAAATGCCCATTCTTCATCGGATAACTCAAAAATATCCCGACAGTATGAATCACGTTTCATTAGCATTCTGTTTTCCGCTCCACGAATTTCTAATGGTAACCAGTCAGTTGCCGGTATTACTGGTACTTGGCAGCACAAGAAAGCTATTCTCTGATATGGTATTTCTATTTGAAAAACATATTTTTCCGCATCCAATGTAATTTGATAGAATAGTTCTATATTGTACTTCCACTGAAGATTGAATAACTCTGAAGTCTTAGCGATTACTGATTCAGGCACGCTCATATCCATACTGGAAAACAACTCGTCCAATTTCGCTTCATAAATTGCAAATAATTCTTTGAACATTGGATTTGGAACACTGTTTTTTGATGAGATTTTATGTTCAAAGATTTTTTTGAGCAATTTGCATTCGTCCTGCATGGTTAACTCATGAAACTCGGTATCAGTTAATGAATATGCATTTTGCCAGTTACTCGCTCCGCTCATATCATTATGTGATAATTCGATTCTGTGAATACCTACCGATTTCCACAGTTGCTCACGATTATACTGTTTATAGTATTCAGTTTTTTCAATCAAACGATTGTATCTTTGTGCAGACGATGCATCGTCATACTGGGTTACCATTCCATTTTTATAACGGTGCTGCCGTATTGATTTGCGCTCTGCATGAAGCTGGTAGTCTTTAATTATATACAGCATTATCACTTGATCAATAATATCTTCTACTGTATATCGACCAAGTTTAAGAAGATCCAGTTCCGGATATATATTGTCCAACAATAGGAACATAGCTTTCCGAATTACATCCATCTCAACACTCAATGGATACACCTCCCTATAATAATTGTATAGCCGGGACACATTCTAACTTCAACATCAGAGGGATCGTTTTCCGAGCTTTTTTTATTGTTCAATTATGCCGCTTGATTTTGTATCAATCTCATCAGGGGAGTTTCAAGAAGAATGCTCGTTTTCGGTTAGGTAATATTGACGATCATCTTTTTTGGGGAATATTTCATTTGTTGCGCTATTGTATTTTTCTATAAAACCAAAAGAAATAGATTATTTCTTCTACTGAGTAAATACTGACATTTTTTCTATATGTTGGTTTTAAGTTGACCTGAAAGCCTGATGAGTTTGATTATGTACTAATAAAAGCCTTCATGATAAAACAGTAGCGGGATTGATACAAAAGAAAGACTTGAAATCAGCGTAAACCGCTTGTTTTCAAGCCTTTTTTCATTTGGTTATGTTTGTATCTGTTGATG
>ONDB01000056.1 GCA_900316485.1 uncultured Eubacteriales bacterium
CACCATCGCGTTATGGGTCCAGCGTCACGCTGGCGCGTTATGGGTCCAGCGTCACGCTGGCGCGTTATGGCACCGGCAGCTCGCCGGTGGTTGCAATATTTTTGGAAAAGTAGTATAATAATAAATATGCAGGTATAGTATAGAGGTAGTACATCAGCTTCCCAAGCTGAGTGGGCGGGTTCGATTCCCGTTACCTGCTGGAGTGAAAACCCTGTCACGTCAGTGGCAGGATTTTTTATTGCGCAAAAGAATACCGCCGCAAAAGAATGTAATTTGCGGCGGTAGAAATTTCTTTATGTATTGCGGCGGTGGGTCAGTCAAGCTTTTCCTTGATGGCTGCCAGAAGCTCGTCGTATGTTTCAAAAGCAGGTAACTCCGGATTGTCTGCCTTAATCTGGTCTGTGCTCTTGAAAAGGAAGCCTGCCTTGCTTGCCTTTATCATGCCAAGGTCATTGTAGCTGTCACCGCTGGCAATAGTATTGTAGCCGATAGACTGCAGAGCCTTGACTGTTGTATATTTTGAGTTTTCTATTCTCATTCTGAAGCCGGTGATTTCGCCGTTTTCTGCTACCTCAAGAGAATTGCAGAAAATTGTAGGCCAGCCTAATTTCTGCATAAGAGGCTTTGCAAACTGAGTAAAGGTATCGCTGATAATGATAACCTGTGTAAGGCTGCGAAGCTCATCAAGGAATTCTCTGGCGCCGGGGATAGGGTCTATCTTTGCAATAGTGTCCTGTATCTCCTTGAGTCCCAGACCGTGCTCCTTGAGGATGCCCAGTCTCCAGTTCATAAGCTTATCATAATCAGGCTCATCACGGGTTGTTCTTTTAAGCTCGGGAATACCGCTTGCCTGAGAAAAAGCTATCCATATTTCGGGCACGAGAACGCCCTCAAGATCCAAACATACTATGTCCATTTTTATTGCTCCTTTGAAAAAATTTGCCGGTTGTAAATGATCTTACTGAACAAGCCTGGACTATTATATCATATTTTTTTACCTTATTCAATTGTCAGATCAAAAAAACAGCTCCGGTTTGTTTTACTGACATCCGCTTTGTAAATGCCGCCGTCTCATACAGGGACTGCTGCATTAATCAGGATTATACCGGCGATTGGGGCATTATTCAAAAAGTAATGTATTATTTGGTAAAAATGTCCGGTATTTTTGGATTTATTGACTGTTTCATTAAAATAGTACTGTTAAAACAGAGTAAAATGTGCTATTATAAAACTGAGTATCAGCCTTATGTGAATTATTGTTTGTTCCGGTTGTGATCTGTACGGGCTGATGCAGACTTAATAAGCGGAGGAGTGTGGCAGCAATGAAAAGACTTGAAACGGAATGCGGCAGAGGCTTCAGCTATCATTCGGCTATTCCGGTACTGGAGGAGTATTATCAGAAACAGTATGATATGATAAAAAACGGCAATACAGACCTGGTGACATTTGAGCTTGTTATGCTGGGCAATGCACTGGATTTTATATCACTTATACAGAAGACACTGGGAATATCTCTCAGCTCGGACGAAAAATGCGTTGAAATATATGACGAGGTAATGGACGCTCTCAGCCGCGGTATCATAAACCGCAACCTTTTTGATAAAAATAATGATATCGCTAAAAAATCGGGAGCATACCTTGGATTCCTTATAATTGCAAATATCGGCGGTGAATGGATCGATACCTCTGATGGAGAGGCTGTTCTTATAGACGGCAGAGAGGTGTATGTATGCGATTTTGCAAGGAACCGTCTTATGAGCGGCTCGGAGCTGAATGCCGCAGAATATTACAAGAGAGTAAGGACTCTCAGACAGATATGAGAAACTGATTACATTTTTTTACAGAACAGGAGAAATAATATGGCAAATCACAGAGCGGACAGGATGTCCGAGGATATACAGAGAGAGCTTGCAGCCATTATCAGGGAAATGAAGGATCCCAGACTGCATGACGGCATACTCAGCATTGTGCGCTGCGATATGGCGCACGACCTTTCATTCTGCAGGGTATATATCAGCTCAATGAACGGACTGGATACTGCAAAGACAGCAGCAGGTGCGCTTAAAAAAGCACAGGGCTATATCAGACGGGAGCTGGGAGCAAGGCTTAAGCTCAGATATGCGCCGGCACTTGCATTTGAAGCAACTGATTCTATAGAATACAGTGCCAATATTTCAAGAATACTGATGGATATTGACCTGAAGCCGGAGGAGGAAAGCGATGAAGCCGATAACACTTGAGCAGATCGCAGAAATACTGCGGGAGCATGACAATTATCTGATACTTATGCATAAGTCACCTGACGGTGACGCAATAGGCAGTGCATATGCGCTTTGCATGGCCCTGAGAAAAATGGGCAAGAAGGCTGATACACTCTGCGGCGATGAAATACCTGAAATGTACAGCTATTTTACAGATCTTGCTCCCAATGAGGGATTCGAGCCTGAATTTATTATCTCGGTAGACCTTGCAACAACCAATCTTCTCAGCGGAAAGGCTGCAGAATATTCTGACAGGATAGACCTTTGTATAGATCACCACGGCTCCAACAACGGCTTTGCTGCGGTTGGTTACGTTGACGGCAGGGTGTCCTCATGCGCTGAGATAATCAAATATCTTTTTGATGTTATGGGAACCGATATTGACAGCGGCATAGCTGATGCTGTTTTTACAGGTATCTGCACTGATACCGGCTGCTTTAAATATTCCAGCGTATCACCGGCTACTCACAGGGCAGCAGCTGAGCTTATGGAGCATGGCGCCCAGAGCGCATTTATATGTCATCTTATGTTTGACAGCAAATCAAGAAGCAAGATACTGCTTGAAAAAATGGTTCTCGAAAGCCTTGAATTCCACTGCGGCGGTCAGCTGGCTATCATCAATATAACCAGGAAAATGATGGAGGAAAGCGGCGCCAGGGAAAGCGATACCGACGGAATTGCAAGCATTCCCAGACGGATACAGGGCGTGAAGATAGGAATAACCATGCGTGAAAAACCCGGCGGAGAATTCAGATTTTCCGTTCGCACCAGTGATGATATAGATGCATCCGTTATCTGCGGGAATTTCGGAGGCGGCGGACACAGGGCTGCTGCCGGATGCAGTATCAAAAAGGAATTATCCCAGGCAAGGGAGGATATGCTTTGCGTATGCAGGCAGCTCCTTGAGGGTGAAAAATGAACGGTATTATAGTTATAAACAAGCAGCGTGATTTTACGTCCTTTGATGTTGTGGCTGTTGCCAGAGGGATACTGAGGGAAAAGAAGATAGGCCACAGCGGCACCCTTGACCCGATGGCCACAGGCGTGCTGCCTGTTCTTGTGGGAAAGGCGGCAAAGGCTCAGTCGCTTCTGCCTGATACGGACAAGCGGTACGAGGCTGATTT
The DNA here is from genome assembly GCA_900316485.1 of uncultured Eubacteriales bacterium. Classification (GTDB taxonomy): domain Bacteria; phylum Bacillota; class Clostridia; order Oscillospirales; family Acutalibacteraceae; genus UBA1213. The sequence continues at coordinate 3,386 of ONDB01000056.1, forward strand.
CAGATTAGGAATAACTACGGATACCCTTGATATCTGGGGAACAGTGCAGAGCACTCAGGAATGTCATTTTACCGAGGCTGATATCGAAGCTGTTCTTCCCCGGTTCCGGGGAGAGATAATGCAGGTGCCGCCTATGTATTCTGCAATACAAAAGGACGGTGTACGGCTTTATGACCTTGCAAGGCAGGGCATAGAGGTGGAACGGCAGGCAAGGCCTGTATGCATTGATACGCTTGAGCTTATCAGCTTTGATGAAGAGACACAAAGCGGAAGACTGGTGATTTCCTGCTCGAAGGGTACATACATAAGGGTAATATGTGATGATATAGGAAAGGCTCTTGGCTGCGGCTGCGTAATGACTGCGCTGTGCAGAACAAAGGCCTGCGGCTTCACCCTTGCTGATGCGGTAACGCTGAAGGAGCTGGAGGCTCTTAAAAATGACGGCCGTGAAGCAGAGGTGCTGAGAAGGACAGACAGTATTTTTACCTGCTTCCCGTCTGCGTATATAAGCGAAAAACAGGCAAAACGCTTTATGAACGGCGGCTCTCTTGACCTTGACAGACTCAGGTCAGTAAAGGATAGAAAAGATCTTATGCTGTACCGGGTGTACGGAGGGGATGAATTCCTTGGACTCGGGGAGGTCAATGCAGAAAAAAACGAGCTTTGTGTGAAAAAGCTCTTTTTTGAATGATAGGAGTGCTGGATAATGAACTGGGAAATAAGAAAAGAGCTTATTCGCAGTGAACAGCCGTCATCTGTTGCACTGGGATATTTTGACGGTCTCCACAGGGGACATGCGGCTGTTATAAAAGAGGCTGTGGCAAACGGAAGAGAACACGGGCTTGTCCCTACAGTATTCACCCTTATGCAAAGTCCGAGGGTGGTTCTCCGGGGGGAAAAACCAAATAATATCATAACTCTTGATGAAAAGCTGGGTATACTGCGTTCTCTCGGAGTGGAGAGGGTGTACCTGATAGATTTCGGCAGCATAAGGCATATTTCTGCTGAAAGCTTTGTAAGCCGGGTTATATGCGGATGCTTCAATGCAAAGCATATTTCATGCGGCTTCAATTATCATTTCGGAGAAGGTGCTAAGGGCAGCGGTGAAATGCTTGAGGATATGTGCCGGGGCTTTGGAATAAGCGTTCTGGCAAGACCAAGAGTTACTATGGGCGGCGAGCCTGTCAGCTCTACAAGAATAAGGGGCTGCATACTGAGAGGAGATATCCTGCAGGCAAATGAAATGCTGGGAAGAGAATACGGCTTCCGTCTGCCTGTAGTTCACGGACGGATGCTGGGAAGGACACTGGGTACGCCTACACTGAATCAGGAATTCCCTGAGGGTCTGGTGGTACCAAAGGCAGGTGCATATGCTTCATATGTGGAAGTGGACGGCAAAAAATATTGCGGAGTCACGGATATCGGTGTAAAGCCTACGGTGGGTTCCGACAGGATAATGATAGAAACCTGGATGCCGGATTACCGCGGCAGAGAGCTTTACGGTGAGGAAATAAGCGTTAAACTGCTTGATTTCATCAGAGAGGAAAAGAAATTTCCCGACACAGCGGCTCTCAGGGACGAGATAATCAGAAACGGCAAAAAAGCAGACGTAATATTTCAGAGCTGGCTTAAAGCTGGTCACACGGAAACGGAGGAATAGCAAATGAGTGAAGGCAGACATTACGGCGGAAGAGGTCAGGGTCCGGGCAGAGCACCGTCGTCACCTCCGCCCGGAGGCGGAAGCAGCGGATGGAACAGACCGCCTTCGCCAAGAGGCAGCGGCTGGCATGAGCCACCAAGGGGAAGGGACAGCTGGCATGAACCGCCTCCGCCAAGACACGGCGGCTGGCATGAGCCGCCTCCGCCAAGAGGAGGCCGGGGAGGTCCTCCGCCCCCGCCGCCGGGAAGAAGAGGCGGATGCGGCTCCATGATTGCAACAATAATTCTGCTTGCAATTATTTTTGCTGTGGTCTACTATGTAAATCACGGCGGATTCAGAGGATAAGAAAGGGGAAATCGAATGATTTGGCTTTTTAAAAGCACTGCTGCGTCATCAATTGCCGTATTTGCGGTACTTTTAGCGGTATTTGTGCTGGGACTGATGGATATTATTCCTTTTTACCTTGAATTGCTTGGGATAGCAGCGTGTTTCGGGCTTGAAGTGCTTGTGGTTTTCTGGTCACTGAAAAAGTATTCTGATCTGATTGATATTGCAAATACTGATCCGGAAAGATTCTTTGCTGAGAACAGAAAGCTTATTGACAAGTCAAAGGGAAAATGGAAGACAACAACTTTAGGAAATGAAATAGTAATACTAATATACTATTGCCGGATTTCGCAGGCAGAACAGGCTCTCGCCGGATATGCTCAGATGATCCGGCCGGATGATATTGTAGGCAGATTTCAGTATGCTAATTTCTATATGACCATTGATATTCTGAAAAAGGATTTTTCAAAAATGGATCGCTATATAAACGATAAAAGAGTGCTTCTTTCTCAGATAACAGCATCGGGAGATGCTGCTGTTACGCCCAGGCTCAAGGAAACCCTTGCTCTTACCAGCGAGCAAAATATTCTGGAAGCGGAATTTTACAGCAGACCTGTTGAAAGACTCAGAAATGAGGACAGGCAGCTGGCTTTGAGATTCCTTGAAAGCACGTTGAGCCTTATGGGCAGGACTGACTCAATGAAGGTTATGAAAAAGCTTTCGGCTCTTGCTCTGGATTATCAGGCCGGAGTTATTTATGCTGTGCTGGGTGATGAACAGAATGCAGAAGTATTTCTGAAAAGGGCTGCCGATACCGGTTATGCTTACCCTATGGTGGAAAAAGCCGCTAGATATCTTCAGGACAGAGATATTCAGGCTCTTATGAGTTCACAACTGTATTAATATTTCTGTCACAATTAACCCGATTCCCGGGTAACCGGCGGTTTTGAGCGGTCTTTACTGAAAATGTATTTTATGGAAACAGTTGCCTCGTCATGAGGGCTGTTTCCTTTTTTTGTTTTTAATAAAAAAGATGCAGGAAATACGCATATTTACAGCTGTCTCAAGAGAAAAACAGTGCTTTGCAAAAGAGGATTTGTCATATAAAACTCACATGAATTGGTGAAATAATAAGGACTGTCAGAATGAATAACATATTAATATGAGAATGATTGTATGAGTTGTACAAAAGCCCGCCTTGTTAACTGAG
>ONDB01000087.1 GCA_900316485.1 uncultured Eubacteriales bacterium
ATCGACTGCCATTCATGCTGACATTCGTTAAGGAATACCGCCGATTTATAGCCGTTACTTTCAAGATGATTCATTATCTCTTTAGCATTATTCTCTACTTCTGCAACAGTCCTGCCGGAAACGAACAGCCGGACATGAATAAGCTTCATTACCTGATTCATCCTTGAAACCTCGTTGTACAATGTTTCAAGGTCGGCAAATTCGTCCTCTGCTTCGATACGCTCCTGCATATCCTTGGCATACATGATACGGGTTCGCTGTTCCGACATAGAACTGTTGATATTCTGCTTGACCTTCTGCTGATCCTTCGTTTCAATGTCGATCGTGACAACTACATTGTCGATATTGACGATATGCGTCAGCCAGAATTTGTCTATGTATTTCGGGTATTTATAGATATGCAGGATAATTTCATAGCCATCACCGGTTTTGATGAGCTTTTCGTCACCAAAGGTGATACCGCCCTGCGGCTGTATTTTTGCGATAAGGTGCTTATCCTGCTGTAATTGTTCCTCAGTTTCAGAGGGTTTTTTCTTTTTTGGGAACATTTTTGAACCTTCTTTCTTTATCCGTAAACACTCGTAGCCTTATTACAAAGCTTTGTCATTATCCGTATTTTCTTCTCGGTGTCGATCTCTGAAATAAGCCCGACATTTTTCAGCGTTACAGTGATAGTGTTCCTCGCTTCAAAAAACTTTTCATAAGTCGGGCAGAAAATCATCAGGTAATACTCACGGTCGGTGTAGTAGAGGTTGACATCTACAAGCTCCTCGTATTTTGTCTGCAAGATTTCCTTGAATAAGGGATTATCGGTTGTGTTTATCTTATGCTGAAAATACTGCTGTTGCCGTTTGGTATCGGTCGGAAAGTTTATGCCGATTATTTTGCAGTCTGCGGCATACATCTTGTAGAACTTCTCAAATTGAAGCATATCGAATTCTATTTCCGACTCAGATGCTGAAATAAGGTCTTTCGTGACTATCTGCATAATATCGACATAGCTTTTGTCCGACATATAGAACAGCCCCTTATCCATGCAGACAAAGGGCAGCAGCTCTGCGGTGCTTTTCGGGATATAGACTTTTTCTTCTTTTGGTTTCTTTGGCATGGTATCAGTCCTTTCTTATTAACAATTTTACTGTTTTATATAGTCGTTTCGAAAATTATTTTTTATATTTCCAATATAAAACTTGTATTATGAGCTGTTTTGGTATATACTGAATACAGAGGAGGGACTAAAATGATAATCAGATTTTCTTTTCAAAATTTCAAATCATATAAGAACGAAACTATTCTGGATTTTCAGTCGGCGGCAATACCTGAATTTGATGATGCTATAATCAGGAGAGAAAAGGTATCTTCATTGCTTCCGGTCAGCGTTATATATGGACCTAATGGCGGAGGAAAAACGAATCTTTTAATGGCACTTGCAAGCCTTATCTCCATTGTTGTAGATCCTATCTGTAAGCTCGATAAAAATCGCATGAAGGTCTATCAGCAGCCAATAAGCTGTCAGCCGTTTCTTTTTGATGATACATCAGAGGATGCACCGACTGTTTTTGATCTGTTTTTCAGAACCGTCGAAAATGAATTCAGATATTATATTTCAATTCAAAACGGAGAAATAATTGACGAGTGCCTTTATAAAAAGACTTACACAGGAAAAAAGACTGCTATGATCTTTGAACGTGAAAGAAGCAATGTAACTCTTGGTGCAAGTCTGAGATCAAAGTCTATTAACACAGAAGTAAATCCCAAAATGCCATATCTTTCCTTCCTGTCAATCAATTATAATATTCCGGTAATTACAGAAGCACAGTGTTGGTTTGAATCGTGCGTATTAAAGAATTATGCCGATTTTGCTTCAGAGAACAGTTTGTTGTTGCCTTCGGGTAAGAATCAGAAAAAGAGCATACTCAGACTTATGAACGATATGGGGATTGATATAAGCGATTATAAATATGATGATGAGCATAAGGAACTGTATTTGTACCGCAAAATAGAAGGAAAAAACTACGAACTGAATATTTTCGGTGAGTCTGCCGGAACGCAGAAGCTTTTCTCTGTTCTGCCGTATGTGATCACAGCACTTAATGAAGGTCGTTTGATGATCGTAGATGAACTTGATGCAAAGCTGCATCCGAAGCTATTGAGATATATTATTTTCCTTTTCAAAAATCCGGATATCAACAAAAACGGAGCACAGCTTTTGTTTACCTCACATGATCTTACAACCATGAGCAATACTGTTTTCAGAAGAGACGAGATATGGTTTGCAGCACTTAATGAAAAAAGGGAAAGCGAGATATATTCGCTGTACGATATAAGAACTGTTGATGATAAGCACATCAACAATACTGCCGCATACAGTAAGCAGTATCTTGAAGGACGATATGGTGCAGACCCGTATCTGAAAACAATTCTTGATTGGGAGGTAAAAGCATGAGCCTTAAACCACCCAAACACAGCGAAATGAAGTGGCCGGATAAAAGAGAAAGTAAAAAGAGGAAAATATCATTAGATTATAACCTCATAGTAACCGAGGGTACAAAAACAGAGCCGCAATATTTTGAAGCGTTAAAATAGAATATAAACAGAAATGAAAGGAACCGTATTCAGTTGGAAATCATAGGATCGGGAAAGAATACGAGAGGATTATTTGAATATGCAAGAAATCTTGTACTGAAAAGTCCGAACGGTTACAGTCATGTCTGGCTCGTTTATGATATGGATGATTTTCCGGTTGACAGATTTAATGTAACGGCAACACTATGCGAAAACTATAGTACAAAAGACGGTGTTACTTATCATGCGATATGGTCAAATGAATGTATTGAATTATGGTTTTTGCTTCATTTCAGCTATCTGCAGTCCAATCTGCACCGCTTTGAATATTTTCCCAAGCTTACTGAGTGTCTTTCCGGTTTTGGAGAGTATAAGAAAAACAGAGATGATCTGTTTGAAATTCTTTTACCTCACCTTGATACAGCAATAGAAAATGCTGAAAAGCTATCGCTTGAGCATAAGGG
>ONDB01000069.1 GCA_900316485.1 uncultured Eubacteriales bacterium
CCGCCGGTGCCTAAACGCGATGGTGTTGCTTCACTACGTTACGCTCTAAATGCGCCTGACTATTTTACTGTCCGCGGTGCGGCTGTAATCGCTAAGTTTGCTTAAATTTATGCTGCTAGTCAGAAAAGGGGGCAGTAATTGTCTCACGAACACAAACCACAGTTTACGCTTCGCACCAGAGAAAAGCGTTCAGCAGCCGCCGAAGCGAGAGGGATAGTTAAGGAAAAGTGCTTAAAAGCCGGTGAACCGCCCGGGTCCACCGGCTTTGATAAGCCTGTTTATTTGATTGTTACTCTTACGGACTCCATTACAGGCTGCTGTAAGCGGTCGATTGTGCCGTTGTTGTCAGTGGGCTTTGCGTCCTTGCATATTCTGTCAACTATTTCCATACCTTCAGTAACATATCCGAAGGCTGCATACTGACCGTCAAGTGAGGTTACATGATTGTCAGTCTGTACAATGAAAAACTGTGAGCTTGCACTGTTATAATCATAGCTCAGCCTTGCCATTGAAATAGCGCCTCTTGTGTGTGAAAGACTGTTTTCTACACCATTTGCTTTGAATTCGCCCTTTATTGTGGGTTCAGAATCGCCTGAGCCGTCACCCTTGGGATCACCGCCCTGCATCATAAAGCCTTCAATGATTCTGTGGAAGGTAAGGCCGTCATAGAAGCCTGAATTTGCAAGATTGATAAAGTTTGCCACGGTGATAGGAGCCTGGGATGGCTCAAGCTTTAAGCTGATAGTGCCGTAGCCCTTTATTTTTATTTCAGCTGAATATTCCTTCTGGAGATCCAGATCGGACGCTGTAATGGAATTCTGCTGAGCAGATGATTCCTCAGATTCTGATCCTCCCTGAGGCAGAACAAAAACGAAAACCAGTATCAGTACTGCCGCAATAACTGCAAGGAATACTGAAAGCAATACTATTGAGGTTGTATCAAACTTTTTTTCATTCTGAGCCCTGGAACGGTTCTTATCAGCCTGACTTTTTTTAGTCTGTGGCTTGCCAGCGGATTTACTCTTCTTCTTTTTATTCGCCATTTTCGGTTAACCTCCGTCATTTATCAGTATATCATGCATTATCATTCACTTTTGTTTTCGATATAAGAATAAAGGCGTTCCTTTTCCAGGTCATAGTCCGATATTACAAGCACCTGACCGCAGTGGTCATAGTAGTCATTATAGTAGTTGTCATCAGAGGGCAGTCTGTGTTCACATCTTTCATAGCCCAGAGCAAAAAGAAGCTCAAATCCTTTTCCGGTCAGACTGATGGGGTTAATGTTGGTTGTAAGGTACTTTGAAACAGAAAATACAGTTCCAAGCAGGGTAAAGGGGTCAGAGCCTTTAAGCTTGGCAAATATAGTGCTGATAACTATTCTCTGCCTTTGTGTGCGGTCGAAGTCAGAGCCGGCGCTGTCTCTGTCACGGGCATACCAGAGAGCCTGTCTTCCGTTAAGGTGAACAAGGGCGACGCTGTAGCCGTCTTTATCGGTATAATATTCGTATTCGTCCTTTTTAAGTTCATCTTCGTCATCGGTCTGCTTGTTGCGATAGGACTGCCAGTTTATATAGGCTATTTCGTTGTAAGTAAGCTCCAGGTCGATACCGCCGAGAGAATCAACAATATCCATAAAGCTGTTGAAATCCACTATCATATAGTCATCAATTTTCAGACCAAAATTAAGCTCGATAGTTTCGCAGGCAAGCTTTGCTCCGCCGAAGGCATATGAAGCATTAAGCTTATTTTCTCCGTATCCGGGTATATTTACATATATATCTCTCATGAATGAGGTCTGTTTCAGCTGACCGTTTGTTTTGTCGATGCTGAGGAGTATCATAGAATCGGCTCTTCCGTTTTCGCCTTCCTTGTGATTATCCTCACCAAAAAGCATGATGTTTGTTACATTACTGAATTCCTTCAGGGTAATACCATTGTCCTCAGCAATGCTGTGGTCGATTTTATCACCTGTATAATGTATTCTTCCGAGAACCAGAACAAGATAGATGCCTGCGGTCAGGAAAATGGTTATCAGAATGATAATGAATATCTTAAGTACTACCTTTCCCTTGCCCTTTTTCTTCTTTACCCTTATGCCAGGGGCGCCCTGCTGCATAGGCTCTCTCTTACTTCTGACGGGAACATATTCAGGGGTATCGTCATCAGAAAATCCGTCCCCGTAATTCATTCTTCCGCTGTCGCTGTATATATTACTGGTGTTTCCGGGAATTTTTATGTTCTTGTCTTTATTGTTGTTGTTTTCCATAGGTTTCACTTCCTTTTTTTCGCATTCAATCAAAAGGTGCTGTCGCATGAAAAAGTATCGTCCGCCTTTTCAAATGGCAGCGCCCTGGGCGCACTCCGCAGAGTGCGAAATCTCTATGCCCGAATTCCTTGGCAGGGGTGAATGCAAAAACAGTCCGGCGGACTGTTTTTGAAGAGGTCGGGAAGCCCCGACAGGCGTAATTATCAAATTTTATTGTATAAACTAATAACAGAACAATGAACTGGTAATTACGGGAGCACAGGCTCTGTGCAGCCCGGGAAAGAGGGCGTCCCTTTGTCTGGTTCATGAAGAAATAGTATTGCTGACGTAAGGCAGCATAGCAAAAAGCGGAACGACTGACTCTTTGGTAAATAAAAAAAGTCGATGAATCAAAGAATTTATCGACTTTTTTATTATTGAGGTATGATGCGTTATTATAATGGGACAGCTCCAGATCTGCTATTCTGCAGGAGCCTCCTGCACTGGCTGCTCCTCCTGTGACTGCTCAGGTACATCGAGTCTGTTTTCATCCTTGAATATAAAATCTGCGACTTTCGAGCGGAAATCCGTCCAGTCCTGAATAAGTATTGCAGAAACGAAGTCACCGTATACATAAACGGGATTCTCGTAATAATCTGAATACAGATAATCTGTTCCGAAGGAATCTCTGTCGGGTGCGGACTGGGAAACTATTTCGTATTTCAGATACTTTGATAAATTCTGAGCCAGTGACAGTATCTCCGAGGATTTAAGGTTGGTTGTAATCATTGAGCCTATCTCGGAAAGGGTATTGAGGAGTGTGGTAGTGTCAGCCTTTTTAAGCTTGTCAACAACGATACCGATAACATTTCTCTGTCGGAGGGTTCTGATATAGTCGTCGCCGCTGCAGATACCGTCCTCACCTCTGTTTCTTGCGTGCCAGAGAGCCTGTCGGCCGTTGAGGTGAATCTTTGTGACCTCTTCACCCTTGCCATTGGGTTTGTACTCATAGCTGTAGGCGTTAAGCTCGTTTCTTGTATCCGCCTGGTTATTTGACCAGGTCTGCCAGTCGATATAGTCCACTTCTTCCTGAGTAAGCTCTATATCAATACCGCCCAGCTTGTCAATAATATTCTTGAAGCTCTTGAAATCCACTATTGCATAGCGGTCGATCTTTATACCGTAGTTTGCCTGTATGGTTTTTACAGTAAGCTCTGCTCCGCCGAAAGTGAATGACGCATTAAGCTTGTTGTCATCGTAGCCAGGAATAGCTACCCATGTATCTCTCATAAAGGAAAGCAGCTTCAGCTTTTTTGTCTTTGTATCTATTGATACAAGTATCATGGTATCAGAATTACCCTTTGTCTGTCCTTTTCTTGTATCAGCACCAATAAGAAGAACGTTGAGTATCTGATTATCAGTAAGAAGCTTGCCTTCATAGGTGTTTGTATTCTGTGTAGAACCACTATTTTTCTTGATGTTTTTATCAAGATTGTCATCGCCTGAATCAATAGCCTGATAGTTGATGCTGCTGAGATATGAATACATCACAAGACAGCCGGTACCGGAAATAAGCATAAGTACAGCCAGAATACATGAAATTACGCTTAGTACTACTCTTTTCACAGGTTTCTTTTTATTATCATTTCCAGCAGCTTTTTTGTGGGTTTCAGCTCCTGCTGCCTTTTTTACAGTCGCTGCAGGTGCCGGCTTTGGTTTTTCATGCCGCTGTTTGAGTGCAGAAGCGGAAATATCTACAAAGTCCTCTTCCTCAGGCTCGCTGCCTGACAGCTGAGCGGTGGGCTGATTAACTGCAGCCTGCTGTGCTGAGCTGCCGCCGGTTTCAGATCTGGGAGGGATAGGCTCGTTGTAATCCGAAGCGGATTCATAGAATACCACTCCGTCATTGTTTGTATCGGGTTTTGAAGTCTTGCTCTGAGTATTATGCTCAAGCTCAGAGTGATTCCTTTTTTCAGGTGGCGGAATGGGCTTGTCAAGCTCGTTGTCAAACTCATTGTCATCTATCTTAATAAGTCCGCCGCCCTGTGATCCGCCGCCCTGTGAAGGGTACACGTTTTTATGTTTTCTTTTATGATGTTTTGACATACAATAATCTCCTTTGACAGAAACACCGAAAACGACTCCGTATACAGCGGAATCTTTTTACACATCATCATTATAAGACAGTTTGTCTGAATATTCAAATCATTTTTTAAAAAACGGCGGCATTGATAGATTTTAACAATGCCGCAGCTATGATATTGTACAATATTACAATGCGATATTCTGTTCATCCAGTGACAGGGAATAAGAGGGCAGAAACTCCTGCATAAATACCTCTATTTCCGGCATATCGAGGCTGTTCAGGAACTTCTCACATTCCTCTTTTGCCTTCCTGAATTCATTGTTGCCCATCTGCATTTCCTCTATACATTTAATTAGTGCAGAAAGCTTGTCAGCGGCCTTTACAAGACGCAGGGTATATTCATCTGCGCCGCCGGCAGGTACAATAACCTGACGCATATTATCATGCATATATTCAGGCAGAGTAGAAATAAGCTGGTCAGCAGCTTCGTTTTCAATATCTGCATAGGCCTTGCGCAGGGTCTTGCTTGAATATTTTATGGGAGTAGGCAGATCCCCGGTGATTATCTCGGTGCAATCATGAAAAAGTGCGATAACCGCAGCTCGGTCCGGGTCAGCGTTTCCTCCGAAGCGTGTATTGTTTATAACGCACAGCGCATGGGCAAGCATTGCTACCTCAAGGGTATGCTCGCTCAGGTTTTCATTTCTTGTATTTTTCATCAGTGACCACCGGTCAATGTATTTCATGCGTGACATCACTGCATAGAAATGATAGCTTTTCATATTTATACCTCCGGGTTGTTAGCCGGGATAAGATATGGTAGAATAATATCATATCCGGAGCCGAATGAAAAAGGCCGTATCAAAATTATAAAGGAGTGCTTACTATGAACGGTACACTGCAGTGTGACAGCTGTGTCAATTATGTTTATAACGAGGAGCTTGAGGAATACGAATGTCTTGTAAACCTTGACGAGGATGAATTCTATTCCCTGCTTAGTGATAAACACAGAGCCTGTCCCTATTATCGCCTTGACGATGAATACGGGGTTGTCAGAAAACAGATGTAATGCGCCCGAATAATCTGCGTCCGGTTTACATAAACAGTGAGATTATTGCAGGGATACCGTAGGAAATAAATGCCATAATAATTGTTGCAAGCACAAGACCTCCCAGTATTGCAAGACAGGCATCCTTCAGCTTGAAATGGAAAAGTGCAGCCACCAGTGAGCCGGTCCATGCACCGGTACCCGGAAGCGGAATGCCCACAAAAAGAAAAAGACCGAATTTTTTGTGCTTCATAATCTTTTTTGCACCTTTTTCTGCCTTTTCTTCAAGCTTGTTTATCATCTTGACAAATCTTGTATTTTTAAGCAGTTCAAATATTTTTTCAATAAACAAAAGAATAAAGGGTATCGGCAGAATATTGCCTATTACGCAGATAGGAATTGCTTTCCACATATCAACTCCCAGTATGCTTGCAGCAATAAGGCCGCCTCTGAGCTCCAGAATGGGACACAAAGAGATAAGAAAAACCACAAGCTCAGCAGGAACACCGCTGAGTGCCGAAACTATGCTCTGAATTATTCCTTCCATATCTTCCTCCAGTATGTCATCGGGTATATGCTCCGGATTATTTTATGCAGCTGCAATCTGCGTAAGTACGGTATCCGGAGGTCAGACAGTATAATTATAGCCCAACTTGACAGCCATATCAAGTAAAACTCTTGATAAAAAGAAAAATTTGCGAAAATCAGCGAAAAACAGCGTTTCATCGGTAAAATCTTTATATGCTATTGAAAAAGAAGGGAAATATTGATATAATAAAGAAGTATGCAGATTTGCAGCCCCCGGGGCTTGTGCTTATTTATACAGGCACGGACGAATCTGCAGGTGGGAGATGAAATAATGAACAAAGCAGAAGAAGCAGCGCTGCTGCTTTCGTCATTGTCAGTATACAGGGGTGTAAAGACCCGGACGGTGTTTGGTGCATTCTATGAGCTTTTATGTGCCCTTCATGAACAGCCCGGAGTGTTTCTGGAAAAATGGGGACGCTTTGCCTGTGTGCTGGGCACCAGGGGCTATGCTGATTGTCTTGCATATTGTCTGAGCAAGGCGGCATTTTACGATGAAAATGCATTTTCAAGAGCTGCGGCGGCAGGTGTTGCAGACAGCCTGGAAGAAAATTTAAAAGCTGCCGTAAAGCGTGATATAATCGCCATTAACAAGGCAGGCAGGCTTACTCCGGAGGATATTCTGGAAGGATACAGATACCGTGCCCAGCTGGGGGATATAGCCGATACCCTTCCCCGATGGGGAACAGGAAAGCCTGTTGAGGAGCTTGCAGATGAAGAAGAGGCATTCAGCCGTATGAGTGTTTATTACAGGAAAAACGGCTGCGGTATGTATGCAAGATACAGAGCGTTTATCTGGCGTGATAAACGTATCGAGCCAGTGGTTTTTCCCGATAAGATACAGCTTTCCTCTCTTCGCAAGTATGAAATGCAGAGGTCACTGGTTATTGACAATACAACAGCCTTTCTCAAAGGTGCAGAGTGCAATAATGTGCTTCTGTACGGCGATATGGGCACCGGAAAGTCCTCAACGGTAAAGGCTATACTCAACAGATATTATACAGAGGGTCTCAGAATGGTGGAAATGCCCAAAGACAAGCTTTCGGAGTTTCCGCTTCTGGTGGAAAGAATAGCTGATATTCCGCTTAAATTCATAATATTCATAGACGACCTGTCTTTCAGCGGCGAGGACCGCAGCTATGCTCAGCTCAAGGCTGTGCTTGAAGGCGGACTTGCTGCCCGTCCGGATAATACTCTTATCTATGCAACGTCCAACAGACGCCACCTGATAAAGGAGAACTTTTCCGACAGGGAAGGCGATGATATGCACAGAAATGATACTATGCAGGAAACCCTTTCTCTGTCTGACCGTTTCGGTCTGTCGGTCAATTTCTCAAAACCGGACAAACAGGTGTATATAGATATCGTTCTGGGACTTGCCCGTGAAAACGGTATCGAAACAGATGAAAGCAGTCTTATCCGTGACGCTGAAATGTGGGCTGTAGGCCGGGGCGGACGCTCCCCCAGATGTGCAAGACAATTCATAAGCTCTCTTCTGGCTGCCGGAAAAAACAGGGAATCAGGTCTGTGATTAACCGGCGAAAACAAAAGGATAGCTTACTGACAGATTACAAAAGCACTTTAATATACATAAGGGCAGCCGGTGTGTAAGAGATTGTTATTTCGTACTATGTGACCGGCTGAAGACGTAAATGAATAAGGAGGAAAAACAAAATGAAAAGGATCAACAGATTTATTGCAGCAGCTGTTGCCGGAGTTCTGATGCTTTCGGGTGCCGCCTGCTCAAATGGTTCACAGAACGATTATCCTGTGAAGCTTGCCGGACAACAGTTTTCAGAGACTCCGAAAAAGGTGGTATGTCTCAGCGATAATATTGCAGATATACTTATTGCCTGCGGTTACGGAGAATCTATTGCAGCAAAGACAGATGAATGTAATCAGCCGGAGCTTGAGAATGTTCCTTCGGTTGGTTCAAGGGAAAATCCCAGCTATGCAAGGATCGAAAGCATTGCGCCGGATGTTGTATTTTCAGACAAGACTGTTTCTCAGGAAATCGTTAAAAAGCTTGGCAGCAATAATTACAGTGTACTCAATATGATTCATGCTGAAAGCGGCAAGGAGCTTTCTGTTCTTTATTCTAGCGTATCTGCCGTAATGGAGGGCGAGATAAAGGGCAGACAGAACGGCGAGAAGAAGGCAAGCAGCCTTCTGCAGACATTTGATGCTATGGAACGGGCTATTCCCGCAGCAGGTAACGACGGTGCAGCTCAGCCCACAGCCTGCTACCTTTATGACGTAAACGGTACAGCGGCTACAAACGACAGCTTCTGCGGAAAGTATTTCAAATATGCTAAGGCGCTTAATGTATGCGCTACAAGTGAAACCTCTATGGGATCGGTTGAATCCATAAGAATTTCAAATCCTGATTTCATTTTCTGTGCAACAGGAGTTAAGGATCAGATACTCAAAAGTGAGAAGTTTAAGGATCTGGATGCTGTGAAGAACGGCAAGATCTATGAAATAGATGCAAACGAATTTGCGCGTCAGGGCGATACTATGACAGAGGTTCTTTCCTTCATGATAAAGACTATGTATCCTGA
>ONDB01000043.1 GCA_900316485.1 uncultured Eubacteriales bacterium
AAAACCTATTGACAAGGTAGGTTAATGGTGCTATAATACAGTTGTTCCAAGGAAAGGCTTAAGGTCAGGGATGAAAAGAGCATTGAATAATCTCTTTGACGTGAGCATCTGCTGGCCGGCTCTTTTCCTGGATGATGAGATTATTATTTAAAGGAGGCGTAAAGTATGTTCTGCTGTAATGAAGCTTGTGTACAAAGAAACATGATGTGTTGCCGAATGTTGTACTCCCGGGCATCTGATATGGCCGGAACGTCCGACTTTATGTCTGTGCGTCTCCGTTATACAGGGTGTTGCTGTTGATGCACTCTCTTGTTTGCCGTTTGTCCGGGAGCTTCCAGAAAAAGCACCCGGTTTCTTTTTTGAAACAGGGTATAGGAAAATAATATATAAAGTTTTCCGGTCATATACAATAGTACAGCAATAAGCGGCGAATGATCTGCGCCGATGAAAAGAAAAACAATTACTGCCGGACAGAGATCAATCCGGACCATTGAAAATAAATAAAAAAATAAACATTAAAGGAGATAATAATTATGAGCAACTTTAAATTTGAAACATTACAGCTTCACGTAGGACAGGAACAGGCAGACCCGGCAACAGATTCAAGAGCTGTGCCTATTTATCAGACAACTTCTTATGTATTCCATAATTCACAGCACGCTGCAGACCGTTTCGGTCTTGCTGATGCAGGTAATATCTACGGCAGACTTACAAATTCTACCCAGGATGTTCTGGAAAAGAGAATTGCAGCTCTTGAGGGCGGCAGCGCTGCTCTTGCAGTAGCATCAGGCGCAGCAGCTATCTCATATACAATAGAGGCACTTGCTGCAAACGGCGGTCATATCGTAGCACAGAAAACAATCTACGGCGGCAGCTTCAATCTGCTGGCACATACACTTCCCCAGTACGGCATTGAAACAACCTTTGTTGATGCACATAATCTCGAAGAGGTGGAAAATGCTATCCAGGAAAACACAAGAGCTATCTATCTTGAAACTCTGGGCAACCCCAACAGTGATATTCCTGATATCGACGCTGTTGCTGAAATCGCTCACAAGCACGGACTTCCCGTTGTTGTTGACAATACATTCGGCACACCCTATCTCATCAGACCCATCGAGCACGGAGCTGATATCGTTGTACATTCCGCTACTAAGTTTATCGGCGGTCACGGTACAACTCTTGGCGGCATAATCGTGGAATCAGGCAAGTTCAACTGGAAAGCAAGCGGTAAATATCCGAATATTGCTGAAGCTAATCCCAGCTATCATGGCCTGTCCTTCTATGACGCAGTAGGAGCAGCTGCATTCGTAACCTATATCAGAGCTATTATTCTCCGTGATACAGGCGCTGCTATCTCCCCCTTCAACGCCTTCCTCCTTCTGCAGGGCGTTGAAACACTGTCACTCCGTCTTGAAAGACACGCTGAGAATACAAAGAAGGTTGTTGAATACCTGAGCAAGCATCCCCTTGTTGAAAAGGTTAATCATCCTTCTCTTCCCGATCATCCGGATCATGAGCTTTATAATAAATACTTCCCCAACGGCGGCGCTTCTATCTTTACTTTTGAAATCAAGGGCGGTCAGGAGGAAGCATGGAAATTCATTGATAATCTTGAGATCTTCTCTCTGCTTGCAAATGTTGCAGATGTAAAGAGCCTTGTTATCCATCCGGCTTCTACCACCCATTCACAGCTTTCAGAGCAGGAGCTTCTGGATCAGGGTATAAAAAAGAACACAATCAGACTTTCAATCGGCACAGAGCATATCGACGATATTATTGCCGATCTCGAAAACGGCTTCAAAGCAGCTCAGGGCTGATGATGCGGAGCAATATCCGTTTATAACAACAGATTATAAGTTAAATCTGAGTCTCCTCGTACTTCTTTTGCACAAGGGACTGTGAAGAAAAGGTCAGGCACCGGTTCTTCACAGTCCCCTGCTTTTTTCATACTATCTGCAAAAAGCACTATCCCCCCAGTAAAGGCGGCTTTCACACGCTTTACTCTGGTGCTGAACATCAACTATAGTATGTGTCGCAGGGAAAGTACTGACCCCGAAAATTTAAGTAAACCAAGCAATTACAGCAGCACCGCGGGCAGCCAGACAGTCAGGCGCATTCAGAGCGTAACGCAGTGAAGCAACACCATCGCGTTATGGCACCGGCGGCTCGCCGGGGGCAGGTTAGGGTCCAGCGGTGGACAAATCGTGGGATTCGTGGTAGAATAACATTTGAAAGTTTATTATCGGACAGGCCGAGGTGATGCTATGAATGTTTGGATATGGGTCGGAATAATATCTGCAGCTGTAATAATATTAATAATAACCGCAGCGGTGGTCATATATTTCAGCAACAAAAGAATCGACCTTACCTGTTATGACGTTTATGATAAACGACTGCCGGAAGGCTTTGACGGAGCAAAAATCGTGCAGGTTTCGGATCTTCATAACAACGTATTCGGCAAAAGAAATGAACAGCTGATAAAAAAAATAAAACAGATAAAACCAGATTATATCTTTATTACAGGCGACTTTCTGGATGCAAGAAAAACAAAATTCTCTGTGTGTGAACAGCTGGCAGAAAACCTGAGCAGTATCGCTCCCACTTATTACTGTACCGGAAATCACGAAGTAAGAATTATGCATTTTCTGAAAAAACTTGAAAAGAAATTCAGAAGCTACGGAATAACTAACCTGCGAAACAAGAGCGTATGGCTGAGAAGAAAAGGAAGCATGATACGACTTAGCGGGGCTGATGATCCCTCGTTTTTCAAGGGCGTTTACGAACGGGAAGATAAGGAGCAAATCCTCTCCGGTATTCTTGACAGCCTTGTCTGCAGGGAAAGCTATAATATACTGCTGTCACATAAGCCTGGTTTTTATAACTGCTATGAAAATGCCGGATTTGAACTGGTTTTTTCCGGCCATGCCCACGGCGGTCAGTTCCGTCTGCCCGGCAATATTCCGCTGTATGTGCCGGACATGGGGATGTTCCCAAAATATGTTCAGGGTGTCAGCAGAATAAACAATACTATCCTTGTGGTCAGCCGAGGACTTGGACAAAGTATTATTCCCTTCAGGATAAATAATTCCCCTGAGCTTGTGGCAGTTACTCTCCATTCTTCAGAAGCACCAGCAATAAAATAATATGTCGCCTATGGTTCGTTGGTAATTTTCAACAAAAAGCAACAGCAAAGTTTATACGTGTTCATCAAAAGTTTTTCTTGCAAAATATTAAATTGTGTGGTATACTATTAAGGTAGCATCCGGGTGTAGCGCAGATGGTAGCGCGCTTGAATGGGGTTCAAGAGGCCGCAGGTTCGACTCCTGTCACTCGGAC
>ONDB01000086.1 GCA_900316485.1 uncultured Eubacteriales bacterium
CACACTATGCTCAGTGTGCCGATTTTCTGCAAAAGTCCAGTTGCAATTGCACATGAACTTCCTTTTTAATTATATTACACCTGCTATTTTTTGTCAATAATAAATGCCAAAAGTTGTCTCAAAAAAATAAAAATATTACTATTAATTATTGTGTATTTTGTACTCAAAAACATCACTGTACGCAAATCACCGGAAATATTAATACTGATATAAATATCACTCCCCTGTAATCTGTTCAAGTATTTCAACCGCATTTGCAACGCACTGGTCACAGGGGCAGAGAACCTTGCCGGTTTTGATTCCTTTGAGATCTTCGCAAATTGTTGCGCCGCATTTTTCCTCAAAGCTGCAAAGAAGCTTTCTTGCCTTTGAAGGAACAGGACCTTTTCCGTAGCTTAACTTGCCCAGAACTATTCCTGCTCCGATAAGAGCGCCGCAGGTTGCCTTCATGCAGCCCATTCCTGCTCCGAAAGCAGAGCCGGCAGCCATTATTTCATCTGTATTCATACCCAGCTTGTCCGCATATGCCATAAGGACTGCCTGAGCGCAGTTGCAGCCGCTTCTTTTGAGATCTACTGCTGTTTTTTTTCTGTCCATAGTTATAATCCTCCATCGGGTTTAATTGCTGCAGTGCCCCAGGGCAGCTGCATTTTATTGGAGTATACCATAAATATGCTTCAATATCAACATTGACAATAATATGTATAAGTAGTAAAATGTAAGTGCGCTAACAAAAGTGTTGGCGCTGCAATACTGAGGGAGGTGACGCAATGTATGATAGGTATATCGGTATTGAAATGAGCAAGATCAGCAATATCATGAAGAGAAATTACAAGAACAGCAGAAATGCCGAAAGTGATGATGATATTACAGGAAAACACGGCTGGATAATTGGCTTTATTGCAGAAAATGAAGGCAGGGATATTTATCAGAAGGATATCGAAACCCGGTTTGTAATAAGAAGGTCTACTGTTTCCGGAATACTCAGGCTTATGGAGAAAAACGGATATATAATAAGGGAAAGTGTCTGCCACGATGCAAGACTGAAAAAGCTTACCCTTACAGATAAAGCCCGGGATTATCTCAGCAAAACAATGGAAAAGGTAGACGAACAGGAAAAAAGACTGCGCAGCACTCTGACTGACGAAGAGCTTGACAGCCTTTTTTCTATTCTGGACAAGATAGAGAATAATCTTGAAGAGCAGCAGGAATAGCTGATTTAATTAATGAGTTTATACTGACAAGGAGGTAACAGCATATGATAAAAACATTGGCAAAGAGCATAAGGGAGTATAAGCTGCCTTCTTTGCTTGCACCGGTATTTGTTACTCTGGAGGTAATAATGGAGGTGCTTTTGCCGTTTCTGATGGCGTCCCTTATAGACGATGGTGTAAATAAGGGAAATATGGAGCATATCTGGAAAACAGGACTTCTGCTTGCAGGCGTTGCATTTGCAGCCCTTGTTTTCGGTGCGCTTTCGGGAAAATTTGCTGCCCGAGCAAGCGCAGGCTTTGCAAAGAATCTGAGAAGCGACCTGTTTAACAAGATACAGGATTATTCCTTTGCAAATATTGACAAATTCTCAAGTTCCAGCCTTATCACCAGACTTACAACTGATATTACAAATATTCAGAATGCATATCAGATGATAATCCGTGTGGCGGTAAGAGCCCCCTTTATGATGATATTTGCAATGGTAATGTCATTCAATGTAAATGCTCAGCTTTCTATGGTTTTCATAGCATTCATACCGTTTATTGCTATTGCTCTGGGACTTGTTATCAGATTTGCCCATCCTGTATTCAGCAGGGTATTCAGGACTTATGACAAGCTTAATAATATCGTGCAGGAAAACCTTCACGGAATCAGGGTTGTAAAATCCTTTGTGCGTGAAGACCACGAAATTGAAAAATTCGGCAAGGTATCCGGCGAAGTATACAGTGATTTTTCCAAGGCTGAAAAGATAGTAGCCTTCAATATGCCTGTAATGCAGATAAGCGTATACGGCTGTATACTTGTTATTGCATGGATAGCATCTCACCAGATTGTGGGCGGAACCATGACCACCGGCGAGCTTATCAGCATGATGACATATGTATTCCAGATACTTATGAGTCTTATGTTCCTTTCCATGATAATGGTAATGGTTGCTCTTTCAAAGGCATCAGGAGATCGTGTGGCTGAGGTTCTTAACGAGACAGTTGATCTGAAGAATAATGAAAAGGCGCTCAAAGAGGTAAAGGACGGCAGCATAGTATTTAATTATGTTTCCTTCAGCTATTCAAAGGATATGGAAAAGCTTTGCCTGAAGGATATAAATCTTAAGATAGCTTCCGGCGAAACAATCGGAATAATCGGCGGCACCGGCTCCTCAAAATCAAGCCTGGTGCAGCTTATCCCGAGACTGTACGACGCTACTGAGGGTACTGTGTATGTAGGCGGAGAGGATGTCAGGGATTATGACGTTGAGGTGATCCGTGACAGCGTTGCAATGGTGCTGCAGAAGAATGTTCTCTTTTCCGGCACAATAAAGGAAAATCTGCGCTGGGGCGACCCGGATGCCAGCGATCAGGATATCGAAAGAGTATGCCGTCTTGCCCAGGCTGAGGATTTTATCCTTCGTATGCCTGATAAATATGATTCCTATATCGAGCAGGGCGGAGCAAATGTTTCCGGCGGTCAGAGACAAAGACTTTGTATTGCAAGGGCGCTGCTGAAGAAGCCTAAAATACTTATTCTGGACGATTCCACAAGCGCAGTTGATACCAAGACAGACAAGCTTATCCGTAAAGCATTTCTTGAGGAAATTCCTGATACCACAAAGATTATAATAGCCCAGAGAATCTCATCTGTTGAAGAGGCAGATAAGATCATTGTAATGGATAAGGGCAGGATAAACGCTGTAGGTACACATGAGCAGCTTCTTGAATCCAATAAGATCTATAAGGAAGTTTATTATTCACAGCAGAAGGGAAGTGAAGAGAATGGCTGAGAAAAAAGCAGCACCCGGAAAAATGCCCGGAATGAAGGAGCCGCCTAAGATCAAGGATCCTGCAAAGGTGGTCAAAAGGCTGCTGAGCTATCTTAAGGGTTACAGACTGCGGTTTATAATAGTTCTTGTATGTATTGTTATCAGCGCAGGTGCCAGTGCATTCAGCGCAATGTTCATACAGCTGCTTATTGATAATTACATAGTTCCGATGATGGGCCAGAAAAACCCGGATTTTACCAGCCTGCTTATTATGCTGCTGACTGTCGGGGGCATACTGCTTACAGGCGCTCTTGCAGGTCTTGCATATAACCGAATGATGGTAAACATTTCCCAGGGAATACAGAAAAAGATACGTGACGAGCTTTTTGCTCATATGCAGTCTCTTCCGATAAAGTATTTCGATACACATTCCCACGGTGATATCATGAGCCGGTATACCAATGATATTGACACGCTCAGACAGATGATGTCCATAAGCCTGCCCCAGATGTTTTCATCGGTTATTACAATAATAACCGTTTTTGTGGCAATGATAACAATGAATATTTATCTGACCCTTTTTGTGCTTGTCTTTGTGGGTATCATGCTGGTGATAACGGGAAAAATAGCCGGAGGCAGTGCGGTCAATTTCATTAAGCAGCAGAAGGAACTGGGCGAGGTCAACGGCTACATTGAGGAAATGATAAACGGTCAGAAGGTAGTAAAGGTTTTCTGTCATGAAGAAGCTTCAAAGGCTGAATTCGAGAAAAAGAACCAGGCACTTTGTGAAAGCTCAACAGCGGCAAATACCTATGCAAATATCCTTATGCCGATAATGAATAACCTGGGTAATCTGCAGTATGTGCTCATAGCAATAGTCGGAGGTGCCCTTTCCATTTTTGGAATAAGCCCTATAACAGCCGGAGTTATTGCATCCTTCCTGCAGCTTTCAAAGAATTTCTCACGCCCCTTCAGTGAGATATCACAGCAGATAAATGCTGTTATTATGGCATTTGCAGGTGCAGAGAGAATATTTGAACTTATGGACGAGGAGAGCGAGCAGGACGAGGGTTATGTAACTCTTGTAAATGCGAAATACGATAAGGACGATAACCTTGTTGAAACCGAGGAGCGTACAGAAATGTGGGCATGGAAGCATCCCCACGGTGACGGAACGGTTACTTATACAAGGCTGAACGGCAATATCGTAATGAAGGATGTGGATTTCGGATATACGGATAATAAGACGGTGCTGCATGACGTATCACTGTATGCTGACAGGGGGCAGAAGGTGGCATTTGTTGGAGCAACAGGAGCCGGAAAAACTACCATAACCAACCTTATCAATCGTTTTTATGATATAGCTGACGGAAAGATACGTTATGACGGAATAAATATTAATAAGATCAGGAAAACGGATCTGAGAAGATCTCTGGGTATGGTACTGCAGAATGTATATCTGTTTACAGGTACCGTAATGGATAATATCCGCTACGGAAAGCTGGATGCTACTGACGAGGAGTGCATAGCTGCCGCAAAGCTTGCCAATGCCCATGATTTCATAACCATGCTGCCTCAGGGCTATGATACTGTTATCAGCGGTGACGGCGGACAGCTATCCCAGGGACAGTGTCAGCTTATTTCAATAGCAAGAGCAGCTGTTGCGGATCCGCCGGTAATGATACTTGACGAAGCTACATCCAGCATTGATACAAGAACAGAAGCACTGGTACAGAAGGGTATGGACGGACTTATGTACGGAAGGACAGTATTTGTAATTGCGCATCGTCTGAGCACGGTACAGAATTCGGATGTTATAATGGTATTAGAGCTTGGAAGGATAATAGAGCGCGGAACACATGAGCAGCTTATAGCACAGAAAGGGAAATACTACCAGCTGTACACAGGCGCATTTGAGCTTTCGTAAACAGAAGTTAATCTGTGAATACAAATAATATGAAAGTAAAAAAGGGTTTGTTCCAGGCAGCAAAGCAAAAAGCGGAACGACTAATTTCTTAAAAACAAAATAAAAAAGTCGATGAACAAAAATTCATCGACTTTTTTGTTATTGTGAGGAATGATGCGCTATTTCATTTTTGTGCTGAAAAAATAAAAAGTGGGTTTAATCAGCTTTTTTCTCTTTGTCGAAAAGTCCCGGAATGTTAAAGAAGCTTCCGATAGCAGAGGCTGCCAGCATTAACGGTATAAGCTGCAGCGGGAATAGTATCAGAAGCAGCAGCGTAACTGCAATAGGCTTTCTCAGCATAGTGCCAAGCAGCGCTGCCGTTACAACAGCCATGCATAGACCCGGATCAATTCCTATTATCATTGAAAAAGCATAGCCTGCAGCAATGCCGGAAAAGATTACCGGGAAGAAATGTCCGCCTTTCAGTCCGGATGCAATGCATACATTTGTCAGAAACAGCTTTGTAACAGCAATTATCAGCAGACTTACAACACCAATGGTTTTTCCGTCAGTGAGCACATCTTTGATCTGATGCTCGCCGGCAAACATTGTAAGGGGAAGCAGAGTGCCTATAGCTCCCAGAGCCAGACCGCCGATAACACAGCGTATCACAACATTTTTGACAAGACCAAGAAGAAAATGAGTAAGCTTTTCAAAAACAATGAATATCAGCCCCATAACAATTCCCACAACTGCCAGCAGTATTGCCCACAGATAATCCTTGAATTCCGCACCGCCGAATTCCACAGAAGGAAAACCGGTGCTGCCGCCGGTCAGCTTGTTAAGACCGATAAAGCAAAGCAGCGAGCTGAGTATTGCAGCTATGTACAGTACGGTTTTTGATGCCTTGGGAAGCTTAGCATCGGATTCACCCTCCAAAGGTTCAACAAAGCCAAACATGGGTGAACGGAAAATGGTGGCAAGGGTGGCACTTGTGCCAATTGCAGCCAGGTCATCAGCTTCCTTGTAGTAGCGCTTCAATTTATCTCCCACCCAGCAGCATAGACCGGCAATAACGCCTGTCAGACCTGCCTCGGGACCTATAGCTGCTCCGATAAGCAGGGGAAATAATGCAGCTCCCAATACAGCAAAGATATTGTTGTAGGGATATCTGCCATCCTTTTTAAGCTTTGCCATTACTGTATTCAACTCTTCCGGATAGTCGCCGAACTTGCTTTTGTAAAATCCTATCAGAAGAGAGCCAACAAGACATACAGCAACTGTATACAGGGGAAAACTGAATTGTTTGGGAACATAATCCCACAAAAACTCAATGCCCAGGTTCATTACCTTTAAAAATGACCATACGATAACACCGGTTATTGAACCTAAGATCACTGTATAAAGCATTGCCGGCAGTTTGTTTTTGAATGTCATAGTACGAACCTCCCCGGTTTGCAGAATTTTGTTGAGTAATTGAATAAAAGTGTTTAAACGATCAGAGGTAAAGGGATTACAATGGATTTTTCTGAACGGTTATTTGCTCTTTTTAAGCATTTTAATAATTTCAGCAGGCTTAGGAGGATTGCCGTACATAAGTACGCCTATCTTGTAAATCCCAGCGGCAAGCATGCCGAAAACAACTATTGTACCAATCTGCAATACTACCGAAATGATTATTTCCCAGACAGGTATATCGACCAGTGTGGATCTTACAAACATTGCCATTGGTGAGCTGAGGGGGAAATATGAAAGAACGGTCATAGCTGTACTGTTTACCATATCACTGCTGCACATGAATACCAGCACAAAGTAAACGCCCATCAGAACAAACATTACCGGTGTTGTCAGACCGTTCAGATCTTCTGATTTTGAAGCAAAGGAAGCAAGCGCACCCAGGAGAAATGCATACATGAAATATCCCAGAAGAAAGAACAAAAGTGCAAGCAGCATTGTTTCAACAGGGAATTTAATATACTCTCTTATTTCAGCGGGAATTAGATCGCTGGGCATAAATGTCAGGGGCAGCGCCATAGAACCAAAGATTATGCCAAGCTGAGTAAGTCCGGCAAGACCTGCGCCGATGACCTTTCCGAACATGAGTTCAGAGGGTTTTGCACAGGTTATCAGCAGTTCCATTGCTCTGGTGTTTTTCTCACTTACAACACTCTGGGTAACAAGCTGTCCATAGGTTGTTATTGCTACAAAAAGTATGCACATCATCAGATAAACAGGCAAATAATTCTTTGCCTGGTCTGTTCCGGTGGAATATGTTTCCATTACATAGCCGGTGTTTATAAGCTCGTCGGCTTCCTTCTGATCAAGCCCATGCTTTGAAAGCTCACTTACCGTATACATATTTTTAAGGGCCTCACCTATGGTCTGACCATTCGTATCATAGATTGTATTGTTTTTTGTTATGTAAACAAATGTAAGGGGAGAGGTTATTTCTGCGGCAAATGAATAATCTCCGTTATCAACCTTGCTTTCAACGGTCTTTCTGTCTTCATTTGTTACAATAACCTCCATACCCGGGAAAAATGGAGTGATTTCGCTTTTTACAAGGCTGTCGTCGTAGCTGCTTTTCATAATTGCTATTTTATCTGCAGGTGCATCTTCTTCGCTGCTGCTGCCGGCAAAGTTTACGATTATTCCGGGAAGAAAAGCAAATAAACCGGATGCGCATACCAGAAAGACTGTAATAATGATGAAAGCCTTGTTTGTAATACAGTTCAGATATTCAAATTTCAGTATTTTAAAAAAGTTTTTCATATTCCGTCCTCCGTATACTGCACGAAAATGTCATTCAGTGTAGGTTCCTTTACATTGAATCCGTCAATATCAAACGGACTATCTACAAGCAGCTTCATAAGCTTATCCTTGTCTTTGGCACTTTTAAGCTTTACTGTAACGCAGTTTGTTTTCTCATCTGATTTCGCAGAAACTGCCATATCGCCCAGCTTGTTGGTGATATACGGGCACAGCTCACTGTGAGCGGCTGAAAACACATTTATCGTATTTCTTGGATAGCTTCTCTTTATATCAGTTATACATCCGTCAACAGCGATTTTTCCGCCGTTGAGTATGGAGATGTTATTGCAGAATTCTTCTATGTAATTCATCTGATGGCTTGAAAAGATAACGGCTGAGCCTTCCTCTATCATTTCAGAGATAACTTCCTTGAGCAGCATAGCATTTACCGGGTCAAGACCCGAAAAAGGCTCATCAAGTATGATAAGCTGAGGATTGCATAAAAGGGTTACGGCAAGCTGTATTTTTTGCTGATTGCCCTTGCTGAGGGTTTCAAGTTTTTTATCAATATGCTCGTTCATGCCCATGCGGTCTACCCATTTTACTGTGGCTTCTCTTGCCTGCTGCTTGGAGAGTCCCTTGAGCATTCCGAAATAGACAAGCTGTTCTCTTATTTTCTTTTTCGGATACAGACCTCTTTCCTCAGGGAGATAGCCTATCTGCAGCTTATCTCTTTCAATTGGCTTATCGTCGATAAGTATGCTTCCGCTGTCCTGAAAGAAAACTCCCATTATAATACGTATGGTAGTAGTTTTTCCGGCACCGTTGCGTCCCAGCAGACCAAGAGCCTGTCCGCTTTCAGCTTCAAGGCTGATCCCCTTGAGAACTTCCTTGCTGCCGAATTTTTTCTTCAGATCTTTGACCTGTATTTTCATTTTTTCAGCTCCTTTATCTGATTTATCTCAGCCGGAGGGATAATAAAGATTTCACAGGCTGGTACAAAGCTTACTGCCTGTGAAATACTGATTATCTCCCGTCCGGTCTTTATTTCAACAATTTCTGTGCTTTGGGTTATTGTGACAGCATTTCAAAATATATCTGTTTTTTCATAAAGCCTTCAATGTTGTCCGGAAAAAGATTTACTGCAAGCAAAAGCTTTGCATAAGCGCTTTCCTCTGTAATATCATACAGCGGCACTGCTCCAAGAGCCATAAGCCTGCTGCTTGTTTCATACAGGGCTTGTGAGCTGCGCTTTAATGAACACAGAAAAAACGGTATATTCTGTTTTCTGCATTTGCTGATGAATTCCGCTGCTCTTTCGGGGATGGTGCCGGAGTGATAGGTAAGATGGAGCACAGCGGCAGTGTCAGGGGAAAAAGTTATATTATCGTAATCTGCTGCCGGTGACGGATGAAGCAGCATAACTCTTTTTTTGAGGCTTATCTGCGAAAGCTGGGGCATGGCAGGACAGCTTTCAAGCTCTGTGAGTATATCTGTGTTTTGCTCAATATTGCCGTATTCATCGGTAACTGCAGCGGGAGTGGAGCCGGCATATGAAAATATGTCATTTATCCTGTCTGCCTGTTCAAGTCTTGTTGGTATGAAAACATTTCCGCGTTTGCAGCACGGGTTTTTATATACTGTACAGACTCCGCTTTTCATCCGGCAGGCAAGAGCTGCTGCTGCGCTGAAATTATAAAGTGCATTGCTTGCGGGGTCATCGGGTACATAATCGGATGCAGTGATTACTACCGGAATACCAAGACCGTGAAGGCACAGTCCCAGCATTGCAGAGCTGTATGAAAGGGTATCGCTTCCGTGGGTCACGATTATACCGTCATAGCCTTCAGCGGCTTTGGAGCTGATAAAATTTACCAGCCTTTCAAGATATGAGGGTTCCAGATTTTCGCTCAGTATGGTAAATGGTCTCACCTGAGTGAAATATATACCGCTTTCCGGGTATGCTTCATTATAAAGCTGTGCTACTCTGCAGCAGCTGCTTTCGGAAGAAATTATTCCGTCGGAGCAGCTGCTGCCTATTGTTCCGCCTGTAAGAACAAGAAGAATATTTTTCATAGGCTCCTCGCTTTTCTGAATATGATTAACTGTCAGAATCCTCAGCGCCGGATTGCCGGGAACTGCTGAGGGGTAGCTTTATGGGTATTGCGGCAATTATGGATATCAGCTGGTCATCGCTCAGACTGCCGTTTTTTTCAATAATTGTTTTTCCGATGTTTTTTTCTGACAGCAGATTTTCAGCCTCCGGGCTTATTGTCTGAGAATAAACATGAGAATATTCCTTCTGGGAATCCATTATCTGATAGAAGGGATCCTGGGCTATGGGTGAATAACTCTGAATAACTGCGGCAGGAATTGAACCTGTTGCATAATAAAGCGCCGTCTGGGATTTTTCGCTGCTGATATAATATGCCAGAAGCTGAGCAGTAAAGGGAAATCTGGAATAAGGATTAACAGCAGCAGTTTCAAAGCCTTCAAAGCTGTGCAGCTGTACATCCTTTCCGGATATATTGAGTGTGGGAAGCTTGGCAATACCGGTATTTTCCTCGCCTATAATGTTCTTTACTGCCGCAGCAGTATCCTGGTCGGTTACAGCTGCACATATGATTCCGAGAGTGAAGCCGGAAATGATATCTTCGCTGGTGCCGGTGCCGATAAAGCCTTTGCCCTGTTTTTTGGCAAGGGCACACATGGATCTGCAGGCAGCAATACCGTTTTTGCTGTTGATGTCAATTGTCTGCATTTCGTCCTCATTGGTTATGCTGCAGCCTGCCGAAAGGAATATCTCTGTGCTGTTATACGGCTGGTCGATAGCATAAAGTACATTTTTTGATGCTCCTGCGGCAGTATCAATCATTTTTTCAATGGAAAATGTATTTTCCTCCTTGAAAACACGTTTGTCATATACCAGGCAGCTGCCCTTTGCAGAAGCCGCAGGGAATCCATACATTTTCTGATTAATGGTGCAGGCACTGATGCTGTTCTCTGTATCTGTTCCGGATGCGATTTTTCCAAGCTCTTCATTTATTTTTGCCGCTGCGCCTGAAGAAACGGCTCCGGAAAGTCTGTTGTCTCTGAGAAAGAATACATCCGCAGCATTTTTCGGATCCGAAATATTTTTTTCACTGGTATCATTAACAGGAATGATATTTATATTAAGTGTATATCTTTCATCGTCTGCATAAAGCCATTTGAATTCACCGGTAATGTTTTTGTATTCATCTGCACTTGTTCTGCTGCACACAAGAGTAATATCAACTCTTTTATTGTCTGCTTCGCTTTCTATGGCTTTTTTTATGGTATCTGTCATTGTTTCGCTTTCCATATCAGTTTTCTGTCCCTGAGCGGCTTCGGAGAAAATTTCCCAGCTTTTGAGTATACTGTTAAGATCGTCTCTGTTTTCCGCTTCTTTTTTTGTGACAGAAGATGATTCTGTAAGGATATCCGGCACCTCTTTTTCCTCCTTGCATCCTGCGAATACAAGGATACAGAACAGTGCAGCAAGGAAGAAGCAGGATATTCTTTTTATGTTATTCATAATACTGACACCTACTATTATTGTATATTAATAATTCCCGATAGAATCAATAGTTTCCTTCATATTCCAGCCTGTTTCAAATTCACAGTCATCCGGCAGCTGGCTTTTTATCTTGTTTTCAGCATCCGGATCGGTGGAGAAAAAGTCTGTTATATGAAGAAGCTTCAGATTCACAAAGCGGTCGAATTCGTATTCGGAGATATCTATTTCATTAATGTTTTCAACAGCAAGACCGCTTACTTCGCTGAAATTCAGGATATCGTTCATATCAAGATAATTCTGATTATTTTGTATGAAAACCTTATCAAAAAGCTTATCGCTGAATGGATCAAAGCTTTCATTTCTTCCGCCGTTTCCGATATCTGTAAAAGAGTTTCTGAAGGAAAGATCCAGATTGTCTTTTATGGAAGGGTATTCCTTGTTCATAGCCCTGATTCTTACAATTATTGCGGAATGATTATTCAGATTCTTTTTAATTTTGTTTGTACCGTCACCGGACAGGGCTTCGACACATTTTTTTCTCAGAAATTCCGCATATTCGTAGTTACTGTGTTCAGAGGATGTATTCGTTCTGTCGGCGGTAATTTCAAAATCAAGATAATTTTTGCCCCCTAAGATTGTAAAGCCTGAGGATCGGGTGAAAACTTCTATTGACATAGGGGAGTCACTTTCATATCCGGACATGGATTTTGTCAGAGAATCCTTGAAGGATGCAAGCTCTTTGTCCAGGTTGTCTTTTGAAAGCTTCATGAAAAATATCATTGTAAAGAATGCAGCAAGCACAACGGCGGTAACTATCGAGCCGATAATAAATTTCTTTTTCATGATTGTCTGACATCTCCTTTTTTTATTGATATCAATGGTTGTCATGGCTCCTGTTTTTTATCGCTGCTTTTATTTGGTAATGCTTTTTTGCTGTAGAAAAGCCTTTTGAATCCCTTTCTTACCATTTTTTTTCTTCTGATCGTAGTTATCTGCGAATGGTATACAACATTTACCTCTGCGCCGAACATAAGGCAGAGGAGACACCAGTAAAGCCATACCATTATTACGGCAAGTCTTGTAAGGCCTCCGTAGATAGAAAAGCCGTTAAAATCGTCCACATACACTGATATTCCCACAGAAAGGACAAACCATGCAGTAGCGCAGAGTATTGCGCCGGGCAGCTGATTAATTACACTATAGTTTTTTCTGAATTCCTTTTTTATATTTGGCACCTTACTGTACATTACTGCAAAGATGAATATCAGGTAAACATACAGGAGAAGATATCTCATATCATAAAGTACTGCGTAGAAATCAGGCAGGTGAGTTATCCGCGGTTGAAGCAGATGGTTGAGGCTGTCGCCAAGTACAAAGACAGCAAGTGCGGCAAACAGCATGATAACAAGTACAAATGTTATCACCATAGCTTTTAAGCGAAGAAGGAACCAGTTTCTGTTTTCGTATGATTTATGGACTCTGTTGAATCCGTTTATTATTGCATGAATTCCCTTGGACGCAGACCACAGGGTAAAAAGAAGCGTAATTATGGAGATGCCGGATGAATCCGCATAAGCATTGCTTAGAAATGATGAAAGATAATCTGTGGCGCGTTCATTGAGTATCATTCCGATAAATTGTTCAAGGGTTTCCTGGGGAATGTGAAGATTCTGCAGAATGGACACTGCAAACATCATCAGCGGTACAGAGGCAAGGATAAAATAGAATGTACTTTGTCCTGCAATAGCATAGACATTATCCTCACTCAGTTTTTTGATAAATGGTCTGGTTATACTGATGATTTTTTTGATTCTGCGGTACATAGCATTACCTCCGCCCGGATTAAAATATGCCGTTTTGAATCCTGAAGTCAGCATAGCCTGTATTAATTATACAACAAACCTTGCCGTGATACAAAGAATATTCTTATTCAGGATGACATAATTGCATAGTGGAATGTTTAGTGAAATGCTCATTATTCTGCGGTTATTTCAGAAAGCTCTTCCCATTCATTATAGAGGATATCCAGTTTTGATTCCGTCAGAGAAATTTCCTCTGTCACGCTCATAAGCTGTTCATAATCCGATGAAACCTCGGGTGTATTAAGCTTATCATTCAGTTCTGTCAGTTTATCTTCCACGTCGGCAATTTCTTTTTCCAGCTTGCCGAGTCTTGCCTTTGCCTTGCGGCGCTGTGCATCAAGTTCTTTTTTCTTTTTATATTCAACTTGCTTTTCCTGTTTTGGCTCATCATCTGACTGTGTGAGCTTTTTGCGGAAGGGCTCCGCTTTTTTCAGGTAATCCTCATAGCTGCCCTCGAATACCCTGATACCGTCTTCTGTCAGGTAAAAGATTCTGTCTGCAAGCGCATTGATAAGATAACGGTCATGGGATACTACCAGCAGTGTTCCCTCATACTCGCCGAGAGCTGCTTCAAGGGCCTCGCATGAATTGATATCAAGGTGGTTTGTAGGCTCGTCAAGCAAAAGGAAATTAGCCTTGCCCAGCATCAGCTTGGTCAGCAGAACCCTTGCTCTTTCGCCGCCGCTGAGAGTGGAGAGAGTTTTGAAAACATCATCATTTTTGAACAGAAACCGTGCAAGGGTATTTCTTATCTCCGTATTAGTCATTGCAGGAAAACTGTCTGACAGCTCTTCAAAGACAGTTTTTTCGCTGTCCATGCCGGTCTGTATCTGGTCGTAATAACCTACCCGAACTCCCTCTCCGAAGCTGATCCTGCCGTTTTGAGCCTTGTATTTGCCAAGTATAGTTTTAAGCAGAGAAGTTTTTCCGCAGCCGTTTGGACCCAGAATAAAATTTTTTTCTCCTCTTTTTATATCCATGGAGACATTTCTGAAAAGCGTTTCATTATCAAAGCTGAGAGAAACTCCGTCAAGTTCAAGAACATCATTACCGCTCTGATTTTTTATTCCCAGTTCAAATCGTATAGCAGAGGGGGCATTTTCCGGTTTTTCCAGATTCTTTTCCAGTCTGTCAATAACCTTCTGTTTACTTTCAGCCGTTCTGATATTCTTTTCTCTGTTCCAGCGTTTTTGCTGCTGGATAATACCTTCCAGCCTTTCTATTTCCTTCATTGTATTGTCATAGGCTCTCTGCATTGAAAGCAGGTGTTCCTGCTTCTGCGGAAGGAAAGCGGTATAATTGCCGTTATAGCGCAGCATTTTGCGGTTTTCTATTTCAAAGGTTTTGTTTGTGGTCTTGTCAAGAAAATATCTGTCATGGGATATTACGATATATGAGCAGCTGGATTCAGTAAGGAATTCCTCAAGCCATTCGACACTTTCGGTATCAAGATGGTTTGTAGGCTCGTCAAGAAGCAGCAGATCAGCCGAACATAGCAGCAGCTTTGCAAGCTGCAGTTTTGCTCTTTGTCCTCCGCTGAGAGAGCTTATGGGCAGCTGCATTTTTTCATCGTCAAACCCAAGACCAAGTAGTGCAGACCTTGCCCTGCTGCGGCAGGTAAGACCGCCCCGTCTGGTTATTTCGTCATGCAGAAATGCCTGTCTTGCCACCATTTCATCAAGCTCATCGTGTACTGAGCCGATAACAGCGTTAAGTCCCTCAAGCTCTTTTTCCATTTCAACTATATCGTCAAATACGGTCATAACTTCATCATAGGCACTGCGCTCCAGATTTCTGCAGACATGCTGCTCCATATAGCCCAGTGTTGTATTTTTATTTATGACGACTGTACCGTCTGTCGGAGCATATTCGCCCGTCAGTATTTTGAAAAGCGTAGTTTTTCCGCTGCCGTTTACTCCTATCAGACCTACTCTGTCGCCTTTCTGCAGTTCAAAATTCATATTTTCAAAAAGCCGCTGATCTCCGAATTCCATCATCAGCCCGCTTACAGTTATCAATGCCATTCCTACACTTCCTCTGCTTAAGCGTATATTTATAAACTTCCGGCAATTAGTATGTGATATCCTGCTTATCATGTTATTGGTAATTATTGTCTCGTGATAAACAGTTAATCATATTTATTTGAACTCATGCACGAAAAGTCTGAATTTTCTATACATTTCAGGAACACCGAAATTTCCCTGATTATATAATACCATTATCCTCATCATTTTTCAACCAGCGAGCCGCCGGCGCCGCCAGCGTGACGCTGGACCCGTAACGCGATGGTGTCGCTTCACTTACGTTATGCTCTTAATGCGCCTGACTTTTTTGCTGCCCGCGGTGCGGCTGTAATTGCTTGGTTTGTTAACGGACTGATGAATAAGCTTCTGTGTGTTTTTTGATGTGTGCGATATTTTCACTGTTATTTTCTCCTTTTCTCTTTTCATGAACACTGACTTTATGTTATAATTAATGTGTGTAGCGTCAGTGCAGGACGGACA
Organism: uncultured Eubacteriales bacterium; assembly: GCA_900316485.1. Lineage (GTDB taxonomy): Bacteria > Bacillota > Clostridia > Oscillospirales > Acutalibacteraceae > UBA1213. The sequence goes on from ONDB01000086.1 coordinate 15,533, forward strand.
GGCTTTTTTGCTATGATATGCTGTTTCTCAACTGACGGAAAAGATGAAAGGAATGATCCTATGAAATATGATGCTCAGGATTGTCTGCTTGTCCAGAAAAACAAGCTGACAGATACTATATATGATTTCCGGCTTAAAAATGCCGGACTTGCGGAAATTTCCCGTCCGGGTCAGTTTGCACACCTTCTTGTTCCGGGTAAGACTTTGCGCAGACCTATCTCTATTTGCGATGTGCAGGATGATATCATCCGCCTTGTTTTTGAAATACGCGGTCAGGGCACAGAAATACTTGCGGCAACCGAGGTGGGACAGACTATAAATATGATCTGCCCTCTGGGAAACGGCTTTGAAATTCCGGAGGATAAAAAAATCATCTTTATCGGCGGCGGCATCGGAGTGCCTCCTATGCTTTACAGCGCAAGGACTGCCGGGAAAAATGCTATTGTTATCAACGGCTTCCGTGATAAAAGTGCAGTTATTCTTACCGAGGATTTCAAAAAGATCGGCTGCAGACTGATTGAAACTACAGACAACGGCAGCTATGGATACCATGGATTTGTAACCTCTCCGCTTGAAGAGGTTATTGATGAATGTGATATGATCTGTGCCTGCGGACCTGCTCCCATGCTGAGAAATATTGCAAAGGCTGCTGCAGAACACGGCAAGGAATGCTTTGTTTCCCTTGAGCAGAGAATGGCCTGCGGAGTCGGAGCCTGTCTTGGGTGTGCAGTTAAAATCAACAGAGAAGACGGCAGTTTCACATATAAGCACGTATGTAAGGACGGACCCGTGTTCAGAGCAGAGGAGGTGGCTTGGTAATGGCTGATCTTAGTGTAAATATTGCAGGTGTACAGTTTGATAACCCAATTATTGCTGCTTCCGGTACTATCGGTTTCGGCCATGAATACGGAGAGCTGTATCCGCTTTCAGTTTTCGGCGGAATTTCATGCAAGGGTACTACCCTCAGGGAACGCCCCGGCAATCCTCCTCCGAGAATAGCAGAAACTCCTATGGGAATGCTCAATGCAGTTGGCCTGCAGAACCCCGGAGTGGAGCATTTTATAAATGTTGAGCTTCCCTGGCTCAAAAAACAGAATACAGTAGTTATTGCAAACGCTGCCGGAAGTACAGAAGAGGATTACTGCAAAATATGCGAGATTCTTTCTGACAGTGACGTTGACATGATAGAGCTGAATATTTCCTGCCCGAATGTAAAGGAGGGCGGTGCTCAGTTCGGAACCTCTCCCCAGTCAGTTGAAAAGATAACTTCAGCGGTCAGGGCTAAATGTACAAAGCCGCTTATAATAAAGCTTTCGCCGAATGTTGCAGATATTGCAGCAGTAGCAAAGGCTGCCGAAAGCGCAGGCGCTGACGCTGTATCACTTATCAATACACTTACAGGCATGAGGATAGATATAAACACACGCCGTCCCATAATCAAAAATGTAACCGGAGGAATGTCCGGCCCTGCTGTTTTCCCTGTGGCGGTGAGGATGGTATATCAGGTCAAAAAGGCTGTTGATATTCCGGTTATAGGACTTGGCGGCATAAGCACATGGCAGGATGCGGTGGAAATGATTATGGCAGGCGCCGACGCAATTCAGATCGGTACAGTACTTTTCACTGATCCGTATGCACCTCTGAAAATTTCCGAGGGTCTCCACGGATATCTGGATACACATAATATCCCCTCAGTAAGAGATCTTACAGCAACAGTAGAGGTGTAAAGATATATGACAAAGCTTATTATTGTACGCCATTGTCAGGCTCAGGGCAATCTTGAAAGATTCTTTCAGGGGCGCATAGACAGTGATATCACTTCCGCAGGAAGAGCCCAGATCGGTGCTGCTGCAGAATTGCTTGCTGCTGAGCCTATAGATGTTTTTTATACAAGCTCTCTTACCAGGGCGAGAAAAACCACAGACGGAATAAATGTATATCATGACGTTCCCGTAATTACCGATGACCGGCTTGCAGAAATAGACGCAGGAGAATGGGAAGGGAAGTTCCTGACCGATATTGAAAAGGAATATCCCAAGGAATTTTCAGACTGGAAAAACAATCCTTCTGTATTCCATGCTCCCGGCGGAGAATCAATGCAGCAGGTATATGACAGGGTAAGCAGTGCGGTAAAGGATATTGTCCGGGATAATGAAGGAAAAACAGTATGTATAGTTTCCCACGGCTGCGCCATTAAATGCCTGATGTGCTTTCTGCACGGATGGACGGTTGATAATATCGCCGCAATACCTATCGGTACAAATACTTCAGTCAATGTTGTAAAGGCTGACGGCAGCGGCAGCTTTGAGATAATCATGGAAAGCTATACCGATCATCTTAAGCTTATTGATGCGGGGTGACGGGAAATGATTATATTAGCTGTTGATTACGGCAGAGTCCGCACAGGAATCGCCGTTTGCGATAAAAATGAAATGCTTGCGTCCCCGGTGGGAGTTATCAAGGAATATAGTCCCTTTTCCCTTGCGGAAAGAGTCAGCAAACTGGCAAGGGAAAAGGATGCACAGCAGATAGTTCTGGGACTGCCGAGAAATATGGACGGCAGCGAGGGGGAAAGCGCACAGAATGTCCGTGCCTTCAGGGAGATTCTTGCGGAAAAATCAGGTCTGGAGGTTGTCCTGCGTGATGAAAGATGCACTACGGTGACTGCTTATGAATATCTTAATATGAGCAACAAGCGGGGCAAAAAGCGCAAGGAAGTAGTTGACAGCGTAGCTGCTGTCGTTATTCTTGAAGATTATCTTAATTACAGGAGGAATAGCCAATGAATGTTCTTCCGGGTCAGAAGCTTACCATCAGTCAGTTTTTTCTGGGGCTTGCAGCGGGGCTGATGTTTTTTCTTCTGCCGAATGACGCAAAAAATCAGATTGGCGCCGAAGGTCTTTGCGAGGCCTATATTTTTCTTATAACTCTTGTGATAACAGGTGTTCTGTTTTTTATTACAAAGAGGTATGAGGCGGTGGGAGTTGCTATGTTTGCTATGTCATGCCTTATGGCGGCGTCGCTGCTTTTTGACATCATAGTAGGCATCATTGAGTCATCATCATCCTACTGGCCTGATATAAACCAGTATAAGATTGTCAGTATGTTTTTGCTGTGGTTTATACCATTTGTGGTCTGCATGGTATTCAGACTGCTTTCAACGGGAAAGAATGACAACAATGAATCCCGCAGGGGATTTGCAAGCTTCATGTCACTCAGCATGAGAGCACTTCTGGTAATGTATGTTATCGTAATTATTTTCAAGCTTATCATGCCGGAGAGACCTTCTCAGGATGAAAGAGAAATAGACTTAATGATACTCAGCCGCATTACACAATGCCTGAACGGCACACATGAAAACGGAATTGCCTATATTATGTGGCACTGCATAGTACTTGCTCCGCTTTCCTTCTATCTTTCGGTGCTGGTGCCAAAGCTGAAGGTATGGCAGATAGTTATTATTGCGGCGTGCTTTGGTATTGCCACTGAGGTTATGCAGTTTATCTTCAATACAGCAACGGCTTGTACTGATGATATACTGATGCTTATTGTGGGCGCAGTATTAGGCATCCTTTTCAAAAAAGCAATAGACAAGCTCAGAAGCGTAATTACAAAGGGCGAAGACCTGAATATGCTGAGCTTTGAATATGCACATCTTATGGTAAAGCCCAAAGGGGAAGCCCAGGTGCTTACAGAAGAATAAAACCGATTTTTCTTTTCTTTTTGCTGTTCGATTCAGCCGGGCAGCAGAAAGAAACTTTTTGACCGTTTTGACCGTTATGTATAAAAATGTAATATTTACAAAACGTTCAGAATGTGTTAGAATAGAAATATTATCGGTATTGTAAGACTAACCGGATCACAAATACTCAAACGGGATATGGGATCAGGAAAAATAAAAAAGCTGCTTCCGGCTTTGTAATGAGTCGGATTTTCGCTTTATTCATATATTAAAAAAATCAGATTATTCAGCATAGGAACGGAGATGGTAAAATTGCAGAACGAATATTTGTTACTGAATGAAAGCTTCTTTAATATTACACAGGAACTGAGAGATCTCAGTTCATTATGTGAGCGAAACGGAAAAATAGATAAGGATCTATACGCAAAATATGATGTAAAAAGAGGTCTTCGTGATCTCAACGGTAAGGGTGTGCTTGCAGGACTTACCGAGATCTCCGAAATATGCTCGTCAAAGATGGTAGACGGAGTGAGTGTTCCCTGCGACGGCAAGCTTTATTACAGAGGCATTGATGTAGAAGAGATTGTAGAAGGCTTTATTGCAGATAACCGCTTTGGCTTTGAAGAGGTTACATATCTTCTTATTTTCGGTGAGCTTCCGGATAAGGAACAGCTTGCCCAGATAAAAAGGCTGCTTGCAACCTACAGAAATCTTCCCCAGACTTTCCCCAGAGATATCATCCTCAAGGCTCCCAGCACAGATATGATGAACGGTCTTGCAAGATGTGTACTTACACTTTATTCATACGACCCTAATCCGGATGATACCTCACTGCCTAATGTACTCAGACAGTGCCTGCAGCTTATAGCGCTTTTCCCGGTGCTTTCAGTATATTGCTACCGTGCATACAGCCACTATTATCTGCGTGACAGCCTGTTTATCCATTCACCCCAGGAGAATCTGTCTACTGCTGAAAATATTCTTTATATGCTCAGACCGGATTCAAAATATACAGAGCTTGAAGCAAAGCTTCTTGATATGGCGCTTGTTCTTCATGCAGAACATGGCGGCGGTAATAACTCCAGCTTTACCACTCATGTTGTTTCATCATCAGGCACAGATACTTATTCTGCGATTGCTGCTGCGCTTGGTTCGCTCAAGGGTCCCAAGCACGGCGGAGCGAATATCAAGGTAGTAAAGATGTTTGACGATATGTATCAGAATATCAAGGACTACACCGATGAGGATGAGGTGAGGGCTTATCTCAAAAAGCTTCTTCACGGAGAGGTATTTGATAAGGCTGGTCTTATCTACGGTATGGGTCATGCAGTATATTCAATATCAGATCCGAGAGCAAGGGTATTCAAGTCGTTTGTAGAAAGGCTTTCCGAAGAAAAGGGCAAGCACAAGGAATTTGCCCTGTATTCACTGGTTGAAAAGCTTGCGCCTGAGGTTATCGCAGAGGAAAGAAGAATATACAAGGGCGTCAGCGCGAACGTAGATTTCTACAGCGGCTTTGTATACAATATGCTGGGGCTTCCCACTCAGCTTTATACACCTATTTTTGCGATTGCAAGAATTGCCGGCTGGTCAGCTCACCGTATGGAGGAGCTTGTTAATCCCAGCAAGATTATCCGTCCGGCGTATATGAATGTTCATGACAGAACGCCCTATAAGCCGCTTTCTGACAGGTAAGCTGAAAAAAATAATGATAATAAACATAAAGCCGATGAATTATTAAATTCATCGGCTTTTTTGTATGTGGTTAAGTTGTCAGTTATCAGTTAAACTCACTCTGAAGCTTTTTCATAAAGAATTTTTTGATTGCAGCAGAGTTAGGATCCTTCGGAGATTCAGGATTATCGCCGTATGCATAGATCTTAAGAAATTCAGGTTTGTCTTTATTGTATTTCAGAGCATATACAGTAGTTGTTCCCTCATGCATATTCTGACTGGTCTCATCTGGGGTACATTCAGCCTTGGGGTCAACATCGCAGATCACGTTGTAAAGATTTGCTACTTCGGAAACGGTAAGAAAATCAGAAGTCGTAAGCTTATCCTTAAGAGAAATAGCTTTGTTGAAAGCTTCTTCTGCAGTAAGCTCCTTGGTATTGCCGGAAAGCTTATAATCATATCTTATGCCGGCATTGTCAACGAAAAATCCGGATACATCTGAGTTGTAATAGAGATTTATGGAATATGTGAAAAACAGGTAATCCTGATCCGGCACAGGAATTTCTTCCATGGAACCCTCAGCCGACTGTTGTGAAGTTTTTATACCGCCGTTTTCATTTACCTGATTCTGAATATCCGCTCTTGTTATATTCAG
>ONDB01000190.1 GCA_900316485.1 uncultured Eubacteriales bacterium
GGAATTGTAAGAAGAATCGACGACCTCGGTCGTGTTGTTATACCGAAGGAAATAAGAAGAACCCTCAGGATAAGAGAGGGCGACCCCCTTGAGATATACACGGACGCCGGAGGGGAGGTTATATTCAAGAAATACTCTCCGATGGGTGAAATGTCATTATTTGCCGAGCAATATGCTCAGGTGCTTAACCGGGTGACAAAGCGTCCGGTTGTGATAACGGACAGGGATCATGTTGTATCTGTGTCGGGCATATCTAAAAAGGAATATACCGACCGCAGGATTTCTGATGCTCTTAAGCAGCTTATGGACAACAGGAAAAGCTATACTGCGGATAAACAGAGCGCAGGAAATTTCTATCCGGTGGAAAGCTCGGATAAAAGTGCAGCTGTTGCAAGTCCTGTTATAGCTGCCGGAGATATTACCGGCTCTGTTGTTTTGCTGCTTGAGGAAAATGCTTCACTTCCCGGTGAGGCTGATGTCAAGCTTGTTCAGGCTGCTACCGCATTTCTTGCATCGAATGTTACACTGTAAGCAGCTGTTCCTTTACAGAAAGATAAAAATTCCCGTGAGCCGCTTAACTGCGGTTACACGGGAATTATTTTTACTCTGTTTATTCCGTATCGTCTATAGTTTCCGGAAGCGAATCGGCACCGGTTTTTTCGTGATGATAGGTAGGTACTACCTCGGCAATGATTTCCTCTACACGGGATTTGCGGTTTTTCTGGGCTGCATAGTACAGATGTGTAAGATGCCTGAAAAACTGATCTTCACTGAACTCTATGGGTTTTCCGATATAAATTTTCTTGTTGTCGGTTTTCTTGAGTCCTTCTTCATTCATGAGAAGTTCCTCGTAAAGCTTTTCACCGGGACGCAGACCTGTATATTCAATCTTGATATCCTCATGGGGCTTGAATCCGGAAAGCCGTATAAGGTTTTCTGCAAGTACCTTTATCTTTACAGGTTCGCCCATATCAAGGATGAATATTTCTCCGCCCTTTGCAAGGCTGCCTGCTGTAAGCACCAGGGAAACAGCCTCCGGGATGGTCATGAAATAACGGATAATATCAGGGTGTGTAACCGTTACAGGACCTCCGGTCCGGATCTGCTCCTTGAAAAGGGGTATTACAGAGCCGTTGGAACCCAGAACGTTTCCGAAACGCACAGCAACAAAATTTGTTTTGCTTCGTCTGCCCATCATCTGGATGATCATTTCACAGATACGCTTTGACGCTCCCATTACGCTTGTGGGGTTAACAGCCTTATCGGTAGATATCTGAACAAAGTTCTTTACATGGAATTTATCCGCAGTTTCAACGAGCTTCAGGGTACCGAAAACATTGTTCTTTACGGCTTCCTCCGGATTGGTTTCCATAAGAGGAACGTGCTTGTGGGCTGCTGCGTGGAATACAACATCAATTTTTCTTGTGCGGAAGATATGCTCAAGCTTCTTTCTGTCACGTACTGAAGCAATCTGCACCTCGAAGGAAAGGTCATCTCCGTGTTTTCTTATAAGCTCCTGCTGAATTTCATAGGCGTTGTTTTCGTAAATATCAAGAATTATCAGGTGCTTCGGGTGCAGCCGTGCAATCTGTCTGCAAAGTTCAGAGCCTATTGATCCGCCGCCGCCTGTGACAAGCACGGTCTGACCTATAATATATTTGCCGTATTTTTCTGTGTCGAATACTACAGGTTCTCTGCCCAGAAGATCTTCAACTTCAACCTGACGTATGGATGAAGTAATGGGAACTCCCGAGGTCATAAGGTTATATATGTTGGGTATGATCTTTACCTCTACATGAGTCTGGGTGCAGGCATCAAGTATTCTTTTCTTATCGGCAACACTTATCTGAGAAATGGTGAAAAGAATTACTTCAATTTCATATTCCTCGCAGATTTCCGGTATTTCAAAAGTGGTTCCTACTACTTTGACACCGGATATCCTGCGGTGAAGTTTTTCCTTGTCATCATCAACAATACATACCGGAATATATTCATTGCCAGGAGTCTTTGAAAGCTCGCTGAGAACAGACAGGGCGCCTTCGCCTGCACCTATTATCATCAGTCTCTTTTTTGCCTTCTGAGCAAGGTTTCTGCGCTCAAGTATTTTATTGAGTCGGTAAACGATGCGGAAAAGGATGACAAAAAAAGATGACATCAGGGCGAAGGTTACATAGACCCTTGTGCCGAGATTGAAGTCCGGCATGAAGATACCGATTATCATTGTTACTATCATAAAACTGAGGTTTGCACTCAGAGAGGCAATAGCAACAAAGAAAAAGTCCTCTATATCCGCATACCGCCATAGCTTGTCATAAAGCCTGAATAATATGAATACAGTGACAAAGCATATGTTTTCAATGAGCAGTCCCCATAAAAATACTGTCAGATCTCCGCTGAGGGACAGGGCATTCTTATTGATGCCGTATGAAAGATAATAAGAAAGATTCCATAGGATAAAATCGAACACAAACATTACTGTGCGCCGATGCTTACCCAGGGCATTATATATTTTAAACATAGATTTTATCATTCTCCATCCTGCATAGCAAGCTGTTTATCCTTACAATTATATTACTTTTTTTTATAAATTACAATAGTATATGCAGATTTAGGTTATTTTATGTAAGTTTGTGTACGACAACTTCCATAATTTGCTCGGTATTTGGCGATTAATGTTCTTTTTTGGAATAATATAGTGCATAATCTGATATATAATAATATTTTGAATCGGACTATAAAATCGAGGAAATACTGCTTACTTCGGGAATGATATACAGCTGGTTTGTCCGGTATTTCCTTGTTCTTACAATAAAGTAGTTGACTCCGCATAAACGAAAAAGCTCAGAAAAGGGGAATAGGTAGATGCTCAGGATAGGTCTTGATATCGGTTCGACAACTGTAAAATGTGTTGTGCTTGACGAAAGCAACAATATAATATATAAAACCTATGAAAGGCATTATTCGCAGATCACAAGCAAGATAGCCGAGCTTCTCAGAAAGGTATCAGCTCAGGTACCGGAGGGGGAGAAGGCTGCTGTTGCCATGTCCGGCTCTGCCGGTATGGGTGTGGCTGAAGCCTGCGGTATAGAATTTGTTCAGGAAGTTTATGCTACTAGAGTTGCTGCAAATACATTTATCCCCGGTACGGATGTTGTAATAGAGCTGGGCGGTGAGGATGCCAAGATCCTTTTCCTTTCCGGCGGCATGGAGGTTCGTATGAACGGCTCCTGCGCAGGAGGTACCGGTGCTTTCATAGATCAGATGGCTACTCTGCTGAATGTGCCTATCGAGCAGCTCAACGGCCTGGCAGAAAAGCATGAAAAGACCTATACCATAGCTTCACGCTGCGGTGTTTTTGCAAAAACAGATATACAGCCCCTGCTTAATCAGGGTGCAAAGAAAGAGGATGTTGCCGCAAGTATATTCATGGCTGTGGTGAACCAGACCATAGCCGGACTTGCACAGGGCAGGGAAATAAAGGGAAAGATAGTATACCTTGGTGGTCCCCTTACATTCATTCCTCAGCTTCGTCTTGGCTTTGACAAGGCGCTTGATACAACAGGCATATGTCCTGAAAATTCACTTTACTATGTATCCCTGGGAGCGGCTCTCTGTGCAGAAAAGGAAATAGATTTTGCTGCTGCTGAGGAAAAAATAGAAAAATACAAGGGTACAGGCAATTTTGCCTTCAATAAGCCCCTTTTCAATAATGAACAGGAGTTGGATGAATTCCGCAGAAGACACGAAAAAGCCCGGGTTGAAAAGGGAAGTCTGGAAGGATATAAGGGTAAGGCATTTATCGGAATAGATGCCGGCTCAACTACTGTAAAGGGAGTTGTTACTGACGATAAGGGTACATTGCTATATTCCGAATATCTGTCCAACAGCGGCAATCCTGTGCCGATAGTAAAGAAATTCCTTGAAAATGTATATGAAATAAACCCTGCTGTAAAAATAGCAGGTTCTGCAGTTACCGGCTACGGCGAGGAGATAATAAAAAATGCCTTCAGCGTAGATTTCGGCGTGGTGGAAACTATTGCCCATATGACTGCGGCTAAGAAATTTATGCCTGACGTTGAGTTTATTATTGATATCGGCGGTCAGGATATAAAATGCTTCAAAATAAGAAACGGCGTTATTGATAATATTTTCCTCAATGAAGCCTGCTCGTCCGGCTGCGGATCATTCCTGCAGACCTTTGCGAACGCCCTGGGCTACAGCGCAGAGGAATTTTCAAAGATAGGTCTGCTTGCAAAGCAGCCTGTGGATCTGGGGTCAAGATGTACTGTATTCATGAATTCCTCGGTAAAACAGGCTCAGAAGGACGGTGCTACTATTGAGGATATTTCCTCAGGTCTTTGCCTGAGTGTGGTAAAGAACGCACTGTATAAGGTAATACGTGTTTCAAGCCCCAGAGAGCTTGGCAAAAAGATAGTTGTTCAGGGCGGAACATTCCTGAATGATGCTGTGCTCCGTGCTTTCGAGCAGGAAATGGGCGTTGATGTTATCCGTCCCGATATATCAGGACTTATGGGGGCATACGGGGCAGCTTTGTATGCTCAGGAAAAGGTTTCCAAAAGCTATAAGACAACCATACTCAATACATCTCAGCTGGCTCAGTTCACCCATACAATAAAGGCAGTAAACTGCGGCGGCTGCAGCAATAAATGCAGGCTGACCGTGAATACCTTCAGCGACGGCAGAAGGTTTATTGCCGGGAACCGCTGCGAAAAGCCTGTTACCAAAAAATCACCTGATGACAGCATGAATATATATCAGTATAAACTGTCTCTTCTCAGAGGCTATAAGGCAAAGGAAGGCGCAAAAAGAGGAAAAATAGGTATTCCGCTGGGACTTAATATGCTGGAGCTTCTGCCATTCTGGCATACCTTCCTGACAAAGCTTGATTTTGAGGTGGTGGTTTCACCCTATTCAAACAGAAAGCTTTATCTGCACGGACAGCAGACCATACCTTCAGATACAGTATGCTTTCCGGCTAAGCTTATGCACGGCCATGTTCAGTGGCTCCTTGATAACGGGATAGATAATATATTCTACCCCTGTATGTCATATAATTTTGATGAGCATCTGGGAGATAACCATTATAACTGTCCTGTTGTGGCATATTACCCGGAGGTAATCCATGCTAATGTGAGGGTGGCAGGGAATGTAAAGCTTTTCCACAATTTTGTGGGAATACACAGACCAAAGGATTTCCCAAAAAAGATTCATGCCCAGCTTGCTGCATTGTACGGCGACATTTCATATAAAGAAGTAAAGGCTGCTGCAAGTGCTGCATATGCTGAATATGAAAGCTATATGAAGAAGGTCAGGGATAAGGGTAATGAAATAATTAAGCGTGCCGAAAGCGAGGGCAAGGAGATTATAGTCCTTGCAGGCAGACCCTATCATGTTGACCCGGAGATAAACCATGGTATAGACAAGCTTATCACAAGCTTTGACGTTGCTCTTGTATCTGAGGATGTAGTCAGCATCAAGCAGGCAAAAAAGGTGCGCACAAGCGTTCTTAATCAGTGGACATATCATTCAAGAATGTATGCTGCTGCTGAATATGTAAGCCACCATGATGATATGGAGCTTGTACAGCTTGTATCCTTCGGCTGCGGAGTTGATGCTATTACTACAGATGAAGTGAGAGCAATACTTGAGCGTCACGGAAAGATATATACACAGATAAAGATAGACGAGATAACAAATCTCGGAGCAGTAAAGATAAGGCTGAGAAGTCTGCTTGCGGCAACGGAAAAAA
>ONDB01000022.1 GCA_900316485.1 uncultured Eubacteriales bacterium
AGGTGCTTCACACAGAAGCATTAGAAAAAGATTTCGGAGGAAAAATAAATGAAAATTCTTGTTATCAATGCAGGCAGCTCATCAATGAAATATCAGCTTATTGATATGACTGACGAAAGCACACTTGCTAAGGGCAATTGTGAAAGAATCGGTATTGACGGTCATTTCAAGCACAGCACAAGTGATGGCAGAGGCTGTGAATATGATGTTAAGATGACAAACCACACTGAAGCATTCATGCAGATCAAAAATGCGCTTACCGATGAAAAGGTGGGCGTTATCAAGGAGCTCAGCGAGGTTTCTGCAATCGGTCACCGTATAGTCCAGGGCGGTTCTATCTTCAAGGAATCCTGTCTTGTAAATGAAAAGGTTATCAAGGATATCGAAAGCCTTATTCCCCTTGCACCGCTTCACAATGCCGCTCATGTACAGGGCATCAGAGCCTGCCTTGATGTATTCGGCAAGGATGTACCTGAGGTAGTTGTATTTGATACAGCCTTCCATTCAACAATGCCCCAGATAGCTTATATGTACGCTGTTCCCTATGAATACTATGATAAGTATGCAGTACGCAGATACGGCTTCCACGGCACATCACACCGTTATGTTTCTGCACGCTGTGCAGAGCTTATGGGCAAGGATATCAAGGATCTTAAGCTCATTACCTGCCACCTTGGAAACGGCTCATCAATTACAGCTATTGACGGCGGCAAGGTTGTAGATACAAGCATGGGTCTTACACCCCTTGACGGTATTATGATGGGCACAAGAACAGGCTGTCTTGATCCGTCTGTTGCAACCTTTATTGCAGAGAAGGAAGGCTTTACACCAACAGAAATGGATACCCTTCTCAATAAGAAGTCCGGTTTCCTTGGTATTTCCGGAGTATCGAGCGATGACAGAGATGTTTGCGCTGCAGCTGCTGACGGCAACGAAAGAGCTCAGCTTGCTATTGATATGCTTGAATATCAAATTCTCAAATATATCGGCTCATATGTTGCAGTTCTTGGCGGAGTTGACGCTATTGTATTCACAGCCGGCATAGGCGAGAACCAGTCCAGCCACCGTGAAAATGTGTGCCATAAGCTTGGCTACATAGGCGTTGAAATTGACGACGAAGTAAATGCGAAGACTATCCGCGGAGTTGAGGGCAAGATCTCAACAGAAAACAGCAAGGTAGATGTATTTGTAATACCCACAAACGAAGAGATCGTTATTGCAAGAGATACAATGGCACTTGTACAGGGCTGAAAACGATCTTACGATCAGACAGCGGAGCTTACGGCTCCGTAATAACTGAATAATAAACGAAAAAGTCGATGAACCAGGAAATCCATCGGCTTTTTTGTGTTATTATAAAGCAAAATATGAACTATGGAGATCAAAGATGAAAATATCCTCAGTTATCTGCGAATTCAATCCTATACATAACGGGCATGAATATCTGCTCAGAAAAATGCGCGAAGGCGGGGCTACTCATATTGTGGCAATAATGAGCGGAAATTTCACTCAGCGTGGAGAAGCAGCAATTTTTGATAAATTCACCCGTGCCTCGGCAGCTCTTGAATGCGGAGCAGATCTGGTAATTGAACTGCCGGTAAGCTTTGCCTGCTCAAATGCAGAGCGCTTTGCCTATGGGGGAGTGTATATTGCTGATGCACTGGGCTGCATTGAGGAGCTGTCTTTCGGCAGCGAAACTGCTGATACCCTTCTTCTGAAAAAAGCAGCCGATGCCGTCAGCAGTGTGAAAACGGAGCCGGAGCTTTCCAGGTATCTGTCCACAGGAATGACCTTTGCCGCAGCAAGACAGAAGGCTGTTGAAGCTGTTTTTGGCAGGGAGGCTGCGGAAATTCTTTCACAGCCCAATGATATTCTTGCTGTGGAATATATAAAAGCCCTGAATAAGCTTGGCAGTGCTGTTTCTCCGTCTGCTGTAAAGCGTATCGGCGCCGGACATGACAGTTTCAGGGCTGAGGGTAAAACTGCAAGCGCCAGAAACATCCGTGAATCCTATTACAGGGGTGATATGTCCTGCATGGATTATATTCCTTCTCATGCTGCGGATATTTTCCGCAATGCCCGGAACCAGCCCTGCTGCAGCGGAAGAATGAGCAGGCTTGAACCCATGATGCTCTACAGGCTTCGCACAATGACTGCCGGAGATATTGCCCGGCTTCCGGAAATAAGCGAGGGACTTGAAAACCGCATATATGAAGCTGTCAGAAGCGGCACAAGCATTTCGCAGATAACAGACAAGGCAAAAAGCAAGCGCTATACAAGGGCAAGAATCAGCAGAATAATGACATATGCGCTTTTAGGCATAGAAAAGCAGGAGCTGCCTGATGCGCCGGAATATATACGCATACTGGGAATGAACAGCAGGGGGCGTGAGATACTGCGTCATGCCAGAGGCAGGTCAACTCTGCCGGTAATAATGCGCTATGCCGATATTGAACAGGGCAGCGGTGCAGAAAAAATGTTTATCAAAGAATCTGTATGCGATGATATTTATGCCCTGTCAGGTATGGAAACAGATATCTGCGGAAGAAACTATACTGCCGGGATAAGAATGAAGCTGTCCGACTGAGCCCGGGTAATGCACAGGTGCTTATAAAACAAAAAAGCCGATGAATTTTTGGTTCATCGACTTTTTTTATTGTGGAATAATTACTCCTTGTAAATCAGACAGACTGAGTGCGCCGATACTCCTTCCAGCTTTCCTGTAAAGCCCAGTTTCTCCTCAGTGGTGGCTTTTATGCTTACTGATGAAATATCTGTTTTCATGGCTGCGGCAATGTTTTCTCTCATGTCGTCAATAAATCTGCGCAGCTTCGGCTCCTGTGCAATTATGGTTGCGTCTATATTGCCGATTTCATAGCCGCTGTTCCTTATCATACCGCTGACAGCTGTAAGCAGCTTAAGACTGTCGGCTCCTTTGTATTTTTCGTCATTGTCAGGAAAGTGCTGACCTATATCTCCCAGGGCAGCAGCTCCCAGAAGAGAATCCATTATCGCATGAACAACAACGTCTGCATCACTGTGGCCGTCCAATCCCTTTTCGTAAGGTACATCAACACCGCCAAGAATAAGCTTCCTTCCTTCTGCGTATCTGTGTACATCATAACCGTGTCCTACTCTGAATTTCATTTGAGTCACCTCTGTTTATAAATATGCTTCAAGCTGTGTTACAATCGACCGGGCAATTATCTGCTGACCTTTGATATCCGGGTGGATACCGTCGGTGCAAAGGTAATTGTCATAGTCACGTATTTTCAGCATTTCTGTGCGTATATCAAGCAAAGGTACTGAAAGCTCCTTTGCAGTAATGTCTATTGTATGGGAATACATTTCCTGTGTGCGGTAGATTATCTGCTTTTCCTTCAGCCAGTGCAGCACCTTTTCCGGCTCTGTTTCCTCATCAAGGCAGAACCAGTCAAAGTATTTTTCCGCACTTATGGGGGGCAGGTTCATCAGAATGGTATACACTCCGTTTTCACGTAGCAGGGTTACAATATCCTCCAGTGTCTTTTTGAATATATCCAGGGGAGTATTGGGGCTGTGGTCGCACAGATAGCCCTTTGATACCTCCTGCCAGTTGAAATCGCAGTCGTTGCCGCCGAATTCAACTATTGCCGCGTCCGGAAGCCTGCCGGATGCTGCAGCCTTTTCTATCAATGCCTGACCCTTTCCGATGACATTGCCGAAACGGGAATTATTCCTTATGGTTAGCTGCGGAAAATGCTCTGCAACAACATCCATGGGGGGATGGTCGCTTGTATGGTATTTACAAAGCTGGTCGTCATAGATAACTCCCTTCATAAGAGAATCGCCCCATACTGCCAGGGTTTTTATTTCCTTCATAAAACTGCCTCCGTAGATTCTTCTTTTTACTGTTTACCGACTGACTGAAAACATCACTTTGACCTGGACGGGCTGAAATTCACAAGGAAGATACCCGAGCAAACTAGAACCAGAGCGGTGATATTTCCCACGGTAAAGATATTTTCGCCCAGGAATATCCCTGACCACATAGTACCGAAAATCGGTATCAGCAGATTGAATACCGCAACACGGCTGACGGGGTTTTTTCTGAGCAGTTCTGTCCATATCATAAATGCAATACCTGCCATAGCCGCAAGATAAAGCAGCACCAGCCAGCCCATCCATGCATCTGCAGGAAGCCTTCCGCCTGACAAAATGCCTGCTGCTGTCAGTGCAGCGCCGCCAAAAATAAGCTGCCAGGATGAAATAAGCACAGCGCCTCTTGCACCGTCGGAGGTTATTTTTTTTGTTATAATATTTCCTGCAGCTCCGGAGAGATTTGACATTATTACAAGACCGTCACCCAGCAGGGAAAAGCCCTCAAGACCGCCGGCAAAAGCCGACATATACACAATGCCGGAAACTCCTGTAAGACAGCCTAGAAGCTTTCTTGCACCCAGTCTGTCGCTGCGGAAAAACAGGGGAGAGGCGAGCACCGTTGCAAAGGCTGCTGCTGAAGTATAGATTGAAGATTTAGTGCCGGAAACAGAGCCTATACCCAGATAAAGCAGGAAATACTGCAAAAAGGTCTGAAAAAAACCAAGGCAGCCTACAGGGAGGATATCCCTGGGCTGGGGAAAAAGTCTGCCGCTTTTCTTCTTTGTCAGCAGACCGATAAACAGCACGATAAAGCCGGCTGCAAAAAATCTCAGTCCGGCAAAAAGCAGTTTGGAGCCTGCATCATCATTATCTATTCTGAAAAGCTCATAGCCCGATTTTATTCCCGGAAAAGCTGTACCCCACAGAAGGGTACAGAATACCGCAGGAATCACAAGTACGAAAAGGGGACGCAGCTTATTATTTATTATTGACCTGGTACCGATATTTTCTTCCTTCTCTCAGTTTATTCCTTATCATTAACAGTTATCCGCCATATGCTCCCGGATTCAGAGTGAAAAGGGGGGCATATCTTTTATACAGGCGAAAAAATAACAGATACGGCTTATCATGGTTTTGCTTTGCGGAATTTTCCTTTTTTGTCGCGATAGAATGCTGTGCCTGTGGGATTATCCAGGTATTCTATAATATCCGTATCATAATTGCAGATGGTATTCAGACTAAAGATATCCATTCTGCTTATGTCATTCATATATTCCTCGTCCTCATCTCCGGCAAGAAAGCGCCAGCCGCTGTCAAGTCTGCTGTCAGGCTCCTCACGGTACATGAAGCCTACCCTGCAGCCGTCCACGGTTATCCTGTCAGTTGCATAACATCCGTCAGCGCCGTGCCAGTCCAGAAGATTTTCAATGGTGCTTCTTGGGCACGCCCATTTTTTGTGGGTGCCTGCATCAAGACAGGTATCCGGTCTGTCGGGTACGATAACATCTATCTGCCCGGGAGCCAGTCTTTCGCCCAGTCTCTGAAACAGAGCGGAAAAGCCGTGACGGATTTTGAACATCATTTCTTCTTCAAACAGGGGGATAAAGCGCAGGAAATTCACTTCCTCGCCGTTTGGCAGAACACATCTTTCACGGTAGGGAGTATCGACAAAAACGTCATTAAAAATAACTCCGTTGTATTTTACACTATCGTCAAGCGGTTCTCCGTAAGCCACTGTATGACCTGCATCCAGCCATGACAAATCAAGCTGAAGCATTTCTCCGAACTGACGCATGACACGGGGTATCCATCTGTATTGTTCCATTATTTCGCGAACAGTAAGGTCAGCCGGCAGGAAAGCAGCCATTTCTATTCTGTGTACATCATTATTGTGGTTTTTATCAATGCCTCTGTAAGCCCCCACACCCACTGTGATTATCTTATAGAAGCGGTTATCCTCATCGGGGGGAATCAGAAGGCAGTTGATGGGGTGATCGTGTGTAAGACCGTTTTCATCCTTATACGGAAGCAAATCCACAGGCTTTCCGAAATGCCTGGTGATGAATTCAAGCACAATCTGAAGCTCATCTTCTTCATAGAGTTCAAGTTCTCCGGTTTTATCGCCGAAGATATTATTCCATGCTTCCTCATCCAGCTCTCTTGCCTTTTCTGACGCATAATCAAACTTTGCATCATCTCCGGTTTCCTGATAGACAAGGCAGAGTATAAGCCAGGGTTCAACATAATTTTCATCTATTTCAAGGCAGTTTTTTGCTTCTCTGACAGCTGCGCTGTAATGATGAAGGCCGAACAATGCGCCGGCTTTTTCAAGATGATAACCCATATCCTCATCTATGGAGTCATCGTCCACGGCTTTCAGGGTATTGAGTGCCTCATGATATCTTGCACACTGTGACAGTGCGTGAGCGAGCATAATATGCAATTCCGTTGTCATTTCATCTTCGTCAAGTTCTTTTATTTTCTGAATAACTTCATCAAATTTCCCTTCGCTGAGCAGCTCATCCATTTCATACATAAATTCATTGTCCATTTCCTTCACCTCCACCTCCATTATCTCATACTAAATTATATCACTTCCCCCCATGAATGTCAATTTTCCCGCCACCGCCGGGACGCCCGGCGAGCCGCCGGTGTCATAACACGATGATGTCGCTCCTCTACGTTACGCTCTTAATGCGCCTGACTGTCTGGCTGCCCGCCTTG
>ONDB01000021.1 GCA_900316485.1 uncultured Eubacteriales bacterium
CAAGGCGGGCAGCCAGACAGTCAGGCGCATTAAGAGCGTAACGTAGAGGAGCGACATCATCGTGTTATGACACCGGCGGCTCGCCGGTGATTTGGAGAAGGTTGAATAATGTGAGTGAGTATGGTATAATTATTTGAAGTCAGAATTACTGCCGGTCATTCTCAATAATGCAGACGGACTGCAGTTGTGAAGGGAGATGCAATAATGAAAAGAAATATTTTCAGAATCTGCTGCTGTGCTGTTCTTGCAGTTTGTATTGCAGCGTCTTCAGCAGGATGCTCGTTGATTCCGGGCATCAGCAAGGTTGATAATAACGGAAATTCCGCATCCGCTGTGGAAGGCACAGAATATGTGGAGATGGAGGATAATGTATGCGGTGACAGTGCTACATTTACCCTCAGCAAGGACGGCGTACTAACTATAAGCGGAAGCGGAAGTATCTATGACTCGGACAAACATCTGTTTGGTTGGGCATTCTATAAGGACGATATTAAAAAGATAATAGTGGAAAACGGAATAACTTCTATCGGTGACGGAGCATTCAATGATTGTCAGGCTGAGGAGGTTGAAATTGCAGATACTGTAACAAAAGTCAGCGACTTTGCCTTCAGCGGCTGCCGAAAGCTGAAAAGAATTGTTATACCTGAAGCGGTTAACTATCTGGGAGTAGAATGCTTTGTTAACTGTGATGAGCTTGAAGAGGTTATTATTAACGGCTCAATTGAAAGATTAGCTTCTAATATGTTCAAAAACTGCCAGAAACTGAAAAAGGTGGTTCTTCCTGATACGGTGAAAAGTATCGGAACAGAGGCATTTTTATCCTGCTACGAGCTGTCTGATCTGAATGTTCCTTCTAAGCTTGAAAAAATAGAAGAAAATGCTTTCTATTACTGTACAAGTCTGGAAACCTTTGACCTGCCGGATACAGTATTTGAGCTTGGAGAAATGGTATTCAATAACTGCAAATCGCTGAAAAGAATAAATGTTCCGGCAAAGGTGCAGACACTTGAGGATCATATGTTTATGGGCTGTATCTCCCTTGAAACCATAAAGCTGGAGGAAGGACTTACTACAATAGACTCTGGTGCCTTCGCAAGCTGTACTGCTGTAAAGGAACTTGTTATCCCCTCAAGCGTATCAATGATAAACAGCTCAGCCTTCGGAAAGATGACTGCAGACCAGACAATTATTATCAAGGGCAAAAGCAGTGCCCCTTCAAACTGGGATCCTGAATGGGACGGCCACTGCAGCTCAAAGATTGTATGGAACGGATAAGTATTTTATCTTTAAATAAGTTGACAACAAGATAGTAAAATGTTATATTATATGTATTAGGGAAATGATATTCCCTTAAAAATTCAGATATGACCGGATAGAGGTGCGGTATTGCGCGTAATATGGGGTAGGCTGCCGAAGCTGAGGATGCCGTATGAATAGCACTGCCGCCGAAAGGAAGAAAACCGGCAGCTTCTTCCTTGGTTGTATGCCGCAGGGGTATATAACTGTCATCATAACGCTGTTTGATGGAGAGCTATCAGATGAGTTCCGTATTTTCGGACGTGATTAACAGCTTTTTGTTTCAGCTTGTGAGGACCGGTTTAATACCGGTCCTTTTTTGCAGCTGCCGGTCAGCTGCAGTGGAATTTTGGAAGGAGAGTAAAAAATGGCAAGAAAGTACAATGTAGGTATCATAGGAGCAACAGGAATGGTAGGTCAGCGTTTCGCTACACTGCTTGAGAATCATCCGTGGTTCAATGTAACAGTTCTGGCAGCAAGCGCAAGAAGTGCAGGCAAGACTTATGAGCAGGCAGCAGGCAACCGCTGGGCAATGACTGTTCCTATGCCTGAATCAATGAAGGATATGGTTATCGTAGATGCTGCAAATGTTGAAGAGGTAGCTTCAAAGGTTGATTTTGTATTCTGTGCAGTTGATATGAAGAAAGAGGATATCCGTGCCCTTGAAGAGGCATATGCAAAGGCTGAGTGCCCTGTAGTATCAAATAACAGCGCACATCGTTTCACACCTGATGTACCTATGGTAATTCCTGAGATAAATGACAATCATCTGGCTATTATCAAGGCTCAGAGAAAGCGTCTCGGCACAAAGAAGGGCTTTGTAGCAGTTAAGTCAAACTGCTCGCTGCAGAGCTATGTTCCTGCTGTTCATCCGCTTATGAAGTATGGCGTAAAGAAGGTTCTTGCCTGCACATATCAGGCAATCTCCGGAGCAGGCAAAACATTTGAAAGATGGCCCGAGATGGTAGATAATGTAATCCCCTACATAGGCGGAGAAGAGGAAAAGAGTGAGCAGGAGCCGCTGAAGATCTGGGGTACAATCGAAAACGGCGAAATCAGGAAGGCTGAGTCTCCGTCTATCACAGCTCAGTGCATTCGTGTACCCGTTTCTGACGGCCACACAGCAGCTGTATTTGTAGAGCTTGAAAACAACCCCGGAATCGAGCAGATCATCAGCGATTGGGAAAGCTACAGCGGCAAACCCCAGGAGCTTGATCTTCCCAGCGCACCGAAGCAGTTCCTTCACTATTTCAGAGAAGCAGACAGACCGCAGATCAAGAGCGAGAGAAATCTTGAGGGCGGCATGGCTGTATCTGTAGGCAGACTCAGAGAGGATACACAGTATACGATCAAATTCGTTTGTATGTCACATAATACACTCAGAGGCGCAGCAGGCGGCGCAGTTCTTCTTGCAGAGCTTCTTTGTGCAGAGGGATATATGGACTGATAATTAAGGAGGATATAATATGGCAGACCATATTTTTACCGGTTCGGGTGTTGCAATTGTAACTCCTATGAACAATGACGGAAGCGTTAACTATGACGAATACGGCAGACTTATCGACTTTCAGATAGAAAACGGTATTGATGCGATCATTGCCTGCGGCACAACCGGTGAATCCGCTACAATGAACGGCGAGGAGCACTGCAAGGTTATCGAATATACCGTTAAGAAGGTAGACGGCAGAGTTCCTGTAATCGCAGGTGCAGGCAGCAATGATACTGCATTTGCAGCAGAGCTGTCGGTTGAAGCTGAAAAGCTGGGCGCAGACGCTATTCTTTCAGTTACTCCATACTATAACAAGACTTCACAGAGCGGTCTTGTCAGACATTATAATTATATTGCAGACAGAGTAAATACACCTATTATTCTGTATAATGTTCCTTCAAGAACAGGCTGCAATATCCGTCCCGAAACCTATGCAGAGCTTTGTAAGCACCCGAATATAAAGGCTACTAAGGAAGCTAACGGCGATCTTTCTGCCCTTGTGCGTACAATGGCTCTATGCGGTGATAATCTTGACGTTTACAGCGGCGAAGATGCACAGGCATTCGCTATCACAGCAATGGGCGGACTTGGCGTTATTTCTGTTTTCGCAAATGTGCTTCCGAAGGAATCCCACGACCTTGTACAGAAGGCTCTCGACGGAGATTTCAGGGGCAGCTTTGAAATGCAGAAGAAGTATATTGCTCTTATGGATGCACTTTTCTCTGATGTCAATCCTATTCCTGTCAAGGCTGCAATGAATCTTCTGGGCTATAACTGCGGTCCGTGCAGACTTCCGCTTGCTCCTATGACAGGCAGCGGACTTGAGGCTCTCAAGGCCTGCATGAAGGATTACGGTCTTATCTGATAAAAGAAAAGACGGCTGAAAATATTATCCGGAACGGAGACGTTTGAAATGACAAATATTATTCTATCAGGCTGCTCAGGTAAGATGGGTGCAAGCATTATCAGCTGTGCGGCTCAGAGAACCGACTGCAGGATAATTGCAGGCATAGATATTGCCGAGCCTCAGAATGCAGATTTTGATTATGCAAAAGGCTTCAGCGAGCTAAAGACAGAGGGAGATGTCATTATTGACTTTTCAAATCCTGTAGTCCTTGATTCCATGCTCAGCTATGCAACAGAGAAGAAAATTCCCTGTGTTATCTGCACAACAGGCTATAACGATGAGCAGAAGAAAAAAATACATGAGGCATCAAAGATTATTCCTGTATTCTATTCAGGAAATATGTCCCTGGGCATAAATCTTATCATAGAGCTTGCAAAAAAGGCAGCATCTGTTTTCGGTGAGGATTTCGATGTGGAAATCGTAGAGCAGCACCATAATCAGAAGCTTGACGCTCCCAGCGGAACAGCTCTTATGATTGCCGATGCGGTAAAAGAGGTACGCACAGAGTCAGAGTATGTATACGACCGCCACGCATATAGAAAAAAGCGTGAAAAGAAGGAAATCGGTATACATTCTGTAAGAGGCGGAAATATTGTGGGTGAGCATGAAATCATATTTGCCGGCACCGATGAGGTACTCACAATAAGCCATAGCGCACGTTCAAAGACAGTGTTTGCTGTAGGCGCAGTAAATGCTGCAGTTTTCCTTAAAGGAAAAGAGCCGGGAATGTACGATATGTCCGACCTTCTCGCTTCAAAATAATCAGCTGCTGAAAGATATTTCTTTATGATTTAACCAAACCCAGTTTAAGGAGAGTGAATACTTATGAAACCAACTATAAGCACCTATGAGGATATTTCCCTTGTTACGCTGCAGAACGTTCCTGCGGATATAGGATTTATCGCTGATGTTTTTGCAAAGATTGCCGGACTTGGGGTTGATGTGGATATGATTTCCCTGTCGCCCGTTCAGAGTTCACTTACAAGCGTTTCTTTTACCATTAATGATGATGACCTTGTAAAGACCCTGAGTTTTACTTCAAAGCTTGAGGACGGTACAGTGAAATCAATTGTCAGCAGCGGAAACCGCAAGATCAGCATTGATGATGACAATATGGTAAACTGCCCTGGTGTTGCGGCTAAGGTATTCAAAGCGATAGCTAAGTCAAAGGCGGAGATACGTCTTATTACGACCAGTGAATCGCAGATCTCTGTCCTTGTAACGATGGCTGATTTTGAAGCCGCTTTTGCAGCAGTAGAAAATGCTGATTTTTGATAAATCATAATTATATAATAAAAAAGTCGGTGAATTTAAAAGTTCATCGGCTTTTTTTGTGTTATTATCAGTTTTAATGCATTATTCATTTGCGGCAGCATCTCTGTTTTTCCGGGGAATACGAAAAAGTACACACAGAATAATTGAGTCGACAGGCTCCACAGCTAATTATTTTAATATTAATTATCGACTAAAAAACCTGATTCAAAAAATCAAATTTTATTCATTTTGTCTATTTCGCTGAAAAATAGCACAAAAATTATTGCAAATTTAATCTATACTTTATTAAAAAATAGTTGTATAATAATACCAGAGCAAGACGGCGGCAGAATGTTCTGTGCCGGAGTATCAAATGCTCTGAAAGGAGAACCGAATATGGATGTAATTGCAACAAGAAAAGAAAAGGTTATATATAGAGATGGGGATTCAGTTATCAAGATTTTTTCAGATAAATATCCCAAGTCTGATATTCTTAACGAGGCTCTTAATCAGGCCAGAGTAGAGGAAACAGGTCTTCCGATACCTCAGCTCAGGGCTGTTTCTCTTATCGACGGTAAGTGGGCTATTACAATGGATTATGTTGAGGGAAAGACTCTTGAGCAGATCATGCAGGAGGATCCCGACAATATGGAAATGTACATGAATGATTTTGTGGATCTTCAGCTCAGAGTTCAGAGTAAGAAGGCTCCGCTTCTCAATAAGCTCAAGGACAAGATGAACAGAAAGATCAGCTCTCTCAACGGCAGAGTTGACGCTACTATCCGCTATGAGCTTCACACAAAGCTTGACAGTATGCCAAAGCATAACAAGCTTTGCCATGGCGACTTCAACCCGTCGAATATCATTATTGATCCGGCAGGCAATGCTCATATCATTGACTGGTCGCATGCAACTCAGGGAAATGCATCCGCAGATGCCGCAAGGACATTCCTGCTTTTCTCCCTGAAGGATAAGATACTTGCAGACACATATCTTTCAATGTTCTGCAAGAAGAGTGATACTGCAAAGCAGTATGTTCAGCAGTGGCTTCCGATAGTTGCGGCTTCACAGCTTGTAAAGAGGATTCCGGGAGAGGAAGAATTCCTCAAAGGCTGGGTAGATGTAGTAGATTATCAGTGATTTGCATTTTGCAGACCTCCAAATATTTCAGAGCGCAGAGCTGTTTCCCCGAGGAAGCGGCTCTGCGCTCTTTTTGTGTATATCAGTATGCAAGCACCTCATGGCCGTCTTCGGTCACAAGAACCATGATTTCCCATTGAGCAGACGGCTTTTTATCGGCTGTATATATTGTCCAGCCGTCATCCTTATCGCAGTAAACCTTATCGGTACCCATATTGACCATAGGTTCGATAGTGAATATCATGCCGGGCACCATAAGCATTTCTTCTCCTGCTTTAGAAACATAGCTTACCCATGGGTCCTCATGAAATTGAAGGCCAACGCCGTGGCCGCCTATTTCACGGACAACTGAAAAGCCGTTTTTAACAGCGTGTTCATGAACAGCCTGACCCATATCTCCCAGGAATGTCCAGGGCTTGACCATTTCCAGACCTTTTTCTACACATTCCTTTGTAACCTCAACGAGCTTTCTTTTGTCTTCGCTGACCTCACCGATGCAGAACATTCTTGATGAGTCGGAAAAATAACCGTCAAGTATAGTGCTTACGTCAACATTGACGATATCTCCCTCTTTGAGAATCACAGATTCAGAGGGTATACCGTGGCAGACGATTTCATTTATTGAAGTGCAGACGCTTTTGGGGTATCCCTGATAGTTAAGCGGTGCAGGGATACCGCCCATTTCAGCGGTTTTGTGTGCAACCATATCGTCAATTTCCTGAGTGGACATACCGGCTTTGATGTTTTCAGCAATATAATCCAGAACGGCTATATTGATCTTACAGCTTTCTTTTATTTTTTTGATCTGGGCAGGGGTTTTGATAATGCTGTGATCCGGCACCTCATGCCCCTGACTTTTTATATAGAGAATCTTTTCGTCAAATTCCTCGTGACATTTTTTATATTTCTTTCCGCTTCCGCACCAACACGGATCGTTTCTTCCAAGCTTATTGCTCATAATATACAATCCTTTCTCACACAAGCATTCCGGAACAATTCTCTCCCGGTTAGCCTTATTTTCCTGTTAACTACCCACCATTATACAACACTTTTCCTAAAAAGTAAACCCACCCCCCGGCGAG
>ONDB01000186.1 GCA_900316485.1 uncultured Eubacteriales bacterium
CTATCTTCTAATAAAACCCATTAACATCTGTCGCGTTAAATTCCGCAGACATCTGTTTTAAAGCGTTTTATCAGAAAATAGTATAAATAACCGTCCTTTCGGAAAGTCATACAGGAGGCAGAAATTTTTTTGATATTTAGTCATTTTGCCCATGTCATTTCTGCGCCGAAAGTGATATAATTATATACAGAAAAACCGCTATAATATGCGGTTTTTAAGTAAAAGACAAGGGGTGTAATTATGTTCAGCATCGGTCAGACCGTGCTCTATGGTTCCAATGGCGTATGCATGATTGATGATGTCACCGAAAAGCGTATCGGCAGCAGCAAAATAGAATATTATGTGCTTAAGCCTGTTTGCACCAACACCTCAACGCTTTTTGTGCCTGTCTCTAATCAGCAGCTCGTAGGCAAAATCCGCTGTGTGCTCACCGCTGATGAGGCAAACAGAATTCTTGACAACCTGCCTGAGTGCGGCGAGTGGAACGACAACAAGATTGAGCGCAGCGACAGCTTCCGCACGGTTATTTCATCAGGCGACAGCGTCGAGCTTATCCGTCTTATCCGCCTGATTAATCTCCATGAGCGCGAACAAACCGCAAAGGGTAAGAGGCTTCACATTTCAGACGAGAGGTTCCTAAAAGAGGCGGAAAAAATGATTTGCGAGGAGTTTTCAATCGTTCTAAACACGACCCGCGAATCGGTTCTTGAGCGAATTCTCAATTGATTTATTAATAGCAAACACTTTTTCGGGGTTCGGTTTTCGGGCCCCGAATTTTTTGCGGCAAATGCGCGTTGACAAACACACCTTAAAAATAGTACAATAGGGGAGAACAAAACTACCGCGAAGTGAGGTATTCCCATGAAGATAACAAAACGAATTTCGGCCGCGCTGTTGGCTGTAATTTTGCTCGCCTCTTTCTCCTCGTGTTCAGGCGGCTCGTCCTCGGAGAACTCCGGTTCATCCTTGGGTGCGTCGCGCGCTTCAACAGTGAGTACGCCGGGGACTTCATCCGCAGCTTCATCACGAAGCGAGACCCCGCAGGAAAGCAAGGGCGTTCAGACTGACGCCGTTGATAAGCTGCTTTCCGAAATGACTCTTGAGGAAAAGGTGGGTCAGATGTTCTATTCCTCAGTTCCGGTAGGAGCCGGTGAGGATTGGATCACAAAATATCACATGGGAGGCTATGTGCTCTCGGGCAACGACTTTGACGACAAGTCAGCCGACGACGTCCGCGCTATGATTCAGGGCTATCAGAGGAAGTCAAAGGTTCCGCTTCTTATCGGAGTTGACGAGGAGGGCGGTACGGTTCTGAGGGTTAGCTATCACGAAAAACTTCGCGAAAGCGGATTTGATTCACCGAAAAACGTCTATCAGAGCGGCGGCTGGAACGCGGTTGACGCTACCGAAACCGAGAAGGCTGAGCTGCTGACCTCGCTCGGAATAAACGTAAACAACGCGCCGGTGTGCGACATAACCTCAAATCCCGAGTCGTTTATATATGACCGCTCGTTCAGCGGAGACCCCGAGGAAGCAAGCACCTTTGTAAAAAAGGTTGTAGCTGTCTGCAAACAGAAAAAGCTCGGCACCGTGCTCAAGCACTTCCCGGGTTACGGCGACAATACCGATACCCACGAGGACATGTCATATGACAGCAAGTCGCTTGACGAGTTCCGCAGCAGCGATTTTATTCCGTTTAAGGCCGGAATTGCGGCAGGCGCCGACAGCATTATGGTCGCACACAATATCATGGCAGACGTTGACCCTGATTATCCCGCGTCGCTCTCAACAGCGGTTCACAATATTATCAGAAACGAGCTTGGCTTTGACGGCGTTATTATGACCGACGACTTGGTTATGCAGGCGATTACAAAATACACTGGCACCGAGGCTGCCGCGGTTATCGCCGCCAAATGCGGCAATGATATTCTTTGCTGCACCGATGTAGAGACTCAGTATCCCGCGGTTCTCAGCGCGGTGAAGAACGGCGAAATCCCGCAGGAGCAGATCGACGCCTCGGTAAAACGCATTTTAAAATGGAAACAAAATCTGGGATTGATTCAATAATTCTAATACAGAAAAATATTAATCGGGTCGGGAACAAAACGTTTGCAGCATAACCATTCTGTCTGCACGACCGAAATTCCCAATTCCGAATTGAATTATAAGGAAGGTAAAAATGGACTATTCAAAGGTTTTAGCACAGCAGTTTAATATAAAAGAGGAATACGCCGCTAATATTATCGCACTTCTTGACGACGGCAACACAATTCCGTTCATCGCGCGTTACCGCAAGGAAATGCACGGCTCAATGGACGATCAGCTTATTCGTGAGTTCAGCGAAAAGCTGGAGTATCTGCGCAATCTTGACAAGCGCCGCGAGGAAATCCGCGGACTTATTGAGGCTCAGGAGAAGCTCACCGACGAGGTTGCCGCCTCGCTCGACAAAGCTCAGACTCTCAGCGAGCTTGAGGATATCTACCGTCCGTTCCGCCCGAAGCGCAAAACCCGCGCAAGTGTTGCAAAGGAGCGCGGACTTGAGCCGCTGGCGCTGGCTGTTATTAAGCAGGAAAAGGGCTTCTCTCCCGCAAAAGCGGCTGAGGAATATATCAATGAGGAGAAGGGCGTAAACTCCGCTGACGAGGCTCTGCAGGGAGCTATGGACATCATTGCAGAGCAGATTTCCGACAGCGCCGAAATCCGCAAGCGTCTGCGCGATATAGTGCGCTCTCAGGGCGTGCTGACCTCCGTTGCCGCAGATCCCGAGAAGGACAGCGTATACTCAATGTATTACGAGTTCAGCGAGCCTGTTAAGAAAATCGCAGGTCACCGTGTTCTCGCCGTCAACAGAGGGGAGAAGGAGGGCTTTTTAAAGGTGAGCCTCACTCTTGATGAGGAGCAGCCGCTGCGCGTTATCAGCAGACTTCTCGACCGCAGCACCAACCCTCTTTGCAGCGATATTCTCAAAGCGGCAGGCGAGGACGCATACCGCCGTCTTATTTTCCCGTCAGTCGAGCGCGAAATCCGCTCCGAAATTACCGAAACCGCCGCCGAAAACGCCATGAAGGTGTTCGCGGTAAATCTTAAGCAGCTTCTTATGCAGCCGCCCGTAAAGGGCAAAACCGTCCTCGGCCTTGACCCCGGTTACCGCACGGGCTGCAAGGTTGCGGTGGTTGACGATACGGGCAAGGTGCTCGATACCGCGGTTATTTATCCCACTCATTCCGACCGAAAAATCGCCGAGAGCAAGCAGACCCTGCTCAGGCTGATAAAGAAGCACCATGTCGATATAATTTCAATAGGCAACGGCACTGCAAGCAAGGAGACCGAGATGTTCGCCGCCGACCTGCTCAAGGAGCTTGACCGCAAAGTTTATTACATGGTCGTCAGCGAGGCAGGCGCGTCGGTTTATTCCGCGTCAAAGCTCGCCGCAACCGAGCTTCCCGAGCTTGACCTGACGCTGCGAAGCGCGGTTTCAATCGCGAGACGTCTTCAGGATCCGCTCGCAGAGCTTGTTAAAATAGAGCCGAAGGCAATAGGGGTAGGGCAGTACCAGCACGACATGCCGCAGAAAAAACTCGGAGAGACCCTGGACGGAGTTGTTGAGGACTGCGTAAACTCGGTAGGCGCCGACCTGAATACCGCCTCACCTGCGCTGCTCGCGAGAGTGTCGGGACTTAACGCGACCGTGTGCAAAAATATCGTAGCCTACCGCGAGGAAAACGGCGCTTTTAGTTCCCGTGCAGAATTAAAAAAGGTTCCGAAGCTCGGCCCAAAAGCGTTTGAACAGTGCGCGGGCTTTCTCAGAGTGCCCGAAAGCAGAAATCCTCTTGATAATACAGGCGTTCATCCCGAGAGCTACAAGAGCGCAAAGGAGCTTTTAACGCTTGTGGATTATTCTGATAAAGAAATAAAGACCGCGAAATTCGCTGATTTGCCGAACCGTGTAAAGGCGGCAGGAACAAAAACGCTCGCAGAAAAGCTTGGAATCGGACTTCCCACGCTTGATGATATAGTAAAAGAGCTATCAAAGCCGGGACGCGACCCGCGCGACGAAATGCCCGCGCCGATGCTGCGCAGCGACGTGCTTGACATCAAGGACTTGAAAGAGGGAATGGAGCTTAAAGGAACCGTGCGCAACGTAATTGATTTCGGCGCGTTTGTAGATATCGGCGTACATCAGGACGGACTGGTGCACATCTCGCAGATTTGCGATAAGTACATCAAGCACCCGTCAGAGGTATTAAAGGTAGGGGACATCGTGAACGTGAAAATTCTGTCGGTAGACCCGAACAAGAACCGAATTTCGCTGACAATGCGGTTTTAAAAAAGCAGATAAAAAATTTTTAATAAGTAATTGACATTTCCGCCAATGTTTGATATAATAACACTTGCGGGTTAAAGCTAAGTGCTCCGCCTCGGAACTCTCGCCGTGTAAAAATAGAGAGAACATGCAGGTATGGCGGAATTGGCAGACGCGCATGGTTCAGGTCCATGTGAAAGCAATTTCATGCAGGTTCAAGTCCTGTTACCTGCACTCTGAGCACTCATTATTTATGAGTGCTTATTTTATTGTCAAAAATTAAAGGTCTGATGTATGTAATAATGCATCAGACCTTATAATAACACAAAAAAGCCGATGAATATTTTGGTTCATCGACTTTTTTATTTGCCGCCTTGCGGCAGCCTCTTATTTTTTATGCCTTTACTATTATTTCTCCATTTTCAGCATCCACCGTAAGGGTTGTTCCCGGGGCAAGATCCTCTGCAATTATCTTTCTTGCTATCAAAGTTTCTATTCCGGACTGTATATATCTCTTAAGAGGTCTAGCACCGAATACCGGGTCGTATCCTCTGTTAACAATAATCTCCTTTGCAGTATCCGTAACCCTGACATGAAGCTGCTTTTGTGACATGCGACTGTCAAGATCTCTGATAATAAGATCAGTGATTCCGAGAATATTTTCTCTGGTCAATGGTTTGTAGAATATTATTTCGTCAAGTCGGTTAAGAAATTCCGGACGGAAGCTGCGCTTGAGGATTTCGTGTACACCATCTCTTGCAGCTTCAGTTATTTCACCATTTCCGTCTATGCCGTCCAGTATTATATCTGAACCAAGGTTTGAGGTCAGAATAATTATTGTATTTTTAAAATCTACTGTCCTGCCCTGACTGTCTGTAATCCTGCCGTCATCAAGAACCTGGAGCAGAACATTGAATACATCAGGATGAGCTTTCTCTATCTCATCGAAGAGAACTACTGAATAGGGCTTTCTGCGCACAGCCTCAGTAAGCTGACCTCCCTCATCATATCCCACATATCCGGGAGGAGCACCAATCAGACGGGATACGGAGTATTTCTCCATGTATTCGCTCATATCTATCCTTATGATGTTGTGCTCATCATCGAACAAAGCCTCGGCAAGAGCCTTTGCCAGCTCTGTTTTTCCGACGCCTGTAGGTCCAAGGAAAAGGAATGAACCAATTGGTCGTTTAGGATCCTGAATGCCTGCTCTTGAACGGAGAATACTGTCGCATACCTTTTCAACTGCTTCGTCCTGACCGATTACTCTTTTATGAAGGGTATCATCCAAATGCAAAAGCTTCTCTCTTTCTCCTTCCATAAGCTTTGCTACAGGAATACCTGTCCATCTGGCAACTATCTTTGCTATCTCTTCCTCTGTCACACGGTCACGAAGAAGGGTATTCTTATTTTCCTCTGCAAGTTTTTCCTGCTGTTCAAGCTCTTTCTGCAAAGGCGGCAGTACGCCGTATTTCAGTTCCGCAGCTTTACCCAGATCATATTCATTCTGAGCCTTTTCTATTTTTGCATTGGTTTGCTCTATCTGCTCACGAATTTTTTGTACCTTTTCTATTGCCTTCTTTTCATTATCCCATTTGGCTTTCATAGAACTGAATTTTTCTCTATCGTTTGCAAGTTCCTGCCTTATCTGAGCAAGATGTTCAAGGGAAAGCTTATCTGATTCTTTTTTCAAGGCAGCTTCCTCAATTTCAAGCTGCATTATTTTATGGGAAATAGCATCCATTTCGATAGGCATACTGTCTATTTCTGTTTTTATCAGAGCACAGGCTTCATCAACAAGGTCAATAGCTTTATCAGGAAGAAAACGGTCTGATATATATCGGTCTGAAAGAACAGAAGCAGCAATCAGCGCCTGATCCTGAATTTTTACTCCATGATAAACCTCATATCTCTCCTTAAGTCCTCTTAAAATAGAGATACAGTCCTCGACAGTAGGCTCACCTACCAGCACAGGCTGAAAACGTCTTTCAAGAGCAGGATCTTTTTCTATATACTTACGATATTCGTTCAGAGTTGTTGCACCTACGCAGTGAAGCTCGCCCCTTGCAAGCATTGGTTTGAGCAGATTACCCGCATCCATGGCACCGTCTGTCTTACCTGCTCCAACAATTGTATGAAGCTCATCAATGAAAAGAATGATATCTCCGCCGCTCTTTTTCACCTCATTCAGAACTGCCTTCAGTCTTTCCTCAAATTCTCCTCTGAATTTTGCGCCGGCAATAAGCGCACCCATATCAAGAGAAAAAAGCTTTCTGTTTTTCAGATTATCCGGTACATCGCCTCTGACTATTCTTATTGCCAGTCCTTCGGCAATAGCTGTCTTTCCGACACCTGGTTCACCTATCAGACAGGGGTTGTTTTTCGTTTTTCTTGACAAGATGCGGATAACATTTCTTATCTCATCATCTCTTCCTATTACAGGATCAAGCTTTTGCTGACGTGCCATTTCAACAAGATCCTGACCATATTTTTTCAGTACATTATATGTTTCCTCAGGATTATCTCCGGTAACTCTCTGATTACCTCTGACATCCTTCAGTGCATTAAGGAATTTTCCGGTAGTTATTCCTGCTGCGGACAACAGCTTTTTAATATTATCCTGGGGCTTTCCAAGAAGACCAAGCATGATATGCTCAACTGATACATACTCGTCCTTCATTTTTTCAGCCTGATGCTCTGCTTCCGAAAAAGCCTGATCAAGCTCACCGGAAATATAGATTCTCTCAGGATCCACACCGCTTCCGCTGACCTTAGGCAGTTTGTCAATCTCCTCTTCAGTCTGTTTTGCCAGCTGGTTTTTATCTGCTCCCAGCTTGCTTACCATTTCGGAGATAAGACCATCCTCCTGCATAAGCAATGCGTAGAGAATATGCTCCTGACGCATCTGCTGGTTACCGTATTCAACCATAGTATCCCGTGCAGAATTGACAGCCTCAATGCTTTTTTGTGTAAATTTCTGCAGATTCATAAAACATACCTTCTTTCGCATAATTTGAATCATACAGCCGATTGAATCATCGGTTACACCATAATTATATCACTACAAATTTGTTATTTCAAGCACCAGCCTGCGTGAGGTTGGACACTTAACAATATTTTTTTCCTCTGCGTTAAGCTTTTAACGCACCTGTCTATCTGGCTGTCAGCTGTGCGGCTGTGATAGATTGGTTTATATTATCTTTGCTGAATCTGATATTTTTATCTCGGAGTCATTTACTCAGACAGCCTGACGCCTGTATCCTGACAAATGCTGTCTTGAAAACATTATGGGGATTGATTTTTTTAAGCGTTTACTTTAAAATATAATCAGTTATTAATTAAGCCGGATTAACGGTTTGAATCGGGAGTTGGAGATATTGCAATATAAAAAAATAGAATTGCCTCACGGTCATAACCCAAAAGACAACAGAATTATTGAAGAAATGCCCTCACTTGATACTATCAATGCAGTTGCTCAGGCTATGAATCAGCTTGGTAATCCCAGCAGGCTAAGAATCTTCTGGCTGCTCTGTCACTGTGAGGAATGTGTTATCAATATTGCAGCAGCTACTGAAATGTCCAGTCCGGCAGTTTCGCATCATCTCAAGCTGCTGAAGGAGGCCGGTCTGATCGTTGCAAACAGAAACGGCAAGGAAATGTACTATCGTGCTGCTGATACGGATATTGTTCTGAAGCTTCATCATACCATTGAAGAAGTTGCAAGAATCTCATGTCCTGAAACACAAACGGCTGATCGCAGCGAACCCTGAAGAAATCTTCAGGAATCGGTACTAACAGCCGTCGATCAGTATGTATTGTTTTATCTGATAATCAGCATATGTGGAATTCAAAAAAGTTTTTTCTGCATTTTAAAGATGTTTTTCCCGTCTTCGTATGAATACTCCACATTGTCCATAAACTTTTTTGTAAGGAAGATTCCAAGTCCGCCAGTTTTTCTTTCTTCGGCAGAAAGAGTGACATCCGGATCTTCCTTTTCCAGCGGATCATAGGGAGTTCCGCTGTCAATAAACGTTATTGTCATTGTATGTGATGTATCAGACAGTTCGGAAATGACCACTGCCTTTCCTACTTCTGCTCCATATGCATAGTGGGCAATGTTTACAAATATTTCCTCTGCAGCCATTGTGATCTGCATCCTTACCTTCATAGAGCAAGCAGTGTTATCAAGCTGCTGCTCTAAAAATGACAATACCTGATGCAAATTATCCGTCAGAGCTTCTGTTTCTAATCTGCTTTCTAAACTGCTTGCCATATTTTTCATCCTTTCACCGGAGTATCATTCTTGTCCTCAATTCCGGACAAATAATAATATGGTCGTCAACCTAGCCCGTTTACATTTTTCAAAACCCGATAAAGACCTGCGTCTATATTCTCATTCATTGCAGCCATCATACTGTCTGTACCAACAAAAAGAATATTCTGCATCAGTCGCTGTAAGCTTTCCTGAAGAGGTCTCTGGAATACACGAACAGAAAGTGCAACCTCTTGAACAAGCGCCCAAAAAACGAATCCTTTTCTTAGCAAACTTATCAGACAGATTATTACTCTATTGTAAGAATATCTGTAAAGCCTGTAATATCAAAGATCTCCATTATGGTATCGCTTACGTTAATAACTTTCATTTCACCCTGCTTTGACATGATCTTCTGAGATGAAAGGAGTACTCTGAGACCTGCAGAAGAAATATATGCAAGCTTTTCTACATCAAATATAAGGCTTGTTACCCCTTCGATTTCACTCTTTACTGCTGTCTCAAGTTCAGGTGCCGTTGATGTATCAAGTCTGCCTTCAATAGACATTGTAAGCTCTGTTCCATTCTTCTTCTTGTTAATTATCATTTAAAATCGTCTCCTTAAAAATAATTGATAGAAACCTTTCATTCCAGACTTCAGGAGAATTATTCACCCTGGCTAGAATAACTCTTATTTATCATCTCCATCATTTTTAATAATAACACATCTTTACATTTGTTTCAATAAAAAAACAAGTAATTTTATCATTTCCATATATAAAATACACAATTTGATCAGTCAGAATAATTAATAATACAAATAACGCAAAAACAGCCGATGAATTACAAAAAATCATCGGCTGTCAATTATTTATTTCTTTATCTCGCTTTCAGACTAAAGCACCGGATGTTAATTATCTTCATATTCTTTGCGGATATTATTGATATCCTCCGTACTTCCGCCTCCGTTATCATCTTTTGCACGGAATTCACCTTTTTCAACCAGACGAAGGAAAGCGTCTACTACATCTGTTGTCAGCTGTGTACCTGATACCTCTTTTATGATAGATACAGCTTTTTCAAAATTCATACGCTTTCTGTACGGACGGTTTGAATACATTGCATCAAATGTATCAGCTACCGCAATTATCTGTGCGACTCTGGGGATATCTTCTCCACTGAGACCATTAGGATATCCCTTTCCGTCCGGACGTTCATGGTGAGCCCCTGCACCCTGTGCAAGATCCGGCATAATACTGATATCCTTGAGAGCGTTATATCCCAGCTTGGTATGGGATTTAATAACATCAAATTCCTCGTCTGTAAGCTTTCCGGGCTTATTGAGTACTTCCTCAGGAACGCCGATTTTTCCTATATCGTGCATCAGGGCAATATTATGGTATTTTTCCACGGTTTCATCATTATAACCTAATTCTTTGGTTAGCATTGCTGTATATTTTGCAACACGGAAGGAATGACCGTTAGTATACTTATCCTTCATATCGACCGTCTTTGAGAAAGCAGTTACTATCTCTCTGATAAGCTGTTTGCTCTGTTCCTGCTTCTTTGCAAGGTCTTCCCAATCTGTCACCTTCCTGTAGTTATTGGAAAGCCATGCTCCAATGGCAATAATCAGAATAAACAGTATTGCCGACACCGAAATTACACGTATCATAAAATACATTATGTCAGAACGCACATCAGTCAGCGAAACATCCGCCCCTACGTAGCATACACACTTTCCGCTTTCATCATAGATCGGTTCATAAACTGTAATTATCCATCCGCTTACATCGTCTGATTCGATAGGCTCAATTCTTTTTCCATTGAGAAGATCCGGAATATACGGCAGGAAGGCATCTTCAAATTTTACTATCTCTCCTGGCTTATATGCTTCAAGACCGTCTGTACTATTTGTATCAGTGTCAAATATAAAATGACATCCATCCTTTTCGATACGCATTACATAAAGATATTTCAGACCTACCGAGTTTTCCCTGATGCTTGTAAGTGATTTCAGAGTTTCATTATAACCTGGGACAGATGAACCGTCTTTGAGATATTCGTCAACCTTGTTTATGTCTACAAAAGATCCTGCAAGCTTTGTGGCACCAACTGCTTCGTTTATCCTTTCATTCTTTATCGTTGAAGTATAAAGAATTACACTGAATGCTGAATCTCCTATAGTGAGCATAAGCACTAGTATTACCAGCAGCACCATAAGCCTTGTGCGTCTTGATTTACGTCGTTTTTCAAACACTTCATCCCCTGATGAGTGATGATCTGAGGATTGTTTGCTTCTCTTTTTTTCATTCATAATTTTTCACCACATTCATTCATTTATTAAGACATTTGCTGCAATTTTAAAGATTTTTCGTACAAGAACTCATCATCCCGTCATTAGTAGTCAGAATTCTTCACCGGAATATCCAAAATATACTCTAACGGATCCATTACTGCTATTGTTATTTCACTATGCAAACACCCGAACAGACCTACCAATTCAGCAGCCAAAAGTTTTTTATATCATTCTTTTTTAATACTTAGCGTACTGCCTATATAAAGTCATGTTCTACAGCTACTTACATTATACAACAGTTTTTTATCATTTTACACCTTTTTTATACAAAAAATAATCTAAAAAATATATTTATCTTTGAATTTAATTGTAAATTTTTTGTGAACTAATACACAATTAAACAATAACAGTGAGAGTCAATTTGTATTTTTTTATAAATAATGATAATATAGTCTTATATCAGCACTGATGCGCAGTACTGATATAAACTCGTTTTTTGACAGGGAGAAGATATATTATGAAATCAAAAAGATTAGCCTGCTGTATTCTGGCAGCTGCAATATTAACAGGTGGCATAGGCTGCACTGCACTGAGTGCTGCTGCCGTGGATCCGGATAGTTCAGGCTACAGCCAGAATATACCGGGTATTGATATTTTTTCTGATGAGTACAAATCATCCGAATATTATTCTAAGCTCCAGGATGCACTCAGGGAAAACGAATCTGCTTCAACAATGCAGAAGGCAATTGCAATTGCTCTTTCTCAGGAAGGATATAAGAATTACGCAACTGAAGGCATTGATATTGAACAGGCAAGAGCTAACGGTCTGCTCTGGACCGGTAAGGAAAAACGCAATAATGAATATGATACAGGTAATACTGAATATACACGCTGGGCACAAAGATATGTTGCCGGCGGTGGTGAAGATTCTCAGTATCTTGATTGCGACTGGTGTGCGATATTTGCCAGCTGGTGTCTTTATCAGGCAGGATATTATACTGAGGAACAGCTGAAAAAATACTACTTCTCTTATTATGCAGACCCCAGAATAGAAATGGATGCCGATTCATGGATTACTGCATTCAATCTCGATCAGAATGATGTATGGTATACCCCTACAGCCACAAGAAAGATCGGATACTACGACTGGAATAAATACGTTCATACTGAAATCAGTCCTTTTGAGATACCTTATAAGCCTGGCGGACTTATCTTCTTCTCTTTGGACGGAACAGGCAATTATTTCAATCATATTGCTATGGTAGTGGACTACGATCCCGAAACTCATGTGCTTACATATATTAACGGCAACAGCGATGGTGAGGTAATTACCAAACAGATGGATCTGGACGAAGAAATATCATTAGATGATGATACAACTGTCAAAAACAGCAGTCTTATTATGGCCTACGGCGAATATGACAAGATAAATCCTCTGGAGAAAAAGGAAATTACTGCTGATAATACCAAGATCAAATGGCCGATAGATTCAGAAAAGGGTATTTCCATTCAGACCAATTCAGACTCCAAAATAGTTTCCGTCAGCGAGGATGGAAATTATCTCGGCTCAAATATCGAAAGCAATATGACTCTTCTCTACGGTAAACTATCCATCGGAAAATCTGAGCTTATAAAACTTGATCCGGGTGTTCATCACCTTCTCCTGACATTTGATGACGGTACTCTGGAGATTACTTTTACAAGCTATGACCCTGAAGCTGAAATAACAGCAGATATATCTGATTTAACATGGGACAGAAATAAGGGCAGTGATGTTACCGTCAATACCACCTCTATTTCTGATACAGTAAACGTCAGAATTAACGGCAGTGATGCCGGCGATGTAAACACCGAGGGTATCAGGTTTGAAGACGGTTCTGTTACTTTCAGCAAGAATTACCTCAGAGAAGTTCTTGCAAATAACGATAATACTATGAAGCTTATCTTCTCTGACGGAGAAATCGATATAGTTTTCCATGTAACTGAAACTCCTGTTACCGCCGATATCACTGACATAACCTGGGACAAAAACAAAGGCGGCGATGTTTCAATCAAAACCACATCGGATTCTGATACAGTATGTATCAGAGCAGGCGGCGCAACCGTAGGAAATGAAACTACACAGGGAGTAAGGCTCGAAAACGGTACTGTTACCCTCAGCAGGGAATTCCTCAGAACCATTCTTGATAACGATGAAAACACTGTCAGACTTATTTTCTCTGACGGAGAAATTGATGTGGTTTTCCATGTAACTGAAACTCC
>ONDB01000084.1 GCA_900316485.1 uncultured Eubacteriales bacterium
CTTTTGCTGATATCCTTCAGCAGTGCATTTCTTTCTGCCAGTATTTTTTTATATCTTGAAAGGTGAGAAGCATATATGGGATCTATCTGACATAATGCTCCGTCAAGAAAAGCCCTTCTTTCTTCCGGACCGTTTTTTACAAGTGTAAGATGATCCGGAGAAAAAACCACTGCACAGAATACACCAACTATTTCAGAAAGATAATTTCTCTGTATTCCGTTGAGGCTTGCCTTTCTTTTTCCCTTTTCAATTGAAATTTCAAGGTGCTGATCCCTTCCCTGGCTGTTAAAATCAGCCGAAATAAGGGATTTTTCCTTTCCGAAGGCTATAATATCCTTTTCCTTTGAGCCACGGAAGGATCTTCCGCCTGTAAACAGCCATATACATTCCAGTAAATTTGTTTTTCCCTGGGCATTGCTTCCGCAGATAACATTTATCCCTTCTGCAGGGTCATACCGGGAATCAGCAAGGTTCCTGTAATTTCTGAATTCAATATGCTTTACAAACAAATCAGCACACCTCAAAAACAGCCCCGTCGATTCCGGCAGTATCTCCCCTTCTGAGCTTTTTGCCCCTCATGGTACATACTTCGCCGTTTACCGTAACCCGGCCGTTTTGTATCATTATTTTTGCCTGACCGCCGGTTTCCACACTTCCGGTCAGCTTGAGAAAATTATCCAGACGAATATATTCTTCATTTTCTCTTATCACTATTTTTTCAGCATTCATCTTGTCAACCTCATAGGCAGAAGCAGGAAAAGAAAGCTGTCGCCCTCGGTAGGTGTTACCACCATAGGGCTGAGGGAGCCGTTAAGACTCAGCTTTACCTCATCTGTTTCGCTGTATCTTAGAGAATCAAGCAGGAATCTGTTATTGAAGCCGATTTCTACTCCTTCCCCATCAATTGCTGCCTCAAGCTCATCATTTGCCTGTCCCAGCGGAGTATTGCAGCTGGTTTTTATTACATTGTTTTCTATAAGGCATCTGATGGGGCTTTTCATCTTGTCTGTAAGAAGAAGTGACATTCTCTCAATTGTATTGATGAATTTTCTTGTATTCACAGTAAGAGTTGTGGAATGAACGCTGGGTATCGAGGATTTGTAATTCATGAATTCACCCTCGATAAGTCTTGATATCACACTGTACGAGCCTATTCTGAATATTATATGTCTGCCGCTGACGGAGATATCAATGTTTTTGGTATCCTCACCTATGAGCTTTGTTACCTCAAGAAGTGATTTACCGGGAACGATAAATGTCTTTTCTCCGCCGTAGCTTATTTTTT
Source organism: uncultured Eubacteriales bacterium (assembly GCA_900316485.1). Taxonomy (GTDB): domain Bacteria; phylum Bacillota; class Clostridia; order Oscillospirales; family Acutalibacteraceae; genus UBA1213. Next base: position 1,286 of record ONDB01000084.1, read on the forward strand.
CGGTTCTTATTGCAAGTCTGAAGCCGTCAACAGAAACGATTCTTATGCTGTTGTTTTCAATTTCAAACAGAGAGCCTTTGTGTGCAGGCTTGATATCCTTGTCAGAAACAGCATAGATTGTCTGTCTTATCATTGAAGAAAGGGTATCTCCTTCAATTGAGATAACATCATTGCTTCTTATTGCAGGAATTTCCGGATAATCTGCTGCAGGCATACCAATTATCTTATAATCAGCCTTTCCGCAGCTTATGTATACGATATTTCTTTCGTCAACGTCTATTTTTATAGTTTCCTCCGGAAGCTTTCTTATTATTTCAGAAAAGAGCTTTGCAGGAATTATTGCAGAACCTTCTTCTCTGATATTTGCTTCAACGGATGTTGTTATGCATATATCCAGGTCATAGCCGAAAAGAACAAGAGAATTATTTTCTGCCTTGACCAGTATTCCTTCCAGGGCAGGAGTAGATGATTTTGACGAAACCGCCCTTTGAACATTTGTAACAGCATCTGTAAGTCTGCAGCGGTTACATTCAAATTTCATAGTTAATCTTCCTTTTTAATTTTTTATACAGAGAAATAATGCCGTGCCTTCAGAAATCAGTAATTGTTAAATAATTATCTTAAATCTGAAAGTCAACATGCAGCAAAAAGCAGCAGGGGGATTTTCCCGGACTGCGGAGAAAATAAAATATACAATAGATATATATTATAGTAATAGTAGTAGAGGCTGTTAATTTGTTGAATTCTCCCTCAAACCTGCCGGCAGAGTGGGTTACAGCATTTTTTCTCCTGTTGAAAGAATGTTTGTCTTTTATGGAAAAATCCGGGTCACCTTTCAGTATTTAACATTGGTGTTGAATCATGTTAGTGGATTGTTGAAAAAAAGTTTAAAAATCAAAGGTACAATTTTTCAGTCTTTCAACCATAATTGTTGAATTGTTAAAAAGTTTTGAACAGCAATCCTCTGTCAATTTCTTCCCCGGTATTATATATGTAAGGATCAGCGGTTCTTGATATTTTTAATTATATCATTTACAGTAGCCTTAAGCTTGGGATCCTTTTCCATATTCTTTTCAATCTGTTTCAGAGCATATACTATGGTGGAATGATCTCTTCCGCCGAATTCCTCACCTATAAGGTTCATGGACATATTAGTAATATCTCTTACAGCAAATATTGCAATCTGTCTTGCATTTGAAATATTTGAATTTCTCTTTGAAGATCTGATATCATCGCCGGTAAGCCCGAAATGTCTTGCCACTTCGTCAATAATCATTTCAACTGTAAGCGGAGGCGGCTGATCATTATTGAGTATTTCTGAAATTGTTTTCTGAGCTACATTGATAGTGATCTTATCTCCGTAAAGCTGATTCTTAGCCTTAAGCTTTTTGACTACTCCCTCAAGCTGTCTTATATTGCTCTTGAGTCTTGTAGCTATATATTCGGTTACATCACCCGGAAGCTCTATATCAAGAAGCTCCGCCTTGCGTCTGATAATTGCAATTCTTGTTTCAAAATCAGGGGGCTGGATATCAGCTATAAGTCCGGATTCAAAACGGCTTCTCAGTCTGTCCTCAAGGGTTTTTATTTCCTTAGGCGGACGGTCAGATGTCAGCACTATCTGACATTTTGCTTCATACAGAGTATTGAAGGTATGGAAGAATTCCTCCTGTGTGGATTCCTTTCCTCCGATGAACTGTATATCATCCACCAGAAGCACGTCAGACTGACGGTATTTCTGTCTGAATTCAATATTGGATTTTTTCATAAGGGCTTCAACCAGCTCGTTTGTGAAATCCTCGCCCTTTACGTATATTATTTTCTTTTTGGGGTCATTTTTCTGTATTTCATTCCTGATAGCATACAGAAGGTGAGTTTTTCCCAGTCCGGAATTACCATAGATGAAAAGCGGGTTGTATGCCCTTCCGGGATTAGTTGCAACAGCAAGAGAGGCTGCATGGGCGAATTTATTCGAGGAGCCTACTATGAATGTGTCAAAAGTAAATTCATAATCGATGTCGGGATTACTTTCCCTGCTGTCCTTTTCATGTGTTTCTGCTTCATCAGGAACTGTGATGATAATTTCAACTCCCGGACCGAAAACACTTGCAAATGCTTCGTTAAGGAGCTTCATATAACCTCTTATAAGAGTCTGTCTGTGAAATTCTGCGGGAACCATCAAAATAGCTTTTCCCTCATTAAAATCCATTTTAACAGGTTCTATTTTGCTGATCCATGTGTTATATGCGATCTGGGTAATATTATTTTTGCAGTAATCGCAGATAATATTCCATGCCTCATTAAATGAATCCATAAGCTTTACCTTTCTTCTGTTTTATTTTTCCCGATATCCCTATCAGCCCGGCAGTCCGGACGCTGATATCAGGCTGAGTATTCATACAGCGGACTCAGCCCTCAGAAATCATTATTTCATTCGTTATATCTGCATATCATAGGAGAAAACGTAATACTCCAATATGCAAACACTTATACGACTATAATTATAACATAATTTTTTCAACTTTTCAACATCTACAAATGTTATAAATTTTTTTAAAGCAGATACCCTCATAAGGATAAAAATGTCAGCATGGTCACAGAAATAAGGCAAAGGCATAAAATCCTGATTGAAAGCCGGGAAAAACCGGGAAATATTTACTCATTGGGCACAGGTATTGTACTGCCGGCGGAAAAGTTTATGAAAATGTATGACGGGGTAATGACAAATTGAAAAAACCATTGGAAAATAGAATAAATTTTCAAATTTTTTATTGACAGCAGAGGTATTTATAGGTTATAATTTTACGGTGCAAGGTTTTACCTTGAGCAGTTTTTGGATGATGTAAGGGTCATATCGGAAACCTGGTTTCTGTTTTGATCATGCCTTTGCGTCAGGTTTTGAAAGGAGGAATTTTCGTGCTGAGAACATATCAGCCCAAGAAGCTCCACAGGAAGAAGGAGCATGGCTTCAGAAAGAGAATGGC
>ONDB01000045.1 GCA_900316485.1 uncultured Eubacteriales bacterium
CACTGCGGTATCTGCGGCGAGCACGGCGGCGATCCTTCATCTGTTGAGTTCTGCCACAAGATTGGTCTTGACTATGTATCATGCTCACCCTTCAGAGTTCCGATCGCTCGTCTTGCTGCTGCACAGGCTGCAATCAACGAAGGTTAATCGCTCTATAGCTTGATAAACAAAAGACGTTAAACATTATCCCCCGGAAAGGCCTGTTCCTTTCCGGGGGATTTTTCTGTTTGGCGATTGAATAAGGCTCAAATTTATGTTATAATAGACATTATGCAAATAATTATCATACGGTGTGACAGAATTTCAGTGATGTTTATGTAAAAATAACTGATAAGCAGCTCCGCACAATATGGTATGGGAAGGAAAGTGAAAGATGAGATTTGTTTCATGGAATGTGAACGGACTTCGTGCTTGTATGCAGAAGGGTTTTATAGATGCTGTGAATCAGCTTTCTCCGGATTTTATATGCCTGCAGGAAACAAAAATGCAGGAAGGTCAGGCTGAGGTTCCGCTGGAAGGATACAGGAAATATTTTAACAGCGCCGAGAAAAAAGGCTATTCGGGAACAGCAGTTTTTACTCTCTTTGAACCGGAAAGTGTTATTCTCAACGGAATGAATATAGAGGAGCATAGTCATGAGGGCAGAATGATAACCCTTGATATGGGAAGCTTTTACCTTGTGAATGTATATACGCCAAATGCAAAGGATGGTCTTCTGAGGATTGACTACCGTATGCAGTGGGAAACGGATCTCAGGGAATACCTTATGCGTCTTGACAGGGAAAAGCCGGTCATTTACTGCGGCGACCTGAACGTGGCGCACAATGAAATAGACCTGAAAAACCCCAAAACCAACAGAGGAAACGCCGGCTTTTCGGATCAGGAAAGGGAAAAGATCGGCATACTTCTTGAATCCGGATTCACAGACAGTTTCCGGTATCTTCATCCTGAAGAAACTGGAAGATACAGCTGGTGGTCATATCGCTTCAATGCCAGAAAGAACAATGCAGGATGGCGCATTGATTACTTTATAGTATCCGACAGGATAGCGGAAAAGATAACGAAGGCTGATATTTTGTCAGATATTTACGGCAGTGACCATTGTCCTGTTATACTGGAAATAGATATGTGACCCGGCGGAATCCCTGGTTTCCGCCCCGGAAAAAGAATCTTCCGTGACAAACCGCAGAGGTTTTACCGCCTTTTAAAATACGGCGGTTTCCATGGGGCAAAGTTCCCCGGCAAGAAAAACAGAAAGTGAGGAATAATAATGATAAAGGTCAGTAACCTGACAAAATACTACGTCAGGAATAAGGCCCTCGATAATGTCAGCTTTTCGCTGAAAGAGGGCGAAATACTTGGCTTTCTTGGCCCGAACGGCGCAGGAAAATCAACAACAATGAACATTATCACAGGCTATCTTTCAAGCGATTCCGGAGATGTGGAGATCGACGGCATCAATATTCTTGAAAATCCTACGGCGGCTAAGAAAAAAATCGGCTATCTGCCCGAAGTACCGCCTCTCTATAATGATATGACCGTAAAGGCATACCTTGAATTCATTTTCAGACTTAAAAAAGTACGCCTTCCTATGAAGGAGCATATCAACAGCATTTGTGAAAAGGTCAGAATAACCGATGTCAGAGAAAGACTTATCAAGAGCCTTTCAAAGGGCTATCGCCAGCGTGTGGGGCTTGCTCAGGCTCTTATAGGAGATCCCCCTGTGCTTATTCTGGACGAGCCTACCGTTGGTCTGGATCCTCAGCAGATAATTGAGATCCGCAGGCTTATCCGTGAGCTGGGCAAAAAGCATACCATTATCCTTTCCTCTCATCTTCTTTCTGAGGTTCAGGCTGTATGTGACAAGATTCTTATTATAAATAAGGGCAGGATAGTTGCCGACGAGCTTACTTCCTCGCTTACAGGTACAGGCTCCTCAACTGAAAAGCTCCGGCTGATTGTTGAGGGCAGAAAACAGCAGGTTCAGTCTGTTCTGCAGAAGGTGGACGGCGTTGTAAAGGTAACTGATATGGGCGAGGCAGAAAAGGGCTGCTGCGAATTTACCGTTGACAGCCGCAGGGATGTAAGAAGGCTTATATTCAGGGCTCTTGCAAAAACCGATTTCAGCATACTGGAAATGAGTCCGGTAGAGCAATCCCTTGAGGATACCTACCTCAATATCATTACAGGCAAAAATGAGACCAAGGAGGAAGCTACTGATGTCAGCGATATTTAAGCGGGAGCTTGGCTCCTATTTCACATCTCCCGTAGGCTATGCAGTGCTTGCGGCATTCATGTTCTTTAGCGGAATATTCTTCTATGTTCAGTGTCTTTATACCGGCACTACGAATATGTCCGGCGTATTCCAGAGTATGTTCTTTATTGTGCTTTTTGTGATTCCGCTTATTACTATGAGGTCTTTTGCGGATGACAGGAAAAATAAAACAGACCAGGCGCTGCTTACCGCTCCGGTCAGCGTTCCCTCAGTTGTCATTTCCAAATTCCTTTCTTCACTCTTTATCTTTGCTCTCTGCCTTCTGTCCTTTGTTATCGAGGGAGTGGCGCTTACTGTGCTTGCAAAGGCAGACTGGAGCGTGATTATCGGAAATGTATTCGGAATGCTTATTATGGGCTCCGCGTTCATAACTATCGGTCTGTTCATTTCTTCCCTTACAGAAAGCTCCATTGTTGCTGCGATTATTTCATTTGTAGTCAATGTGCTTATCAGCCTTGTGGATACCATAGGCTATACTATCCACTGGGCACCGCTGAACAGCGTTCTCAGTGTATTGTCATTTCAGGGAAAATACAATAATTTTGCCCTGGGTCTTATCTCTCTTTCAGATGTAGTATTTTTCATAACCGTAAGCTGTCTGTTCCTTTTCCTTACAGACAGGACAGTCGAAAGAAGAAGATGGATGTAAGGAGGAACAGCAGATGCCAGAAAAGGAAATAAAAGATACTAAAAAACAGAAAAAACCTGCTGCAAAGAAAAACAGCAGTGTTTCAAGAAAAGCAAGACACCGCATTACATCTGCAGTTCTTATCGCTCTTGTGCTGGCAGGAGTGGTAATACTCAATGTTATCGCTTCAGCGCTGACAGAAAGGTATTCTGCACTTACCGCTGATATAACCTCGGCAGGAACATATAATCTTACCGACCAGACAGAAAAGATCCTCAGCGGACTTAAGAAAAAGGTCAGCATAATTTTCCTTGCAGAGCGCAAGACCTATGAATCCTTCGATACATATTACAAGCAGCTTACAAATCTTGCTGACAATATGGTTAAGGATTCCGGCGGATTTGTAAACGTTCAGTATGTGGATATCGTATCAAACCCCAATTTTGTAAATGATTATCCCGATGATAACCTGCAGACAAGCGATGTTATCGTAAGATGCGGAGAAAAATACAATGTGCTCAATAAAGAGGATCTGTTCAATTTTGAGCTGATGGATAATTCCTATCAGTATATCACATCCTCAAAGGCTGAGGCAGCTCTTGATACAGCCATTGTGAAGGTGACAAGCGACAGAAACGATAAATTCGTTATCCTTACCGACAATACAGGGGATACTGAAACAGGCTATACATATCTTTCCAAGCTTCTTGGCGCCAATAACTATAATGTTATTACAATGGAGATAGAAAAGGGAGATATTCCCGATGAGGTAAATACAGTAGTGGCTTATTCTCCCACAAAGGATTACAGCGAGGCTGCTGTTAAAAAGCTGGAAAGCTTCCTTTACAATGGAGGCAATTACGGCAAGAGCCTTATTTATATCTCATACAGAAACAAGATAGAAAGCCCGAATATTGACAAGCTTCTGAATGAATACGGAATGGTAATAAGTGACGGTCTTGCATTCGATATGGACACAAGCAGACAGATGAGCAGCGCCAGTGCATACAGTGCATACAGATATATAGCAGCCTCATTCCGTTCAAAGCTTTATACAGATAATATCACTAAGGACAGCCAGACAGTACTTGCGGATTATTCAAGAGGTGTTGCAGCAACAAATTCCTCAGTTACCCAGCCCCTTGTATCATATTCTGCAAAATCAGGCATATGTCCCTTTGATGCTCCCGATAACTGGAACCCGGATGATTATATCGCAGGCAATGTATGCATACTTATGCAGGGCGTTTCAGGAAATGACAAGGCTCAGTCAAAGCTTATCGTTTCCGGTTCCACGGAAATGTGGTCCCAGACTATAATGCAGTCACAGTTCATTAACCAGGAATACTGGCTGAATATCGTGGATACCCTTAATCACAGAGAGGATAATTCCATTCATCTTGAGGATAAGGTAATAACCGATTATTCACTACAGGGTATCAGCAGACAGACTTCTGTTATTACAGGCGTAGTGATGTTTGCAGTTATCCCGGTGCTTATTGTGGGAGCAGGCATAATGGTATATGTCATAAGACGCAGGAAGTGAGGCAGTTATGAAAAGAAATGTTATTCTCATAATAATTGCAGCAGTTGTTGTGGCTGCCCTTGCAGGCGTTATGATATTTGTACTGAATCTGCCCCAGACCGACGAGCAGGGACTGACCTCAGATGAGCTTGATATACTTATCTATGATAAGACCAGCGTCAAGCCCGAACAGATAAAGGTCAGCAACAGCGGCGGAGAATATACAGTAATCGGCTATGATTACAGCAGCATGATTGAAGAAAGCAGCATAGATGCTTCTGAAGAAAGCGGTCAGACCTCTGAAAACAGAAGAAAATCAGATGTTTCCTCTGTCAAAATCAATATGCGCTATACAATGCAGGACTACGAGGACCTGGAGCTGAGCAAGGATAATACAGATGCCCTTGCATATCAGTGCTCCTATGTAGCAGCTCTGCAGCTGGTGGATAAATCCGGCAGCAAATATGCGGAGTACGGCCTTGATAAGCCTCTTTCTACTGTAACGGTGGATTTCAGCGACGGCACAGGCGAAAAGCTGTATATCGGCAAAAAAGCTCCCAATGACATGGGTTATTATTTCAGGAGAGAGGCTTCAAAGAATGTTTACCTTCTGAACAGTGACAGCGTAAGCTCTTTTCTTATCGAAAAGCTGCAGATGTTCGACAAGACCATAACAAAGGCATTCAATGATGACGAAGAAACAAAGGCTGAAATAAGCTCCATAAGCATAAGCGGCGAAGGATATGAAAAGCCTCTTGAAATAGACCAGCAGGAAGATATCTCCATTGCAGCAGTATACAAGATACGCTCACCCTATCTTCTTGCCTGCGCCAAGAGTGCTGCAGTTGACTTCGGAAAGATGATGTACGGCATGAAGGGCACAGAGGTTGCGGCAGCTATGGTGACCGACGCGGACAAGAAGAAATTCGGTCTTGATAAGCCCTATATGGATATTAAGGTCAAGTCAACCGATGATACCTCAGTTAACATCATCGTATCCAAGGCGCAGAAGGACGGCAGCTGTTATGTAATGGCTGATGACGGAAAAATCATCTTCAAGCTGCTGAAAAGTGATGTTGAGGACTGGTACGGTGCAGCATACGACAAGTTTATCACAATAGCATATATCTATCCCAATATGGATTACCTGGACAAGGCAGTGATAACCGCTGACGGAAAGGCTTCAGAATTTGATATCGTTCATGAAAGAGCGAAGAATGAGCTTCTGGAGGATTATACCATCACAACAGTTACCACAGGAGACGGCAAGACGGTGGGTTATCCCAATTTCAGCACCTTTATACGCAACCTTACGGGTCTTCTGAGAACCGGAACAGAGGTAAGGGACACAGCAGGCTACAGCGAGATATTCAAGACTGAACTCAGCTACAGCAAGCAGGGAGAAAAGAGCATCAAGGATGTACTTACGATAAAGAAGGGTGCAGACGGCTCATGCATAGTTTATCTCAATGATATGCTGCTGGGTTATACAGACAGGAAATATGCAGAAAAACTGGCTGCACAGACAGACAAGGTAAGCGGAGAAGCGGAACTGGAGAATCTTCTTTCTGACACAGATGATGAAAATGTAGAAGAATCTTCCGCAGAAAGCAGCGGCGAAGCATCAGCAGAAAGCAG
>ONDB01000128.1 GCA_900316485.1 uncultured Eubacteriales bacterium
GAGTATTTTCGGCACTATCGAGCTTAACTTCCGTGTTCGGCATGGGAACGGGTGGACCCTCGACGTCATCAACACCAACTATTTTTTTGTGTGTCGCTTTTGACGACTCATTTATTATACGACATTTATTTTCTGATTGCAAGTCTTTTTTTTAATTAATTTTATACAAATTGTAGATTAATAATTTTATATTACTAATTGTACGAAAATTATTATACTTAGGGTATATCATTACTTTTAGTATAGTATATTATTATACTATTGGTAGTATAGTACAATGTGTATATTATAGCAATACTAATAGTATATTTCTATATTTTGTATATTTATATTACAGAATAATTTTTAATAAGTGCTCAAAACCGTAGCATCGGCATTAATGTCATTTTTGTGTTAATCTGGCTTTTATTTTCCTGTATCTGTCATAATGTATGCGGCATAAGACAATAATTCCAACTATCTGTATATTAAATAAGTTATTGTACAAATAGTATATAGAATTTATCAGAGTTTTAAAATATAACTGAATCACAAGCAGAAATTAATGTATTTCCTTGATTTTTACTTTGAGATTAAGTATAATTTATAATAGGTAGGTTTTTTATTTCGTCCTGTTAACAGGACATACGGAGAGTGAATCTTATGCTTTTAGCAATTATTGCAGCTGCTGCTTGTCTTGCTGCTACAACAATTATGTACAGCCCCAAGATGAGGAGCTTCAGATATTACCGCCCGGTTGCCTTTCTTTTTCTTTTTGAAGGCATGTGGATAATCGCCGATTATGTATGTGCCCAGCTTTTCCCCGGCAACACGGTTCTTCAGCTAATACATTATATCGGCATTGTTGTGATTGTTTTTTATCTTGTCATATCTATTTTTCTCAATTCAGGAAAGAAAAAAGGAAAAAGCTGAATTTGCCGGAACGATCCGGTATTATGCTGAATAATATATTATTAGGAGTCTGATTATGGGATATGTATATTCTGCCCTTTGGGTATTGATAGCATTGATGCTGTTTTTCCGCTTCAGAAAGGAAAACAAGGTCGTTTATGTAATGGCTGTATATTTTATTTTCCTTGGCACATGGTGGTTTATTGACGAATTTGTTACCGGAATCAACCTGATGGAAGGAGCTTATGTTTGGGTACTGCGAATTGTTTCCGCAGTAATGCTGCTTATTGCCATACCCGTTTACTATCTGGAAAGAAAAAATCATGCTGTCAGAAAAACCGACGAAGACACGGTACAGGAAGAAAATGCGGATGCTCAGTAACACCGTACCCGTGAGATGCAAACAGGTACGACAATAAAAGCTTTGCCGTCTGATAATGCTTATTTTTCAGACAGGCGGATGAATTGAAACTAAATAAATCGGGGCTGTCCCATTAAAATATCGCATTATACCTCATAATAACACAAAAAAAGCCGATGAATATTTTGGTTCATCGACTTTTTTATTTGTCAAGGAGTCAGTCCTTCCGATTTTTGCTATGCTGCCTTAATGTATAAATGTAAATGCAGATATCAGTTTTTACTGAAATCTGTAAGAACAAGACCCTCATTATGCTCCAGTGCCCATGAAATATTCCACTGGCTTGTAAAAAGCAGAAGATGCTTTCCCTTGAGATCCTGTATTCTTTTTGTATCAGAAGTCAGGTTCAAGGTCTTGGGATCGATATCGTCGTTTTCTATCCATCTGATCAGCTCATATGACATATGCTCCAGCACGATATCAACATTGTATTCATTATTGAGTCTGTATTCAAGAACTTCAAACTGCAGCACACCCACAACGCCCACAATGACCTCTTCCATACCTCCGCCAAGAGTCTGGAATATCTGTATAGCACCCTCCTGGGCTATCTGGGTAATACCCTTTACAAACTGTTTTCTTTTCATTGTATCCTTAAGTCTTACCCTTGCAAAATGCTCAGGCGCAAATGTAGGGATACCTTCAAAGCGCACCTTCTTGGACGGCGAGCATACAGTATCACCTATTGAAAAAATACCCGGGTCAAATACACCGATAATATCACCTGCATATGCCTCGCTTATCACCTCTCTGTCCTGAGCCATAAGCTGCTGAGGCTGTGAAAGACGCATTTTCTTATTTCCCTGAACATGGCACACTTCCATGGTCTTGTCATATTTACCGGAACATATTCTCATGAAGGCTATTCTGTCTCGGTGAGCTTTATTCATATTTGCCTGAATCTTGAATACAAATGCTGAAAATTCATCATCAAAGGGATCCACCTGACCTTCCACCGTCTTTCTTGGCAGCGGCGGTGTAGTCATTTTAAGAAATTCCGCAAGGAAAGGCTCAACACCGAAATTAGTAAGAGCAGAACCAAAAAATACAGGGGTAAGCTTACCGTTTCTTACCTGCTCCAGATCAAATTCATCTCCGGCTCCTTCAAGAAGCTCAATATCGTCCCTGAGTGTCTGGGCGAGTGTTTCTCCCAGTCTTTCGTCAAGCTCGGGGGAATCTGCCCTCAGCTCATCCATTTCAACTTCTTTCTGACCGTTATTTGCTGTAAAGGCAAGTATTTCTTTTTTTCCAAAGTCATATACGCCCTTAAAATCTCTTCCGCAGCCGATAGGCCAGTTCATCGGACAGGTATGAATACCGAGAACATTTTCGATATCCTCCATCAGCTCATAGGGGCTTCTTGCTTCTCTGTCCATCTTATTGATAAATGTAAAAATCGGGATATTTCTCATAACGCAGACCTTAAAAAGCTTTCTGGTCTGTGCCTCAACACCCTTTGATGCATCTATTACCATTACAGCTGAATCCGCAGCCATCAGAGTACGATAGGTATCCTCAGAAAAATCCTGATGTCCGGGGGTATCAATAATATTGATGCAGTAACCGTCATAATTAAACTGCATTACTGATGATGTAACGGATATACCTCTTTGCTTTTCTATCTCCATCCAGTCTGATACTGCGTGTTTATCCGTTTTCTTTCCCTTTACGGATCCGGCAAGCTGTATTGTTCCGGTATAAAGCAGAAGCTTTTCTGTAAGTGTGGTTTTACCTGCATCCGGGTGAGAAATGATAGCAAATGTTCTTCTTTTTTCTATTAATTCCTTATAAGTAGACAAGCCCTTTTCCTCCAAATAATTAGCTTCACGGGCACCGGTTAATCCCTGCTGCCCTTCTGTTTTTCACGGTCGTTTACAAAAGACCAGATAAAAGCTGACATAACACTGATTCAGCGTTTCCTTTATATTTTAACTCATATCAGGATAATAATCAAGACTTTTTCCCACCAGTGAAAAGCGTTTAAAGGAGCTGTCGAATTAAAAAAGTTTCGCCCGCCTTTTCAAAGGCGGTGGGGTCCATGGGGCAAGTCCCTTGTGGTCGTCCCCTTTCCCCCGTGCCGCAAAGCACGCTTTGCATAAAACCTGCTCCCCTAATCATACTACAGGAACATATAAAACCGGAAAGCCGATGATTTCCCTAATTCACCGGCTTTTGAAACTCTATTATTCTTTAGCAAATTCTTTTTTTGAATTTTATAAAGTTAGTTTGCACCATAATTACTGCCGTCTTACAGAACATGGGCGGTGCCTTTTTTGCAATAGTCCCTCTTGTATATCAGAATGCGCTCAGCTCCCACACTGAGCTGTACCATGCAGGCAGTATCTGTGCATATTTCGTTCTCTGGGGATCTGCAAGAATATAATGCAGCTTATTGCAAAGCTTTTTATTGCAAAGATGATCCTTGTCAAGCACCACTGTTGTTATCATAACACTGTGTCCCATTGTCAGTTCACCTTTGTAGGCAACATTGAATGGTCTTGAAGATGTATTGCGAAGATAATCTATAAGCTGCATATCCTCCGGTGAAAACTGACCTCCCCATACATCTCCGGCAAGTCTTGAAGCTGCCACCTTAAGCTCTGCCGGATTTGCTTCAAAATATCCGTCAGTTCCGTATACTACAAAAGCAGGTACGCTTCTTCGGCCGCTGGCCGCTTCCATCACCTCATCAGAAAAGGATATTTTATCGCTGTAGATATTCTGATCAGTGGGTCTTATTACAGCACAAAGGTATATATTTCCGAATTCCCTTGCTTCCTTCTGTCCTGTTTTCATAAGCATGCCAATGGGATCTCCGCCGAGTATATCATTAAGGAGAACAGCATCATCGCCGATCTTATCTACGCCCTTATTCTTTGATTTCTTAGCCTGATATTTCTGTTTTGTCTGCGGCATATACTCCCTGACTATCCTGGCAAGCTCCTCATCGCTTACCTGCTGCTGCATACAATTCACCGCTAGTCTGTCCTTTCCGCCAAAGGTCACAGCTATACTCAATATCAGGAAGATTCCTGCCAGCACTCCGAAACCTATCACAAAAATAATCAGCAGCGGATTTTCCTTAATAACCTCATCCGGATTATCAACATTATAAATTATATCTACCTTGGAACCTATTTCTGTATCGTTATTACCCAGGAAGCCGTCGTATTTATGAGCAACGCCCTGTTCGTCGTAATACTCTGCAATTCCGTATACAGATCTCACGCCCTTTTTAGTATGTACACTGGTAATATCAATAACAGTCGCCTGTGTATGCACGCCGTTTTCTTCTATTCTCTTATTGTTGCTGTCTGTGATAAACAAGAAAATAAATCCTCCGATAAACAGAATGGTCATGATATACACCATTGCTTTTGCCTGACCTTTTGTTTTGATATTCATTCTGATTACCTCCTTAAAAAATGCTGAAAAATCAGCAACCGCCTGTGCTTTGTGATATCGCTTATGATATCATGTGTAATATTTATTATTTATCTTATTATATTATATAATATCAGAGATTGTCAATATAAAATAATAATAAATAAAATCAGAAGGAATGATACTATGAAAGATATAAATGCAGAACCTCTGAGAATCAAGAAAAAAGGTGAGGACGGCTACAAGCTTATCTCCGTCCGCATCAGCGAGGATACCCTTTCTGAGCTTGACAGGATCGCTGCAGAAACAAATTATTCAAGAAACGAACTGATAAATATTATCCTCAGACACGGGGTAAATAATATCATAATCGAATAATTATCAAGTGCTTCTGAAGTATCCTCATAACCACATACAAACTGCCGCAAAGCCATTCAGCTTCTTGCGGCAGTTTTATCTGTTATTTCAGCTTTTCAACCTTTACCCCGTACTGTTCAGGAATGCAGGCTATAGGAACACTTTCGTCCATAAATCTCCTGCAGACTTCCTCATAGATCACATAAAGCTCCTGAACACCGTTTTCAAGTACAAAATAATGCTTAATATAGGGCACAAGGAGAACCAGCAGCATTATAAAAAGAATAAACAATGCTATAGTAGCCTGAAATACTATCGTCAGCAGCACAGCTACAGTTACAATAGCAAACAAAAAGGTAACGATCAGATGTACAAATCTTTCATGCTGCCAGAATTGTATTTCTCTGATAAGCTCCCTTTTGAAGCCTTCTACATCGCCGGGCTTCTCTCCGCTTTCAAGAAAACTGCGCAGTCCTTTTATATATGCCTTTAGTTTATTTCCCATTACGGTCACCTTAATTCATCGGAGTAATAAGCCTTTCCATTACATAATCTCTGCAAACAAAGCCGCCGCCAATATCCCTGTCCTCAGCCCTGACCTTTTCAAAGCCCAGATGCTCATACACATTGATAGCAAATTCATTATCTCTTTCCACCCTGAGCTGAATCTTTTTAATATGGGAAAAACCCAGCTCCGGATTGTTAAATACTGAATCTATATGGCAGAGTGCCTTTTTTGCAAGTCCCTGTCTGCGGAATTCCGCCTTTATATAGAGCCTTGAAAGATAAATATAATTGCTTTGTACAAGCAGGCACATATACCCCGCAAGCTCCATATCAGACAGGAGCATATAATATATATACCCTTCCGACATCTGTTTTTTCAGAGCTGCTCTTGACTGATATTTTTCCAGCATATAATCTATCTGCTCCTTTGAAAAAATATCACGGTAGTAATTGTGCCACACATTATATGCAGCCTCTTCAACCTCTATTATTTGCTTTTCTGTCGCAACAGGCATTACATCAAATCTCATAACTAACCCACACATTCACCTTATTTTCGGATCGATCGGTATCGGGCTTTTTTCTCAACTTAGCTCTGTGTCCTAATC
>ONDB01000028.1 GCA_900316485.1 uncultured Eubacteriales bacterium
ATGCTCTGCTTCAAGCTTGTCTATAAGATTTTTCATAGAATCCATATCTGCACCATCCGGTGTGATTCTAAAGCTTTGTTCCGTGGTCATGACCGTTTTATCATCAAACATTAGAACAAACAGCCTTTGAGCTGATACCGTCCAGCATACCGATTTTTCCTGCAAGTGTATTTATTACATCAGTAGGAGCATCAAGAGCAATACTTATGATATTGATCTTTTTTTCACGATAGGGCAGACCCATTCTTCCTATGATATAGTTTCCGTATTCATGAAGAAGCTCATTGAGCTTGTCAGTAGAATCGGGGTTTTCAACTATGATGCTGATGATTGAAACATGATTATCCATTTATAAAATCTCCTTTAATTAATTGATTTGGTGGTTGAAATTTAAAGCGACGACATTGTGCCCTGTCTGAAAAAGAAATGCACCCACCGCGGGGTGCAGAATGAAGTATAATTCAGTTCAGCCGGCAGAAGCCTGATGAGTTGAATCTATCATTTTACACCTTACACACAGGACGAACCTTATGTATCAGCCGTAATCTATTTTCAGATGGTTTAACCAAAGCCGAAGCTCTCAGCTCAACCTCACATTGTGTATTATAGCATATTATTAAATATTTTTCAATGTGATATTATAATATTTTAAAATTAAGTATAATTTTTTTATCAGGACAATTATTATCATTGATTATTACAGTGATAAAAAAGGTTATAAAAATGATTATTTTTGAAAAAAATGCATAAATTATTTTTTATGCTTGTAATAAACGAAAAGATAGGTTACAATAGTACTATGAGTTTAATAGTATCGGCTTTGATCATATTTGTAAAGAACTTTGGAGGTATATAGATGTCAGAAGAGGAAATATCAGATCTCAAAGATCAGAACATTGTTGGCGCAGATGAGGAAGATGCTCAGTCTGCAGACAGCGGTGTAACTGGTGAAAAAATTCCCGTTGAAAATGATGATTTGCTGTCGGAAACTGCCGAAGCGGAATCAAATGTAGTATCTGAACTACAAACAGATGTAAAAGTTAGCAGCAGGAAATATCATGCGCCCCTTTACATTGCTTTGATTATCCTGCTTGCTGCCATTCTGTTTTTTCTGGGTAAGCTTTGTTTCTTTAATACAAACATTGACGGCACTTGGGGGATGACGATAAAAGGAGAGGGTAATAATCCTGATCAGACCTTCAATCTTAGTTTTGACGATTCTGTTGCCCGTCTTCAGTCAGCCGGAACAGCGTTCATCGGAAGACTTACCATAAAAGATGAAAATGGAAATTATCTTAAGGATGAAGCAGGAAGATCTGTTCTTTCAATCAGCATGAATATTCAGGGAAATCCTTACATATTCAAATTCAATTACGAATTTACCGGAAATGCTTTTACAGGAAGGACACTTCGCCTGACCGACCTTTCCGGTATGTTCCTTGCTCCAGACTCCAAGAGTGCTGATAAGGAAACATTGGAAAAACATAAAAAAGCTAATGAATATGTAGAGCGTGATAACACTGTCTATTATATTTGGAGCTTTACTCCGTCTGTTGAAGATATGGGCGTTAAAAAGGATAAGAATTTCAAACCTGATAAAAAGCTTGTAGGTTCCTGGCTTTATAAGTCTGATGATAATGCTTATCCTCATACAATGACATTTACAGAGGATGGCTTATTTGAACAGCATTATTATGAATACGAGACATATGGTACATACAGCGTAAAGGACGGAGTGTGCACTATCAAATATATCGAGCTTGGAAATGACGAAAAGAAGTTTGAAATCAATTACAAGGTCGAAGGCGATGAATTAACACTTACTCAGGAATACGAGGGCACAGTTCTTGCGGAGGAAAAACTAAAAAAAACAGATGACAAATATTCCTTTAAAAGCGAAATAAGGTAAAACCAGAATGCAGACAATTACGGGATAGATTAAGATACAATTTAATGTTGTCTTGATTTCCCGAAAAAAACTGATAAAAGGAGAGTTAATACTATGTTAAATGAAAAATGGAAGCACTTCAAAAGCGGTACCGATATCAGGGGCGTTGCAGTTGATGGAGCCGGTTTCAAGGTTGACCTTACTGATGATGCTGTTACTGCTATGGTAAATGGCTATATTCTCTGGCTGACTGATAAGAAGGGTATCCCATCTGATTCTCTGAAGGTTTCTGTTGGAAGAGATTCAAGAATTTCTGGACAGCATATTCTTCATCTGGCAGCAAAAGCTATGATGGATGCTGGTATCACTGTTATTGACTGTGATCTTGCTTCTACTCCTGCAATGTTCATTACAACTGTTGAAATGCAGTGCGATGGTGCTGTACAGATTACAGCAAGCCATCACCCTTATTATCGCAACGGTCTTAAATTCTTTACCCGTGAAGGCGGTCTTGACGGTGCTGATATAGAAGCTATTCTTGAATATGCACAGAAGGGCGAAAAGCCGGAAAAAGCAAAGGGCGGAAAGCGCATCGAAACTGACTTCATGTCAAGATATGCCTTTAAACTGCGTGAAATGATAAAGAAGGAAGTTGATTCGGATGATGATTATCATCATCCGCTCAAGGGTTTCAGAATTGTTGTTGATGCTGGAAATGGTGTAGGCGGATTCTATGCTGCCGATGTACTTGAAGCACTTGGAGCGGATGTAAGAGGAAGCCAGTTCCTTGATCCCGATGGGATGTTCCCGAATCATATTCCTAATCCTGAGGATGAAACAGCTATGGCATCTATATGTAAGGCTGTTGTAGACAATAATGCGGATCTTGGCGTAATTTTTGATACGGATGTTGACAGAGGAGGAGCTGTAGATTCTCAGGGTAATGAAATCAACAGGAATCGTCTTGTCGCTCTTGCTTCAGCTATTGCGCTTGAAGGAAATGAGGGCGGACTTATCGTAACTGATTCTATTACCTCCAGTGGTCTCAAAGACTTTATTGAGGGTGAGCTTGGCGGAAAGCATCTCAGATTCAAGAGAGGATATAAGAACGTAATTAATGAGGCTGTAGCTCAGAACGGGAAAGGTGTGAATTGTCCTCTTGCGATTGAGACTTCCGGTCACGCTGCGATGAGGGAGAATTATTTCCTTGACGATGGAGCATATCTTGTAACAAAGATTATCATTAAAATGGCTCAGCTCAGAAAAGAAGGCAAAAAGCTCGCTTCAATTATCGAAAAGCTTGCAGAGCCGGTTGAAAGCAAGGAAATCAGAATCAAAATTACTGATAAGGATTTCAAGAAATGCGGAGAGAAGGTTATTAAAGATCTTTTTGCATATGCAAAGAAAGACAAGACCTTTATTGTTGCAGATGACAATCATGAGGGTATCAGAGTTTCATTCAATAAGATCAATGGCAACGGTTGGTTCTTGCTCAGACTTAGTGTCCATGATCCTATCATGCCGCTTAATATTGAAAGCGACAGCAAGGGAGGAGTAGATAAGATTTACAGCAAAATACTACCGTTCCTTGAGAGCTGCGAGGGGCTCGAAACATATAAGGAGTCTTCCGTAAAGAAAACTGCTGCAAAGAAGACAACTGCAAAGAAGGCTGAACCTGCTGCTGAGAAGGCAGAAGAAGTTAAGCCTGCAGCAAAGAAGACAATTGCAAAGAAGGCTGAACCTGC
>ONDB01000041.1 GCA_900316485.1 uncultured Eubacteriales bacterium
CCGCGGGCAGTAAAATAATCAGGTGCATTAAGAGCGTAATGTAGTGAAGCGACACCATCGCGTTGCGGCACCGGCGGCTCGCCGGCTGAAATATATTACTATAGAATAATCAGTGAAATTATGCTATAATAGTGTCGGCACACTAATATAATTCTATAAGAAAGGTGTACATTAATGGAACAGAAAGAGTATCTGAATGCAATCTATGATGCTATTTATCTGATAAGCTGTGTTGTGAATGATCAGACACCAGATCAGGACAGAATTGCAAAAATGAATCAGGCGTATCTCTGTCAGGCTGCCCAGAAGCATATGCTGACAGCGATTGTCGGCTATGCACTCCAGTCTGCAGGCGTTATAAATAAGGATTTTCAGCAGGCATGGGCCAAGTCTGTCCGTAAAAACTCTGCAATGGAGATTGAAAAAGAATTGATATTTCAGGAAATGGAAAAAGAACATATTTGGTATCTTCCGCTTAAAGGAACCGTTATCAAAGACTTGTATCCATCTGTCGGATTGAGGCAGATGTCTGATTTCGATATTCTGTTTGATAAGGAGTATGCTCGCAAGGTAAGAGATATATTTATTAAGCTTGGCTTTAAATGTGAGGATTTTGGCGAAGGAGTCCATGATGTCTACTATAAGAAGCCTGTCAGTAATTTTGAAATGCATACCGCTTTATTTTCGCAAGCAGTTCCAATAAAGATTTATGATTATTATTGTGATATCAGCAGACTTCTTATAAAGGACGAAGGCAACAAATATGGTTATCATTTCAGCAATAACGATCTGTATATTTACCTGACGGCACATGAATACAGGCATTATATTGATAGCGGTACGGGGCTTCGTTCTTTGCTGGATATATATGTCTTCTGGCAAAAATACGGCAGTCAGATGGATACAGAGTATATCGCATCAGAAACGAAAAAAATGGGCATTTATGATTTTGAACATCAGAACCGTTCTCTTGCTCTGCATTTATTCGGAAACGGCACACTCACCGAAGAAGAGCAGGAAATGCTGGAGTATTTTATTTTTTCCGGGACGTATGGCACACTTCAGAATAGTGTTGAAAACAGTGTAAATAAATACAGTAGCAAGAAAGATGGCAGACATTCGTATGTAATTAAAAAAATATTTATGCCATTGGATCTGGTGAAGGCATATTATCCATTCTATTACAGGCATAAGATACTTCTTCCTGTACTGTTTTTTTATAGAATCGGCAAAGCACTTACCGTTGATCTTAGAAAGACGAAGAAAACATTAAATATCCTTAAAAAACTCAAGTGAAATTGAGCATGATCATTCCGGAAGAAATACTGTAATAGAGATGTATAGGTCGAAAAAAAGGCTTATGATACATCTGTTAAGCTGAAAGAGGACTTGAAAAGAAAGATATTCATGTTGATATTGACTCTGTACGAAGAAGTGCTGCGGTTCAGCAGAGAATAATTAACGAATATTTTTTGGCAGTCTGCATTATACTAACTCCACAACTGAATAATAACACAAAAAAGCCGATGAATATTTTGATTCATCGGCTTTTTTATTTGTCAGGGAAATAGTCGTTCCGCTTTTTGCTTTGTTTGTCGTCAGTATAATATCAGCTTTTCTGCAGTGATGCCAAGCACTTTTGCTATATGCATAAAAGTGATTACATCCGGAATTCGTTCACCACTCTCCCAACGGTAAACGGTCTGCACAGCCACATTTATTGCATCAGCAAGCTCCTGCGGATTCATTCCGCTTTCCTCACGGTATTTTGTCAGCTTTGCACCGATGATGTTCTTACCCGAATACTGTGCATGAAGCAATTCGTCGGTAATGTCAGAAATCGGATAGCGCAGCGTGTCAAGAGCCTTTGTCAGCATTTCAGTACTGATGGGTTTTACCAGAAATGCACTTGTAA
This sequence comes from uncultured Eubacteriales bacterium, assembly GCA_900316485.1. GTDB lineage: Bacteria > Bacillota > Clostridia > Oscillospirales > Acutalibacteraceae > UBA1213. The sequence continues at coordinate 1,916 of ONDB01000041.1, forward strand.
CTGTTTTGTAGCTTTCAAGTGCGAATTTTTCGTAGCCAGTAATATAAATAATGTTTGTTCTCGGTTTGATTTCAAGTATTTTCTTTGCAAGCTCAATACCGCTGAGACCTGCAAGGTCAATATCCATAAAAACAATATCGAAAAGGTATTCATTAAAAAGCGGGACAATCTCATGAGGGTTGCTTGTGCCTATGCACATAGCGTCCGGACACAGATGGCTCAGCTCGTCTAACAGATCTTCGACAATCATAGGCTGATCGTCCGCAATTAATATTTTCATTCTGTATTCCCCTTAACTATCGGTAGTATTACTTCTACTATTCCGCCCTTTTCTGAAAAGTCAGTTTTCAGTTCTCCGTCACATTGCATTTTCAGTCTCTTGGCGGTATTGTCAAGTCCGATACCGTTGTGATATAGCTTGTAATCCTCGGAAGGTGTCTCTTTGCTTCCGCTGTCGTTTACTCTGATAATTATGTGTTTATTATCTGAAAAGGTTTGTATTGTTATTGTACCGTCCAGTCTGCAGATACCGTGATTGACAGCATTTTCTACTATGGGCTCTAGTGACAGGGGCGGCAGCTTGAATTCCGTGACTTCAAGTTCATAGGTCAATTCAATATTGCTGCGGAAGCTTTCCTGAACCATTGAAAGATAAACCTTCACGTTTTCGAGTTCTTCCATAAAGGGAATAAGGTCTTCGTTCTGGATAGCACCGATGTGGGATTTGAGATATTTCGAGAAATCATCAATGCTTTTTACTGCCTTTTTGCTGTCACGCTTTGCAAGCAGACGAATGGTTGCAAGAGAGTTATAGATAAAATGAGGCTGCATCTGGTTTTTAAGAATTGTCAGCTCGTTCTTAGCTATTTCAAGTTCTTTTTTGGAAATTGTCTCCCTCATTTCTTGCTGATATATGGTAGAAAGATAAATGTAATACACCAGCACACATAATGCAGTGACAGAATTGGTGGTCCCTGTATGGGCGGAAAAATATTCAATTACTGCTGTTGCTACGGATATAATGAATATTGACAGCAGAATCAGACTTGCAGTGTGGTTCTTGCCGCGAAAACTCTGAACAGTCAGCAGCAGAAGAATAAGAACATATAGCAGCTGCACAATATATATGGACAGGTTAAAGGGAAAAAGAGGGATCCAGGCATTGACACCATTGATCTCGAAGGCTAAAGGTCTGCCAAACATGGTGGGTAAATATATACATGCATTCAAGATTGTAGGAATGGCAAGGGGGATCCAGTGCTTTTTTCTGGGATATATTACAAAAAGCTCCAGCAGAATAATGGTCGGCCGCAGTATATATAAAAGTGTTGTCAGAACTGTTCGCAGCTGTATCCTGAATTGAGGGTCAGGAATATCTATCTGATAAACCGATTCTCCCGACAGAACCATTGTAGCATAATCGAGAATTTGCACAATCAGCAGAATAAGTATTATTGTTTTTACAAGTTTTGTTGCCGGTATGTTAGCTTTTCTATTTACATATACGATGATGGTGAGAAAAAACAGTATCACCAGCGTAAGATAATAGTTTAAATCCCGACTATGACAGAAGAAGGTTATTATCGCTTTATGACGGCTATCGGGGAGCTATCTGACGATGATGCACTGCTAATAAAGCTGTCCTGCACAAATAAGATCGAAGCCTTTTCGCCGCCGATATTTGCAGCCTACTGCTCCAAAAACGGAGCCGCCTGCATAGAGCGTCTTGCCCGATACAAGCGGCTGATAGGTCCTATGAGGTTTATTGTTACA
>ONDB01000089.1 GCA_900316485.1 uncultured Eubacteriales bacterium
ATTTGGGGGAGTTCCAGAGCGGTCAAATGGGGCAGACTGTAAATCTGTTGCTTCGGCTTCGGTGGTTCGAATCCGCCCTCCCCCATGAACAGGAATCCTGTCACGTAAGTGACAGGATTTTTATTATTTTTATTACTTTATTTATAATAATATATCATACCTCACAATAATACAAAAAAGTCGATGAATATGTTGGTTCATCGACTTTTTTATTTAGCTGTCAAGGAGTAAGTTGTTACGCTTTTTGCTTTGCAGCCATTTGAAAATACGGGCGAACATTTTAATGCTACAGTCCCATTTCATTATATAAGATCCCCACACAGATCCTTTATTACTTCCCCGGCTATTATCAATCCTACAACAGATGGTACAAATGCATTGGACCCCGGAACGGTTCGCCGTCCCTTCCCGACTGTTTCCTTTTCTTTTCCAAAAAGCCCTGTATTCCTTGGTTTTCTGGGCTGCTCCTTGGAATATACTACCTTGAGCTTTTTTATTCTTCGCTTTCTGCATTGTTCACGCACAACACGAGCAAGAGGACAAACTGAGGTTTTATAAATATCTGTCACCTCAAATGCAGTCGGGTCTATCTTATTTCCGGCACCCATTGAACAGATTATCGGTACACCTGCTTCCTTTGAGGATTCAACAAGAGCAAGCTTTCCTGATACAGTATCTATCGCATCTATCACATAATCGTACTGAGTAAAATCGAAAAGCTCCTTCGTTTCCGGCAGAAAAAACGTTCTGTACTTATTTACTGTACACTCTGGGGAAATATCCTTTAATCTTTGTTCTGCAGCATCCACCTTGTACATTCCTACTGTGCTGTGCAAAGCAATTATCTGTCTGTTGATATTGCTGACTGCTACCTTGTCGTTATCTATGATATCAATACAGCCTATTCCGCTGCGGACAAGCGCTTCTGCTGCATGACCGCCCACTCCGCCGATACCAAAAACCGCTATCCTTGAGGCCGCAAGCCTTTCCATAGCCTTATCACCAAATATCAGCTGTGTGCGCACAAATTCTTCATTCATAGTCTTTCCTCCAGGATGATTCTGCACAATTCAGAATCATCTTAATTCTATATTGCCGCTGATTGTTTCAAAAGAGTATTTTCTTGAAGCATCAACAGCAGAAGGAACTCTGATTTCTCCGCTGACTGTACTAGTGGAGAAAACACCGTCGTATCCTAAGCAACCTTCGACATCTCCGCTTATAGTCTTTGCCTTCAGGTTCTTTGTATCAAACTTTGAAACATCAATGTTTCCGCTGACGGTTTCAAGGAACGACTCATCTGAAGAAACATTTTTTATTTTGATATTTCCGCTGGTGCTTTTAATATCCAGTCTTTTGCCCGCATCTGCGTTATCAAGCAAAATACTGCCGCTTATGCTGGATACGTCCACGGAAAGCTTACTTACCGTATTTTTAAGACTGATATTTCCGCTTACACAGTATATCTTTGTATTGCCTCCATGCTTAACATTTTCTACAGTTATATTTCCGCTGGTATCGTTTATTTTGAACTCGCTTTTCAGTTCCATATCCTTTTTTAATGAAATATCTCCGGAAATGGTTTCGAGAATAATACTGTCATATTCATCAGCCGGGAGATATACGGTCAGGCTTCTGTCTTCCGTAAAGGATGAAAAATCAAATCTGAAGATATTTTCATACCATTCATAATTGTTTTCCTGATGAACCATCAGCTTTCCTTTTTCATTTGATGAGCTTTTTTCCCTGTCGACAACATAACCTACCTTTTCATCCTTGCTCTCATAGTATTCAAGCCTTGTTTTTTTGTCCTCAGACGGCAGAAGCTTAATATTATCGCTGATTGAGCAAAGCTGCAGGGTATCTATAGTTCCGTCATACTCTACCATTCTTTTTTCATATTCTGTTTTTTCATACATTGAAGAAAAGTCAAAGCCCACACTCGCTCCTGCGATAACAAAGCAGACAATTCCAAGCCCCATAAGGCTGCCGCCTATTATCAGTAAAATCTTTGTTGATTTTTTCATGATCAATACCCCCTGAAAAGCCTGATAATGCTATTAACCAAAAAGGCTGTGAATCTTACAAACTGTTTTGAAAATGCCGAAACAGCAACTATCATCACAAGTCCGAATCCTGTGCAGAAAAGACCTGCACCCAACATTGCCAGCAGCTGCGGAAAGCTTCCGCAGAAAAATGCACTGACTGATGCTGCAATTCCTACAACAATAATACTTCCGAAAGCCGCAAACAAAGATATTACTACTGCCCACAAGGATATGTACACAGAAAGCAAAGCAAAGCAAATCGGAAGCCATATCGGGAAGCAGCAAATCAATACCACTATTGCCCAGACCGGTAGTTTATTACTTTTATTCTGCTGAGGTACATACTGACTTGTTTTGGGGTATTCAGTCGTTTTGCTGTGACCGCCCGAATTTTCCTTTATATATGCTTTTATCTCCTCTGGTGTACCCATAGAAGCAACTGCTTCTTCCTCTGTGCCGCCTTCCTCAATCGCATCGTCTATCATTTCGCTGTAGTATTCAACATATTTTTCTGCCTCATCCTTTGGAAGAGAAGCCGTCAGCTGTCTGAGCTGATTCAGAAACTGTAATTTATTCATCAGATTATTCCTCCCTTGTCACAAAACTATAAACTGCAAGAATCTCGCTCCATTCGTCCCTGAATGACCGTATCCTGTCAAGACCTTTTTGTGTGATCCTGTAATATTTTCTGAGTCTGCCGTTATGTTCAACGGAATAGACTGTCAGCATATCGGATGACTCGAGTCTTCTCAGAATGGGATACAGAGTGGATTCCGAGATCGTCATAAAAGGCCTGACATCCTTTACTATTTTGTAGCCGTAGGAATCTTCATTTTTTATAGCTGCCAGCACACAAACATCAAGCAAACCCCTTTTAAGCTGCACATCCACGCTAACACCTCCCTATGCATAATACTATACCACACATAGTATTATATGTCAAGGGGTATAATAAAAAATAATGCTTCCACCCCGGTTGCTTCATAATTACATGGTACTTTTCTTTATGTTAAAAACATTTCCGTGATAATCAATTAACAAAAGCAACTGAAACAAAGCAAACCAGGCTATTACAGCAGCACCGCGGGCAGTAAAATAGTCAGGTGCATTAAGAGCGTAATGTAAGTGAAGCAACACCACCGCGTTACGGGTCCAGCGTCACGCTGGCGCGTTGCGGCACCGGCGTCTGGCGGCTCGCAGGTTGACAATGTTGGTATCACATGATAGAATTAATTTTGTGGCAGGTAAAAACAACTGCTTTCTGCAAGAATACCCATTATTTTCTGAAACGGAGTGTAAACACATGAATACAGCCCAGGAAACCGCTGCAATTGACGAAAAAAAAGTCATAAAAAAATACAGTTCTACTTTTGCAGTTATTTCATTTTCACTTATAGGTGCTTATATAATCACCTATGTTGCATCAAATCTTCTGTCAAAATGGATAAATGAATTATACCTTGCAGGTCAGATTAATCTGCCTGTGTCGACTCTGAACGCTCTTCTGGGATATCTTCCTATGTATATTCTCTGCTTCCCATTGATTTTTCTTATTCTGTCGCGTATTGAAAAAACAGAAATTCAAAATAACAAGCTCAGTCCCAAGCAGTTTTTCATTTACCTGTCTGCCTGCTTTCCCATGTTGTTTACAGGCAGCCTGATCGGAAATATGCTGTCAAAGCTATTATCACATGGTACATCAGAAAACAAACTTGAATCTCTGCTGAGTCACCTTGATCCTGTTGTTATAATTATAACTGTAATTGTTGCTCCGATTTTCGAGGAACTTGTTTTCCGCAGATGCATTATCAGCAGAACTGTCAGATTCGGCGAAAAAACTGCTGTTATCTTTTCGGCATTCGCTTTCGGCATCTTTCATATGAATCTGTACCAGTTTTTCTATGCCTTCGGCATAGGTCTTATCCTTGGATATATCTATTTGCGTACAGGCAAGATAATCTATTCAATTACTATGCATATAATAATAAACAGTCTGAGTTCTATACTTGTTCCGTTTCTTATGGAAAAATCGCAGTATACTGAATTTGTAAATCAAATTGCCGCTCGTGATTTTCAGACAGCTCTTTCTTCGGAAAGAATTATATGGATTGCTCTTTATATGTGCTACAGCTTCTTATTCTTCGGAATGGTATGCTTCGGAACAGCTATGATCATTTCAAAAAGAAAGCAGCTTGTGTTCAGATCAAGACCAGGCGAGCTGAAAACCTCTCAGGGTGTTGCTCTTTCATTGTTCAATGTCGGAAGTATAGTTTTTATTATTGCTTCAGTGTTCTTTTTTATCACTTCACTGTTTAGTCTCAAACTTTTTTAGTATCAGTATATACGTTAACGTGACGTTATTCGTAAAGAAACGGGATAGCTGTGTTATTACAATGCAGCTGCTCTGATAACAAAGCAAAAAAGTCGATGAATATGTTGGTTCATCGACTTTTTTATTTGTCAAGGAGTCAATCGTTCCGCTTTCTGATTTGCTGCCTTACGGCAGTATCTTTCTTTTCGCCTCAGAGCAGAACATCCTACTTGTATATTTTCTTTTTTACCTCTGTAACCAGAGTGTGCTCCTGCTGGGTCTGACTTGCTCCCCAGTTCATCGTTCCGCTTATTACTGCACAATCTGCTGCGTCTCTGCCGCAGGAAACTCTTATGTAATCATCATCCACCAGTCTCTGGTTTGTCGGATCAAAACCATACCAGTAACCGCAGCACAGCACCTCTGTCCATGCATGGGATGCGCCTTCTCCGAGCATCATTCCTGCGGCATACCTGGCGGTTATACCCCTTTTTCTGAGAAGTGAAAGCATTATATGTGAGTAATCCTGACAGACTCCTCCGCCTTTCTGCAGTGCGCTCTCGGCTGATTCTCCCATGACTGTGGAGACGCTGTCATAGCGCAGTATTTCATAAAGTCTGCCCGTCAGGAATATTGCAGCCTCATAAGCGCTGCGGAATTTATCTATTCCTAGCTGATAGTAAAGCTGCTGCAGAGCTGTTCCCGGCTGAGTCAATGCTGTTTGCTCACGGTAAATACTGTATTTCTCCGGAAAATCGGAGTATTCTTCATAGATGTCCGTGCCTGTTATTACATTTCCGCTGAGCACCAGATCAAATCTTGCATGCTGCTGATTTATATAACCGCTTATTGTGCTGTTTCCGAAGCTATCTTCAAGCACATCATATTTATGACAGTTTGCTATGAAAATATCCGTTTCCTCTATTTTCTGTCTTGGCGTATCCTTTGGCAGAAATCTGAAAATAAAACGGTGATCGGTTATCGGACTGCTGTAAAAGGCAGATAGCTCATATCTGAAATGAAGCCTTTTGATAACGATCACCCTCTTTTATTTCAATACAAAATCAATTGTTCCCATTGCAACGCTTGCTGCAGCTACCTCTATCTTTACCTCATCACCTATACAGTAGCTGACTCCGCTGCGGGAATCTGTTGTAGTGGTTTTTCCGTCAAAAATAAACTGTGCGGAATCTATGGAAAGAAGATCTACAAAGCCCTCTATTCCGTTGGGTATCATTACAAAAATACCCTTGTTGGTAACACCCGAAACAACGCCGTCGTATACCTCTCCAAGATGCGCCCTCATATATTCTGCAGCATAACACTTTTCTGTGTCACGTTCTGCACGGACAGCTCTGATTTCATAATCCGAGGAAAGCTTTGAGGATTCTGCTGCAAATTCCTCATAACGTTTCTTGATCTTATCTATCGGAACTCCGCTTACCAGGTCTGACAGTATCCTGTGAATAGATGTATCAGGATATCGTCTTATGGGAGATGTGAAATGGCAGTAATCTTCAAGTGATAATCCGAAATGCCCCAATGGACGGGGATCATACCTGGCTTTTGCCATAGTTCTGAGCACCTGGGCAGAAATAAGACCGGCATATTTTGTATCCTTAGCCTTTTCTATCAGAGCAGCAAGATCTGTCTGTCTTACGCCTTCCTTTATGCGTCTTGTCTGGAAACCGCAGGCTGCTGCAAGTTCACTTAGCGCACTAAGCTTATCTTCATCAGGTGCCTCATGCACACGGTATACAAACGGTATGCCCACACTTTTAGCATAAACCGCTGCAGCTCCGTTTGCCATTATCATGAACTGCTCGATAAGCTCCTCTGCCTGACCTCTTTCCCTTTCGGATACACCTATGCAGACTCCCTGCTCATCAAGCACAAAACGAAGCTCTGTTGTTTCTATTCCAAGCTCTCCCCGGCGCTTTGCCTTTGCTTTGAGTATTTCAGCAAGCTTCTGAGCCTCAATTATCTCATCATATACAGGAGAATATTTTTCCTTAAGCTGCTCATCTGCAGTGCCGTCAATAATAGCATTAACCTCACTGTACACTCCTCTGACCTTTGATTCAATTATACTTTTTTCAAAGCGGTAATCTATAAGCTCTGCCTTTTCATTCAGCTTCATTATACATGAGAAGGTAAGCTTTCTTGTTCCTGCATTGAGTGAACAGCAACCGTTTGACAGTTCCACAGGCAGCATGGGGATAACCCTGTCTGCAAAATATACAGATGTTCCTCTTTGTCTTGCTTCTTCATCAAGTCTGCTGCCGTTTGTTACATAATGGGATACATCCGCTATATGAACGCCAAGCTCCCAACCGCTTTCAAGCTTTTTAACTGAAATTGCATCGTCAAGATCCTTTGCATCTGCTCCGTCAATTGTAAAGATAGGTTCATCAGTCAGATCAAGTCTTTTATCAATTTCAGCCTGAGTTATCGGCGCAGCCGCAAGCATAGCAGCTTCATGCTTTACAGGAACAGGGAATTTAACCGGTATTCCATAACCGTCAATTATTGCATCAGCGCATACCCTGGCACTGTCACCTTTGCCATAGATTTTTATTATACGTGCATACACCCGCTTATCCTTCTGATCATAAAACAAGGCAGCCTTTACCTTATCGCCTGCCTTGCTTTTAAGCTCTCCGCCCTTTACTATGCGAAGATGACAGGAATACATATTATCCGGCATCACATAAGCCTTTCCTGATTTTCCGTCCGGCCGTTCAATTGTTCCGGTAACAATTCTGGTGCCTTTTTCAAGAATCTTATCCACCTCGGCTGAAAAGCCCTTTGATCCGGCTGTTATCTTTTTCAGCATGACCGTATCACCTGGCATCGCGCCCTTCAGATGCTTTTCATGGATAAAGATATCCTCCATATCCTCTTTTTCAGGAGCCGCAAAGGAAAAACCTCTTCCTTGTCTTACAATTGTTGCTGCAATGCAGCCCATATTTTCCGGCAATCCCACTTTTTTTCTTTCAATTATGATCTTGCCCCTTTTCTCAAGGTATGAAAGAGCATTATTGAATTCCTCTATTTCAAGCACTCCGCTGAAAACAAGCAGATCACGTCTTTCAATTGGTTCATCCTGCTCTTTGAGTGCATTGATTATCATATCATTTACTTCACTATTCATTTTTTCCTCCTTTAACTATTAGTTTCCTCATGTGCACAAAATCATTCTGTCATAAAGAGTATACCAAGGGTACCGGGACCGCAGTGAGATGAAATGGTGCAGCTTGCGGTTGTAATGAATATCTCCTCAAAGATATTTTTTCCCTTTAGGTAATCATATACGACCTTGACATGATCGTCGCCTATTCCTGCATGAGTTATAAAAATCTTATCATTCTTTATGTTATCATAAGCTGCAAGCTGTTCATCAACATACTGCAGAAGTACGTTATCAAGCTTGCCCCTGTATTTTTTGCCCACAGTCATTGAACCGTCCTTATTATTGACATAAATGGACGGTTTTATTTTAAGCAGATTTGCTCCGAAGACTGCAAGTGCGGAACATCTTCCGCCTGCACGTAGATAATCAAGCTTGTCAATAACAAAGCTTGCTTGAACCTTTGATGTCATTCCCTTTACTTTTTCTGCAACGGTTTTTGCATCAAGTCCCTGTTCGATAAGCTTTGCTGCTTCAATGACAAGATGCCCTGAACCGCTTGAAAGGTTGCAGGAATCTATGGGATAAACATTTTCTAATTCTGACGCTGCAGTCACTGCATTCTGATATGAAGATGACAGCGCAGAGCCAAGACAGATATGCACAACACTATTTCCTTCATCTGTAAATCTTTTGAAAAAATCAGAGTATTCCCCTACGTTTACCGCTGCTGTTTTCGGAAGTACACCTGTTGCTTCAAAATTCTTATAGATATCAGGCGGATTGATATTTACTCCGTCTTCATAGCTTTTTTCTCCAAGAACAATATGCAGAGGAATATAAGCCTGTACATTAAATCTGCTGCAAAGTTCCTTTGTAAGATCACAGGTACTGTCTGCTGTCAATATTACTTTTCTCACTTTAATCTGCTCCTTTCAGCGAACTGATAGTTTTAATGCGGCTGTGCCGTGTTAAGGAAACCCTGTTTCCTGTAATTTCACCTTTATTTTTTAAGACGCTTCAGCTGTCTGATATCACTTCCGAAAAAGTCAATTCTGCTAAGCATACCGACTATCCTCGAAACCAATCTGGAGCCATAATGCTCCTCAAGCTCCTTTACAGTAAGATTTGTGCTTATTATTACTGGCTTTGAAGAATTGAGTCTTGAATTGATGATATTATAAATTGCGGACTGAGTAAATTTAGTGATGAACTCTGTACCCAGGTCGTCAAGTATCAGCAGATCACATTCCTGGAGCAGTCTTTCATCGTCCATCCTTTCCGAAGCTCTTCCGCCGAACTGTTTGGATTCAAGTCTTGAAAGAATATCCGGCGCTGATACATAGATAACCCCGTATCCTTTGTTAATTGCTTCACCGGCTATAGAAAGGGAAAGATGAGTTTTTCCGAGACCTGTTCCGCCGGTAAACAAAAGACTATCTGAATATTCGCCGAAATTATCCGCATATCTTCTGCAGTAATTCAGAACTCTGCTCATATAATCGTATACAGACCTGCCACCCATTACAGTTTCATCCTTGGAGTAATATTCCAGAGAAAAGCTTTCAAAGCTGCAAAGAGAAAGGGGGGATATCATATTCAGCTGTTCATATGCAGTCTGGCGCAAAAGCTGCTTAAGACATTCGCACATTCTGCCGTCTATATTTCCTGTATCCCTGCATTTTTCACAAGTATACCAGGGTTCAAGAAAATTAGGAACAAAGCAGTTTTTATCAAGAATATCAGCAAGCTCCTTCTGCAGTCCAAGGCTTTTCTCCCTGAGTGCATTGAGGCTTGAAGTCTTATCCTTCCCCGAAAGAACTGCCCTGCCTGCATTTACAGATATCCGCACAAGCTCTCTTTCGATTTCTTCTGCCCTTGGTTCCCTGCTGTAAAGCTCGGCTCTTCTCTGGTCAAGCTCATGCTCGGCCTTCATTCTGCGGGACTCTATCTGTTTCTGGGCTTCAAGAAAAATTTCACGGCTGTACGCCATCAGAATCCCTCCTCGATTATTGCATTAGTACTTTCATATTTATCTATATCGTATGTAGCAGCTGGCTTTTTCCTATTGGTTTTTCTTCCGCCCTGCTGATCAGCCTTTGCCTGTTCAAGAGTTGTTATACCTGAATTATTCCATCTTGAAAGGACGCTGTCAACATATCCGGATATATATTTTCCTTTGGAATCAACGCATATTTCGTAGGCAAATTTTATTACGTCGGTATCAAAATTCCACTGATTAAGCCATTTATCTGCAAGCCTGGTTTCCTTTTCTGTCGGGGCGCGGGAATCAAGTCCGAAAAGCTTCAGGATTTTTCCCGCAGCATTTCTTCCGCTTGTAAGTACCCTTATTTTTTCCTCTGCCCGTTCCAGGGTAGTAATATCTTCATCTGACCATGTTATCGCAAGCTTTTCTATATATCGGATATTAGTTTTTCCTATCCCGCTTGCATATTGTAAAAGCATTATCATTACCTCTACAGGCAGACCGTCATATTCGTGAATCAGCAGGAGAGTTTCCTTTTCATTATTGCTGGTAGGTCTGCCGAAAATCTCATCGGCAGTCTGCATAAGATACATTACGCCCTCATCTGCATTCATTCTTTCAGTCAGGTATTTAATATCAGGCTTTTCAGGTCTGGAAAGCACTCTTGACGGCTTATGCTCGTCTGGCTTAGGTGCCGGCTCTGCGGTTTTAACAGGCTCATATGCCGTCTCAGGCAGCGGTACAGACTCTGTTTCGTCGGACTTCTGAGGTTTCAGAACACCCTCATTATCACAAACTACTCCCGTTTCCTTCCAGTAGAGCATACTATCCCTTACATCAGCAGGAGACATATAAAGTTCAGAGGCAATATCCTCAACAGAAAATGCCTCTCCTGCATGACGAAGCACCCAGAGTATTACTTTTAGCTGGGCTGCTCCTGCAAGTCTGAGATGTTCATCAACTATATTACATGGCACAGCAAATACACTGTTCCATGCACCCAAATCCAGTTTATATTCCATTTCATTCTCCAGTCAATTCATTTTTTCATTTCCCGATACCATTCTGGTACACTTATAATTCAGCAGTTCAGTACTGCATACTCAACAATTTTTTCAGGACTTTTACTATTATAATATAACACATATATATTTCTTTTTCAATTCCCATGTAACAACCAGCACCGGTGCCATAACGCGATGGTGTCGCTTCACTTACGTTACCCTCTAAATGCGCCTGACTGTCTGGCTGCCCATGGCGCTGCTGTAATAGCCTGGTTTACTTTTTATATTATTGTCGTTAATTCATCATTGTACTGAAAAACATCTCTCAGTCAGCAATACCTTCACCCTTCAAATATTCTCTGACCGCTGAAAGAAGAGACTCCCGTTCATTTTCAACACTGCCCTCAATTACCAGCTCCAGCATCTGTTTCAGTATCCTGCCTATCTGTCTGCCCTCGCTGATTCCCAGAGCTTTCAGGTCACTTCCGTTTATTGCAAGGGTTCTGATATTATATTCTGTTCCGTCTGCTGTAACATTTCTGAATACCTCTTCTATTTCGTCAATAACCCTGAGCTTTTCTTCAATTGTCACCGGATTCTGTCCCAGGGTATCTGCTCTTTTCAGCTGCATCAGCGGAACAAACAGTTCTGCTCCTGTCTTTGATACAAGCCGTCTTACCTGTTTCGGCTCCGGAAGGGGACGGCGGTCGTGATAATGAATCAGTATCTTTACCTTTGAAATTGTGTCATTATCAAGGTGCAGTCTTCTGAGAATATCTGCTGCCATCTCTGCGCCTTTTTCAGGATGTCCTTTGAAATGTCCTATTCCCCTATCATCCATTGTATAACAGAACGGTTTTGCTATATCATGCAGCAATGCTGCAAGACGCATTACCTTTCCGTGAGGAGAATTTGCCACAACCTTCACAGTATGTGTCCATACGTCATATATATGATGAGGGTTATGCTGATCTAATCCTACAGCAGGAATCAGCTCAGGAATGAATACTCCGAGAACATCAGGATATTCTTTCAGCACAGTTTCACAGTATTCACCGTCAATAATACCGATAAGCTCAGCCGCTATCCTTTCGACGGAAATGTTTTTCAGCAGACCGGCATTTTTTCGGATAGAATCAGCTGTCTTTTCTTCAATTTCAAAACCAAGCCTTGATGAAAAACGCAGTGCACGAAGAATCCTGAGTGCATCTTCATTAAAGCGCATATCCGGATCTCCGACACAGCGAATCAGCTTACGTCTGATATCCTCCTGACCTGAAAAGCAGTCGCAAAGGCCGTACCTATCGTTATATGCCATTGCATTGACTGTAAAATCACGTCTTTCCAGATCTTCTTTTACATCTGTAATAAAGGTGACGCTTTCAGGACGGCGGTTATCCGTATATTTTCCGTCTGAACGAAAAGTAGTTATTTCATAGAGTCTGCCATTTACCTTCACGGTAACTGTACCGTGCTTCAATCCGCTTTCTATAATATTGTGCCTGCCAAGAGATGAAAGAATTTCCTCCGGCATGGCACTTGTACAAATATCCCAGTCATGGGGCTGTATCCCCATAACGCTGTCCCTTATACAGCCCCCTACAGCATATGCACTATAACCCTTTTTTTCAAGTGTATCTATTATTTCTCTTACATCCTGCGGCATATTGATAATCATTTTCTCGCCAGCCCCTTTGCCTGTTAAAAAAACAAGCATCTCCAACAAGAAATTGAAGATGCCTGTCCGTTAATTCATCACTTTGCTTATCATTACTCAGCAGCCTCTGTACTGCTTTCGTCTGTTGATTCTGTGCTTTCCTCAGCTGAAGCCTCTGTGCTCTCTTCTGTCGAAGCTTCTGCGCTTGCTTCTGTTGAAGCTTCCTTGCTTGCTTCTGCTGAAGCTTCCTTGCTTGCTTCTGCTGAAGCTTCTTTGCTTGCCTCCGCTGAAGTTTCTTTGCTTGCTTCCTTGCTTGCCTCTGCTGAAGTTTCCTTGCTTGCTTCCTTGCTTGCCTCTGCTGAAACCTGTGAGGAAGCATTTATCGTTGCTTCGTCAGCAGCCGTTGACTTTGTATTACTTCCGCCAAAAAATGCGATAGCATTAAGAGCTACAACAAGAAGGAAAAATACGATAGCACAATACTTTGTGATCTTAGCGAAAATAGCATCAGCTGTACGTGCCTTGCCCCTTGAAAGGAATGAATCAGCACCGCCCGTTACTGCTCCGAGACCTGCCTGATGACCCTCCTGGAGAATGATCAGGATTATCATTACAATAGATAACACAAGAACAAATGCACCTACAACTATTTCCCAAATTCCCATTATATTAGATCCTCCAATCGAATTTGCATAAAGCCATGCAAAAGTCCCTTCAAGATTTACAACGCAGGACCATGCATTCTGACGTTTTTCCTCAACATACCTCTATATATTAACATATAGAAAACATAAAATCAAGATATTTATTAAATTTTTTATATTTTTATGGGGAATCCCTCAATGCTCAGGAAAAGCTTATCTGATCGCTTTCCTCTGATTTAGGAAGCTGACCCATTGTAGGTATTGTCTTTGCTCTGTATCTTTCCGGGTCTCCCAGCATACCCTCTGTAAGCACATTTGCAGATATTACTCTATGACCCTTTTTCTGCTTCATAACTGCCACTCCCTGAGCGCTTCTGGAGCTTTTTGCGTTGATATCTTCTGCTCTGAATACAAGGGCCCTGCCGGAAGACGAAAGAACCACAATATCTGTTTCATCATCCGGAGCAATGCATATAGCAGCAAGGGGTTCCTTATCGCAGTAGGCATTTGCAAGCTTCTTACGGTTAGTCTTGGTGGCAAATGATTCCAGCGGTACCTTTGCGACCTTTCCGCTTTCATATACAAACATGATATATCCGCTGTAGTCCTTTGTAGGCACCATATAAATGGCATTTTCGCCCTCGTCAAATCCTAACTTTGAGGGAATATATTCACCAAGCACGCTGGTCTTTGTATCAGAGAAATCGCTGCTCTTTGCCTTATATGCCTGTGCCTTATCAGAAAAGAAAATAAGGTCAGTATTATTTGTGGTTTCAAAATGCTCGGTTATCTCATCCCCGTCCTTAAGCTTATGCTCACCGCTCATTCTGAGTGACTGGGGAGTAATTTTCTTAAAATAGCCTTCCTTTGAAAAGAAGAGATTTACAGCGTAATCCGGAACCTCTTCAACAATTTCATCATCCATTATATCTTCGGCATAAATAATCATGCTCTTTCTGGGCTGACCGTATTTCTCGGCTATTTCAGAAAGCTCTCGGATTATGATATTCTTTATCTTACGGCTGCTTGCAAGAATAGATTCAAGCTCGGCAATATCCTTTTCAAGCTGTGAAATATCATCCGTGCGCTTGAGGATATATTCTCTGTTAAGGTGACGCAGCTTTATTTCAGCTACATATTCTGCCTGTACCTCATCTATGCCGAAGCCTTCCATAAGGTTCGGAACCACCTGTGATTCTTCCTCAGTATTTCTGATAATACTGATTGCCTTGTCGATATCGAGAAGAATTTTTTCAAGACCCTGCAGAAGATGAAGTCTATCCTGCTTTTTATGAAGATCAAAGAATGTTCTGCGCTTTACACATTCGATGCGGAAAGCAGACCATTCATTGAGAAGATCCTTTACACCCAGCACCATAGGTGTGCCGCCGATAAGTACATTGAAATTGCAGGAGAAGCTATCTTCCAGAGGAGTCATCTTATAGAGCTTTGTCATAAGCTTATCAGCTGCAACTCCCCTCTTAAGATCAATCGTTATTTTCAGGCCGTCAATTCCTGTTTCATCACGGATATCTGATATTTCCTTGATTTTGCCGCCTTTTACAAGATCTATCACTTTTTCGATAATAGCTTCACTTGTGGTTGTCTGGGGTATTGACAGAATATCTATACAGTTTGCAGATTTATCATAGACATATCTGCCTCTGAGACGAATACTTCCTCTGCCTGTATCATATACGGTCTGCATGACCTTTTTATCATATATTATCTGTGCGCCTCCTGTAAAATCCGGTGCAATAAGAGTTGACATAATATCATGCTCCGGATTTCTCAGCAGTTCTATCGTAGTGCGGCAGACTTCCGAAAGATTGAATGAGCAAATAGAGCTTGCCATACCAACCGCAATACCTGTATTTGCATTGACAAGCACTGAAGGGAAGGCTGCCGGAAGAAGTGTTGGCTCCTTCATTGTATTATCGTAGTTATCTGCAAAATCCACTGTATCCTTGTCGATATCCCCGAAAAGCTCGTTGCATATAGGGTCCAGCTTTGCTTCTGTATATCTTGAAGCTGCCCATGCCATATCACGGCTGTAGAACTTTCCGAAATTACCCTTTGAATCCACAAACGGATGAAGCAGCGCTTCATATCCCCGGCTGAGTCTGACCATGGTATCATATATAGCTGCATCGCCGTGAGGATTCAGTCTCATTGTCTGACCCACGATATTTGCAGACTTTGTTCTCTGGTTTCCCAAAAGACCCATTTTATACATTGTATAAAGCAGCTTTCTGTGGGAAGGCTTGAAGCCGTCTATCTCCGGGATAGCACGGCTCATTATTATGCTCATGGCATAGGGCATGAAATTTTCCTCTAGTGTAGAGGCAATTTTCTCCTCAACTATTTCTCCGGCTCCTGCAATATATCCTTCAATTTTAGCAGATGCCGGGGTTTTCTTTGTTGTTCTTTTCTTTGCCATTTATTAGCTTCTCTCTCCTTTTCAGGTAACTATAAGTTTACGTTAACAAACAGTCTGATAACTATGACCCTGATATCAGCTGACATCAATATCGTCAATGTATTTTGCACCGTTTTCCACGATGTAGTCACGGCGAACTGTAAGATTATCGCCAAGGAGTATATCAAACATTTCTGCTGTCTTTTTTGCATCATCCGGCATTATCTTTATGAGCCTGCGTGTTGCCGGATCCATTGTGGTAAGGCTCATCATTTCAGGTTCGTTTTCACCAAGTCCTTTTGATCTCTGAATGGTGAATTTTTTATCTCCTATTTCTTTAATGAACTGCTCTTTTTCTGCTTCCGTATATGCAAAATAAACTTTCTCCTTCGATGTAATCTCATAAAGAGGTGATTCTGCAATAAATACCTTACCTTCCCGTATAAGAGTAGGAGCAAGTCGGTAGATCATAGTCATGAGCAAGGTTCTGATGTGAAAGCCGTCAACATCCGCATCGGTACAGAATATTATTTTATTCCAGCGAAGAAGCTCCATATCAAATGTTGCCAGATCCTTATTTGCCTTTGACTTTACCTCTACACCGCAGCCAAGAACCTTGAGAAGATCAGTTATTATTTCGCTTTTGAATATTTTATTGTAATCAGCCTTAAGGCAGTTCAGTATCTTTCCCCTGATGGGCATTATTGCCTGGAAATCAGGATTTCTCGCCTGCTTACAGGCTCCAAGAGCAGAATCACCCTCAACGATGAAAAGCTCTCTTTCATCCTTGTTTTTACTTCGGCAGTCAACAAATTTTGCAACCCGTCCGGTCATATCCATATTTCCGGCAAGTGTCTTTTTTATATTGAGTCTTGTCTTTTCTGCACTTTCACGGCTTCTCTTATTTATAAGCACCTGTCCGGCAATCTTCTCTGCGTCCAGCTTATTCTCTATGAAATAGACCTCCAGCTGGTGGCGCAGATATTCCGTCATTGCCTCCTGTATACCCTTATTGGTAATAGCCTTCTTTGTCTGGTTTTCATAGGAGGTAACGCTTGAAAATGATGATATTACAATAACAAGACAATCACGCACATCATCAAAGTTTATCTTTGCTTCATTTTTCGTATATTTCCCGTTTGCCTTGAGGTATGAATCTATAGAATAAACAAAGGCGTTCCTTACTGCCTTTTCCGGAGCACCGCCGTATTCAAGCCAGGAGGAATTATGGTAATATTCCGCTGTACTTATCTTATTTGAAAAGGCAAGGGCAATATTTATCTTTGTCTTGTATTCGGGCTTATCCTCACGGTCACGAACCTGTTTTTCTGTCTGCCAGAACTGTACTGTGGAAAGGGCATCCTCTCCGACAATCTCCCTTACATGATCTTCTATTCCGTTTTCATAGATAAATTCCTGCTCTTCAAATCCGCCATCTTCTTTTTCACTCTTATAAATAAAGCGTATACCTGCATTGACAATTGCCTGACGCTTTATTATGTCAGTAAAATATTCATCACCGATATTTATATCGGTAAACACTTCTATATCAGGCTTCCAGCGGATCTTTGTACCTGTTTTTCTGCCCTTATAGGGTTCCTTTTTAAGTCCACCCACATTTTCGCCGTGCTCAAAATGAAGAGTGAAAAGTGTATCATCACGTCTTATCTGAACATCCATATATTCTGACGAATACTGTGTGGAGCAAAGTCCGAGACCGTTAAGTCCAAGAGAAAACTCGTAGTTTTCGGCTTCGCTGTTATTATATTTGCCGCCTGCATACAGCTCGCAGAAAACCAGCTCCCAGTTATAACGCTCTTCGTTCTTATTGTAATCTACAGGTATGCCTCGTCCGAAATCCTCAATCTCTATTGAATGATCTGCAAAACGGGTTACCATTATTTCCTTGCCGTAGCCTTCTCTCGCTTCATCTATCGAGTTTGAAAGAATCTCAAAGGCGGAGTGCTGGCAGCCCTCTATTCCATCTGAGCCGAATATTACGGCCGGACGCTTACGGACTCTGTCCGCACCTTTGAGAGTCATAATGCTTTCATTACCGTATTCCTGCTTTTCCTTCTTCTTTGCCAATTTATTCCTATCCCCTTTTTCTTTCAGGTTTCCTTTGGTTTCTCAGCGTTTTCAAATTTATCAACAATTCTCTTGAAATGACTTATCATCCAGTCCTCAAAACTGATATCAAAAATATGTACTCTGTCATCAATATCCAATGTAAAGGCACAAAGCTTTCCCTTGAGATCACCCTCGCAGATAAGATACATAGCATTCGTACCGCCCATTGCAGATATTTCAAGGAGTCCGTTGTACAGCTCGGTAGCCTTTTTGCGGAAATTCATTCCGTTTGCACAGGCACTGCCCAGAGCCTCGTACCAGGCAAACCATTTATCCTCATCAAGCTCCGATGTTATAAGTGGAGGAACTCCCTCAATCGTATATGGAACTGTATGGAAATCCGATCTTCCCCGGACGTGCTCCAGGTCGCATGAGGTTTCGCTGTGATCAGTATAGTTATTGTATTCGACCTCATCAAGTGAATACAATCCCAGATCCGGACCGGCACCGCCGTCACCCACCTGTGTAAGGAATTCCACATATGCTTTCGGAAGAGTGATACTATGACGCTTTTCAAAATCACGCACTATAGAAAGAGCTGTGACTGTATTGAATCTGTACTGATGCTTATCGGAACCAAACACCTTGAATTCCGTATCAAGCTCCCTGGCTCTGTCAACAAGCTTTATCAGTCTGAGAGCGAATGATGAGATCTCTGGATGACCGGGAACACCAAGATGCTTTATGCTGTCCAGCCCGGTGATATTAATCTGCTCACTGCTGCTCAGCTCATCTGCATCAATTCTGTCCTCTGAATAATCAGCGGGATTATCGGCATCTATTTCTGAATTTACAGGCTTGCATCTGTCAAGGCCTGTTATATTCTGTGTAACGCCTGCTCCGTCCCCGAATTCAAAGGTTATTTTTCTCGGCTCAAAGGGAGCATTATCTTCTGTCGGCTCCGGAGTACCTTCAAAGGCATTGTTCACCGGACGGCACATATCAAGCCCTTCGATCTCAACCTTTCTATTTTCTTCTATTTTTTTAATTTTGTCAAGACCCTCTATTGACATTTTTACACACACCTTTCTTTTTATTGTCCGTTCAATTCCTTGATCTTATCACGCAGATAAGCAGCATGTTCAAATTCAAGCAGCTTTGCAGCTGCCTTCATTTCCTTTGTCAGCTGGGCTATCAGCTTTTCTCTTTCTGCTCTGCTGAGCTTTGTTTTGCTTCTGAGCTTTTCATCAGTTCTGGAGCTGATCTCTATAATATCATTTACCTTCTTGATTATCGTTTTAGGTATGATACCGTGCTCCTCATTATATTTCATCTGTATCTTGCGCCGGCGTTCTGTTTCGGTTATGGCCTTTTCCATTGAATCTGTTACCGAATCTGCATACATGATAACCTTGCCCTCGGAATTTCTTGCTGCCCTGCCTATGGTCTGTATCAGGCTGCGCTCACTTCGCAGAAAGCCCTCCTTGTCAGCATCAAGTATTGCAACAAGCGATACCTCCGGCAGATCAAGTCCTTCACGCAGAAGATTGATACCCACCAGAACATCAAATTCACCCAGTCTCAGATCACGTATAATCTGCATACGTTCAACTGTATCAATATCGTGGTGCATATAGCGCACACGAATACCCATGGTTGTAAGATAATCTGTAAGATCCTCGGCCATTTTCTTTGTCAGGGTCGTAACAAGAACCCTCTGTTTTTTTGGTATTCTTTCGTTTATCTCTGTAATAAGATCGTCCATCTGACCTTCTACCGGACGAACGCTGATTTCAGGATCAAGAAGTCCTGTAGGTCTTATTACCTGTTCAGCAACTACTGCGCTTTTCTCAAGCTCAAAATCACCCGGAGTTGCACTTACAAAAACAGCCTGATTGATATGCTTATAGAATTCATCAAAATTAAGCGGTCTGTTGTCGTATGCTGAGGGCAGACGGAAACCGTATTCCACAAGGTTTTCCTTTCTTCCCCGGTCACCGCCGTACATTCCTCTCACCTGTGGAAGCATTACATGGGATTCGTCCACAAGCAGCAGATAATCCTCAGGGAAATAGTCAAGCAGAGTATATGGTACACTGCCCGGCTTTCTTCCTGAAAGAACTCTTGAATAATTCTCTATACCGCTGCAAAATCCGATCTCACGCAGCATTTCTATATCATAACGGGTGCGCTGTTCAATACGCTGGGCTTCGAGAAGCTTTCCCCTTGCCTTGAAATATTCAATCCTCTCCTCAAGCTCAGCTTCTATCTCTTTTATTGCTATTTCTATTTTCTCTCTTGGCACTATATAGTGTGAAGCAGGATAAATAGCAGCATGGCGAAGGTCAGATTTAATCTCACCTGTAATTGGATTAAGCTCACTTATCCTGTCTATTTCATCCCCGAAGAATTCAACCCTTATTACTGATTCTGATGAATAAGCCGGAAATATTTCCACTACATCTCCGCGGACACGAAACTTATTTCTGGTAAAATCTATATCGTTTCTTTCGTACTGCAGTTCTACAAGCTTTTTCAGAAGCTCATCCCGGGGCTTTTCCATTCCCGGTCTCAGAGAAATCACCATATTACGGTAATCAATAGGGTTACCAAGCGAATAGATACACGATACGCTTGCAACTATTATTACATCCCGTCTTTCAGAAAGAGCTAGTGTTGCACTGTGGCGCAGCTTATCTATTTCGTCATTTATTGAGCTGTCCTTTTCGATATAGGTATCGGTTGTGGGAACATAAGCTTCCGGCTGGTAGTAATCGTAATATGATACGAAATACTCAACTGCATTTTCAGGGAAAAAAGCCCTGAATTCTTCACACAGCTGTGCTGCAAGAGTCTTGTTATGTGCCAGCACAAGCGTGGGTCTGCTCAGCCTTTCAATAATATTCGCCATTGTAAAGGTCTTGCCGGATCCTGTTACTCCCAGCAGGGTCTGTTCCCTGTTTCCGGCTTTGATGCTGTTTACGAGGGTATCTATTGCCTGGGGCTGGTCGCCTGTAGGCTTATAATCAGATCTGAGTTTAAAATGCTCCATATTGTTTCCTACCTGTCAGTTTCATGCTTCATTTACGAGCTTGCCTGTAATATGCTCAGGCTCCAGAGCCAAAACGAGAGTATTTGCCCCGAATTTTTTTATTTCATCCTCTATATATTTTTCGTCATCTGTAAATTTGCGGCTGAGTCTGCGGCTTATTTCCATTGACTTTGCGTGATCTTCAACAGGGCTTATCCTGCCGAAAACGATAACGCTTTTTATATAAAGCGACCAGTGTCCTTCTTTTTTTCTTCCGCTGTCATAAACGCAGAAGGAAACTTTATCGCAGGCTCCTATGGCGTCAATTTTATGTCCTGTTTTTCCGCTGTGAAAATAGATTTTTCCGTCCTCGTCATTGTAATAATGATTTATAGGAAGGCAGTAAGGGTAGCCATCATCACCCATGACAGCCAGCACTCCTCTTTTTTCATTCCTGAGTATTTCAAGACATTCTTCATTTTCCAGCTTCTGCTTTTTTCTCACTATTTCCCTGAACATTGAATCAACTCACTCTCTCATACCGCATCACTTTATTCTCTGATATTTTTTCTTTTCTGTTTCGTTGATGTAAACTGCTACCTTACCGTTAATACAGTCATAATACATCTTTATTCCGATAATGAAAAATATCCCGCCGACAACTGCAAATACAACAAGGAATGCCACACCTCTGCCTATATAGTTTTACTTAACAAGAAGAGACTTTTTCGGATTTGTGATATCCGCATATGTAGTTATGATCTTTCCCTGCATATCAGAGCTGATATTTGTCAGTCCTATATCATGCAGTTGGTCTAAAGTAAGGCAATCTGTTCCGTCGTAAAATGAATCTTCATAAGAATATTTATATATCACATTGTAGCTTTTTATTCCCAAAACACTTTCCGGGAATTTATTGCCTACAAGAATATGCTGCACCTGGGCAGTATCCTTTGAAATATAAAAGCCCAGAAACAGCAGGCCGATTATCAGAAAAACAGCTGCAACCACACACATTTTTATCATTCTTGATCTTCCGTCTGTAGGATCCGCAAGCTTCGCATTCGGATGCATCCGACGAACAGCTTCCATACCAACAGGTTCGTATCCAAAGTTATCGTAATTCAGTACATGTCTTGCCCTGATGTCATTATACATTTCTATGGGATCAGGCTGGTTATTCTGAGGCTGATCATAATAGTAGCCGCCCTGTCCGTTGGGATTGCCGTCATAAAAGGGGTTTGGTCAGTTTTGGGTTCCGTCATAGAAGCTGTTTTGTCCGTCAGAGCTTCCGTTGTAGTAATTACTGCCCTGCTGATTCTGCCAGCCGCTGTAAAAGCTGCTGCCGTCATTTCTGTTATTATTGTTATCCAATCAGAGAACCTCCCCGAAAAAGCCCTCTCTGTGATCCCTGAATATCTCATCAAGAGGCATAGTTGATCCGCTGTGCTTTCCCTCAGGAACTATTATGTATCTTTCATTCTGAAAAATACCCCTGGTGAAATCGTGAGTGTCGATAAGCTCATCCTGACCTCCGATTATTGTGGAAACAAGCGAACCGTCAACATCTGCAAGTCCCGAAAAGAGTCGGATATATTCCAGTACTCCGTCATCATTTTTATATCCAAGTCTTGGCAGATGCAGGAAGGGAAGCATACATGGATTTATCAGCACACACGGACATTCATTTTTCATGCTGATAAGCGCTGCATAAAAACCTCCAAGGCTCGTTCCCACGACTGCATCGCAGAAATTATTGGTAAACTGACTGTTAAGAAGCTGCATGACAGCATCCGGTGAGGTTTTGTCATAATCTATCTGAAGAGAAATTATATCAAAATCGCATTTTCTCAGTGCTTCATATGCACTGTTGGCAGCATTTCCGCCGTAGCCGTGAATATTGAGAACCTTCATCTTATGACCTCGCCTTTCTCAGCACAGATCCTACCGGTATCTCTACATTACTCGGCATGATGACCTTCTGCATAGCATGGGGTGCCACCTCAATCACCTCACCCTTTTCATTCTGCATATAATCAACGATTATCTCAAAGGGCTCTCCTCCCGGCGGAAGAACATCCAGTCTGTCACCGCTAAAAAACCTGTTCCTCTGAGTCAGGAATGCTGTCTTGTCCTTATATTCATCACAAACAGCCACTACCTCGTAATTTCGTATATATCCGCCGTTATCCGTTACCTGTCCCGGCTCGCCGCCGAAGAAAAATCCGGTATTGTATTCTCTGTGGCTCACCTTTTCCAGTTCTTCTCTTATCCAGGGTGAAAGCGGTTTGCTGCCCTGGTTTTCATAGTATTCGTCAATTGCGTGTCTGTATGCATTCGTTACTACCGAAACATAATATGCTGACTTTGCTCTTCCTTCAATCTTGAAGCTGTCAATGCCTGCCTTTACAAGCTCCGGTATATGCTCTATCATACACAGATCACGGGAATTATAAAGGAATGTGCCGTCCTTGCTTTCCTCAACGGGATAATACTGACCATCCCGGTGTTCCTCGAAAAGATGATATTTCCATCTGCAGGGCTGGGCACAATCGCCTCGGTTGGCATCTCTTCCGGTAAGATAGCTGGATATCAGGCATCTGCCTGAAAATGATACACACATCGAGCCGTGAACAAAAGCTTCAAGCTCCAGCTCAGCGGGGATCTTTGCACGGATATCCGCTATTTCGTCAAGAGTAAGCTCCCTGGCAAGAACTACTCTTGTGGCACCCATCTCGTAAAAAGTTTTCGCCGTAACATAATTTACTACTCCTGCCTGGGTGGAAACATGGCGCTGTACACCGGGAGCATATTTTTCTGCAAGCTTCATTACTCCCAGATCGGCAATTATAAAGGCATCTACACCACATTCTGCAGAGGTTTTGAGAAATTCCGGAAGAAGCTCTATCTCATTGTTTCTCGGCAGTGTATTGCAGGTTACATACACCTTGACATTTTTTTCATGAGCTGCCTTTACCGCCTGTGAAAGCTGCTCAGGAGTGAAGTTTTCAGGAGCAGAACGCATACCGAATTGTGTTCCGGCAAGATAGATCGCATCTGCACCGAATTTCAGAGCGCTTTCAAAACATTCGCTGTCTCCGGCAGGAGAAAGAAGCTCGGCATTTTTTAACATAACAGTAACCTCCCTTGATTACATTTATTTGCTGATTCTCAGTTCGTATATTGTTCTGTTCCCATCACGGGATAACCAGCGCTTTTCAGATTTCAGGAAAACGCAGGCAACCAATCCGGCGATTTCTCTATATTCATAACTATAATACCACAAATTCCTGTATATAGCAACAACCGGCAGTCATCAGGATAAATTTTTAATTTTTTTATCAGCAAACTTATAAATATTCTTGTTCAACTATAAATTACATGCTGGAATTAATGATAAAAGCTATAATTTGATTAAAATAAATAAAGGTAGTAAAAGAGTTGGTTTTTTTTGTAAAATTATTGACTGAAAGTTAAAAATATAATATAATATTCTAAGAGTATTATATCGGGGTACTTATGCCTGTTTCAAGTTTTGCTTTTTCACAAAATGATAAAGCAAAGCATTTATTTATGGGCGGTAAGTTGTATACAGAGATTGATAATTGAAATGTTTTCACAGCGTTTTCATGAATCTTATGACTACAAGGTATTCCTGCGTGGAATAATCTTTACCCCGACACCGGTCATATGTCGGGTTTCGGGAGCATTATTCAGTCCATGCTTTATACGTAACATGTATATTGTTCTGCGTGATCCGGCAAGTTAAACACTGCCAAAAATATATCATGAGGAGATATGACTATGGGATTACTTACAAGCTGCCCAGGATGCGGTATGCAGATAGTCAATAACGGCGAAGATTGTCCATTCTGCGGCTTTAGTATCAAGTTAAACAAATCGAAAGAACAAATGGACAGAGAAGCTGCAGAGCTTGAAGCCGCTAAAGAAGCGGAGGAAGCTGCAAAAATCGCTGAACAGGAAAGAGCCGAAGCTGAAGCCCGTAAGCGTAAAGAGGCTGAAGCGAGGGCAAAAGCAGAAGCCGAAGCAAGAGCTAAAGCAGAAGCTGAGGCAAAGGCAAGAGCTGAAGCAGAAGCAAAAGCAAGAGCCGAAGCTGAAGCAAGGGCAAGGGCTGAAGCTCAAGCCAGAGCAAGAGCCGAAGCTGAAGCAAGAGCTAAAGCTGAAGCAAAAGCTAAGGCAGAAGCAGAAGCTGCTGCCGCAGCAAACAGCAATAATATTTTCGCTCAGTTCAGACAGAAAACAAATACACCCACTGCTTCAGAAGCAACCGGCGATATCATCGGTGTGCCTAATCTTCCGTACCTTCCGGGAACAGAAAGCGGTCATCTTCCTCCCATGAGCAAGGACAAACCCGTTTCTGTTGCACAGATTGCAAATACACCGGCAGTAAAGCTCACCCCTATAGAAGCAGAGGCTATTACCTCTACCCTGCCGCCTATGCAGCCGGAACGTGAAGTTACGATTGAACAGATCCAGCAAACACCGGCAGTAAAACTTACTCCGATTAAACAAGAGGCAGTTGAAAACAGACTGCCTGATATCAATAGTCCCGAGGCCGCTCCTCCGGGAACAAATGTTGCCCGTCCAGACGCAGCAGCACAGGCTGCTGCAAGAGCTCAGCAGGAAGCTGCCGCAAGAGCTCAGCAGGAAGCCGCCGCAAGAGCTCAGCAGGAAGCTACCGCAAGGGCTCAGCAGGAAGCCGCCGCAAGGGCTCAGCAGGAAGCCGCTGCAAG